>NZ_JBQCWN010000009.1:0-92969 GCF_051957355.1 Neisseria sp. P0018.S001 | reverse complement strand
TAATGCCAGGTGAGAACGTGACCATTACTGTAGAACTGATTGCGCCAATCGCTATGGAAGAAGGTCTGCGCTTTGCGATTCGCGAAGGTGGTCGTACCGTAGGTGCGGGTGTGGTTTCTTCTGTAATTGCTTAATTGAGGGATATTGATAAATGGCAAACCAAAAAATCCGTATCCGCCTGAAAGCTTATGATTACAGTCTGATTGACCGTTCTGCGCAAGAAATTGTTGAAACTGCCAAACGTACTGGCGCTGTTGTTAAAGGTCCGATTCCTTTGCCAACTAAAATCGAACGTTTCAACATCTTGCGTTCTCCTCACGTGAACAAAACTTCTCGTGAACAATTGGAAATCCGTACCCACTTGCGTCTGATGGACATCGTGGATTGGACTGACAAAACTACTGATGCACTGATGAAACTGGATCTTCCAGCAGGTGTGGATGTAGAAATTAAAGTTCAATAAGAACTAAAAAACCGAACAGTTTGGCTGTTCGGTTTTTTATAGAATTCTTAGGCCGTCTGAAAATTTTCAGATATTTGGCAACACTTCATCCGAAAAAAATGATGGGTTTAAGAAGTAAAATTGAAATTTTTGTTGATATTTCTTTGATTTGTCAATTATAATGGCGGACTTGGTACATCCGTATCAAGTTTAACTTTGTCTGAAAGGCAGGCCAATCGTAGCCCGCCCCTTTACTTAAAAGGAAAATAATCATGACTTTAGGTCTGGTTGGACGCAAAGTTGGTATGACTCGCGTGTTCGACGAACAGGGTGTTTCTGTTCCGGTAACCGTTTTGGATATGTCTGCCAACCGCGTTACACAAGTGAAATCCAAAGATACTGACGGCTACACTGCTGTACAAGTTACCTTTGGTCAGAAAAAAGCTAATCGTGTCAACAAAACTGAAGCCGGTCACTTTGCTAAAGCAGGTGTTGAAGCTGGTCGCGGTTTGGTTGAGTTTGCTTTGACTGAAGAAAAACTGGCTGAATTGAAAGCCGGTGATGAAATTACCGTTTCTATGTTTGAAGTTGGTCAATTGGTAGATGTAACCGGTACCTCTAAAGGTAAAGGTTTCTCTGGTACGATCAAACGTCATAACTTCGGTGCTCAACGTACTTCCCACGGTAACTCCCGTTCTCACCGTGTTCCTGGTTCTATCGGTATGGCACAAGACCCTGGTCGCGTGTTCCCTGGTAAACGTATGGCAGGTCAATACGGTAACACTAAAGCAACTGTTCAAAAATTGGAAGTTGTACGTGTTGATGCTGAACGCCAACTCTTGTTGGTTAAAGGTGCTGTTCCGGGTTCGGTTAACAGCGACGTCGTGGTTCGTCCTAGCGTGAAAGTAGGTGCGTAATGGAATTGAAAGTAATTGACGCTAAAGGACAAGTATCTGGCAGCTTGGCTGTTTCTGATGCTTTGTTTGCTCGTGAATACAATGAAGCTTTGGTTCACCAACTGGTTACTGCTTACTTGGCAAATGCCCGTTCTGGTAATCGTGCTCAAAAAACTCGTGCCGAAGTAAACCACTCTACTAAAAAGCCATGGCGCCAAAAAGGTACCGGTCGTGCTCGTTCTGGTATGACTTCTTCTCCGCTGTGGCGTAAAGGTGGTCGTGCATTCCCAAACAAACCTGACGAAAACTTCACTCAAAAAGTGAACCGTAAAATGTATCGTGCCGGTATGGCGACTATTTTATCCCAACTGGCTCGTGATGAACGTTTATTTGCAATCGAAGCATTGACTGCTGAAACTCCTAAAACCAAAGTTTTTGCCGAACAAGTGAAAAACTTGGGTTTGGAGCAAGTTCTGTTTGTAACTAAACAGCTCGACGAGAATGTTTACTTGGCTTCACGCAACTTGCCTAACGTATTAGTTTTGGAAGCTCAACAAGTTGATCCTTACAGCTTGCTGCGTTACAAAAAAGTCGTTATCACTAAAGATGCAGTTGCACAATTAGAGGAGCAATGGGTATGAATCAACAACGTTTGACTCAAGTAATCTTGGCACCTATCGTTTCTGAAAAAAGCAACGTATTGGCTGAAAAACGTAACCAAATGACGTTTAAAGTTTTGGCAAATGCAACCAAACCTGAAATTAAAGCGGCTGTTGAGCTGCTGTTCGGCGTTCAAGTTGCAGACGTTACTACTGTTACCATTAAAGGTAAAGTTAAACGTTTTGGTCGTACTTTAGGTCGTCGCAGCGATGTTAAAAAGGCTTATGTAAGCCTGGCTGCCGGTCAAGAGTTGGATTTGGAAGCCGCTGCTGCAGCTGCAGATAAGGAATAAACAAAATGGCAATCGTTAAAATGAAGCCGACCTCTGCAGGCCGTCGCGGCATGGTTCGCGTGGTAACAGAAGGTTTGCACAAAGGTGCACCTTATGCACCTCTGCTGGAAAAGAAAAATTCTACTGCCGGTCGTAACAACAATGGTCATATCACTACCCGTCATAAAGGTGGTGGCCATAAACATCATTACCGCGTTGTAGATTTCAAACGTAACAAAGACGGTATCCCTGCGAAAGTAGAGCGTATCGAATATGACCCTAACCGTACTGCATTTATCGCACTGTTGTGCTATGCAGATGGTGAGCGTCGCTACATCATTGCTCCTCGTGGTATTCAAGCAGGTGCAGTATTGGTTTCCGGTGCTGAGGCTGCTATCAAAGTAGGTAACACTCTGCCGATCCGCAATATTCCTGTTGGTACAACTATTCACTGTATCGAAATGAAACCAGGTAAAGGTGCGCAAATTGCGCGTTCTGCTGGTGCTTCTGCGGTATTGCTTGCAAAAGAAGGTGCTTACGCACAAGTTCGTTTGCGTTCTGGTGAAGTACGCAAAATTAGCGTAAATTGCCGTGCAACTATCGGTGAAGTTGGTAACGAAGAACAAAGCCTGAAAAAAATCGGTAAAGCTGGTGCTAACCGCTGGCGTGGTATTCGTCCGACCGTTCGTGGTGTTGTAATGAACCCTGTTGATCACCCACATGGTGGTGGTGAAGGCCGTACTGGTGAGGCTCGCGAACCGGTTAGCCCATGGGGTACTCCTGCTAAGGGCTACCGCACTCGTAATAACAAACGCACGGATAACATGATTGTTCGTCGTCGTTACTCAAATAAAGGTTAATTAGTATGGCTCGTTCATTAAAAAAAGGCCCATATGTAGACCTGCATTTGCTGAAAAAAGTAGATGCTGCTCGTGCAAGCAACGACAAACGCCCAATTAAAACTTGGTCACGTCGTTCTACCATTTTGCCTGATTTTATCGGTCTAACTATCGCTGTTCACAACGGTCGCACTCACGTGCCTGTGTTCATCAGCGACAATATGGTTGGTCATAAATTGGGTGAGTTCTCATTGACCCGTACCTTTAAAGGCCACTTGGCTGATAAAAAGGCTAAAAAGAAATAAGGTGAATCATGAGAGTAAGTGCACAACATAAAAACGCCCGTATTTCAGCTCAAAAAGCTCGTTTGGTGGCTGATTTAATTCGTGGTAAAGACGTTGCCCAAGCTTTGAATATCTTGGCATTCAGCCCTAAAAAAGGTGCTGAGCTGATTAAAAAAGTATTGGAATCAGCAATCGCCAATGCCGAGCACAACAATGGTGCTGATATTGACGAATTGAAAGTGGTAACTATCTTTGTTGACAAAGGCCCAAGCTTGAAACGTTTCCAAGCTCGTGCCAAAGGTCGCGGTAACCGCATCGAGAAACAAACTTGTCATATTAATGTGACAGTGGGCAACTAAGGAAAAGCTATGGGACAAAAGATTAACCCTACAGGCTTTCGCCTGGCGGTAACTAAAGACTGGGCTTCAAAATGGTTTGCTAAAAGCACCGACTTTTCTACTGTTTTGAAACAAGATATTGATGTTCGTAACTACTTGCGTAAAAAACTGGCTAATGCTTCAGTTGGTCGCGTAGTGATCGAGCGTCCTGCTAAATCTGCACGTATTACCATTCACTCTGCTCGTCCAGGTGTGGTTATTGGTAAAAAAGGTGAGGATATTGAAATCTTGAAGCGTGACTTGCAAGCTCTGATGGGTGTGCCTGTTCATGTAAATATTGAAGAGATTCGTCGTCCTGAATTGGATGCACAAATCATTGCTGATGGTATTGCCCAGCAGCTTGAAAAACGTGTTCAATTCCGTCGCGCTATGAAACGTGCAATGCAAAATGCAATGCGTTCTGGTGCTAAAGGCATCAAGATCATGACTTCAGGCCGTCTGAATGGTGCAGATATCGCTCGTAGCGAATGGTACCGTGAAGGTCGTGTGCCTTTGCATACTTTGCGTGCGAACGTAGATTATGCAACTAGCGAAGCACACACCACTTATGGTGTGCTGGGTCTGAAAGTTTGGGTTTATACAGAAGGTAATATTAAATCTTCTAAACCTGAGCATGAGAAGAAACAAAGAAAGGCAGGTGGACGTAATGCTGCAGCCAACTAGACTGAAATATCGCAAGCAACAAAAAGGTCGTAATACCGGTATTGCTACTCGCGGTAACAAAGTAAGTTTCGGTGAGTTCGGTTTGAAAGCCGTAGGCCGTGGTCGTTTGACTGCCCGCCAAATCGAAGCTGCTCGTCGTACTATGACTCGTCATATTAAACGTGGCGGTCGTATTTGGATTCGTGTATTCCCTGATAAACCAATTACTGAGAAACCTATCCAAGTCCGTATGGGTGGCGGTAAAGGTAATGTGGAATATTACATTGCTGAAGTTAAACCAGGCAAAGTATTGTACGAAATGGACGGTGTTCCTGAGTCTTTGGCTCGTGAAGCATTTGAATTGGCCGCTGCCAAATTGCCTATTCCTACAACCTTTGTAGTAAGACAGGTGGGTCAATAATGAAAGCAAATGAATTGAAAGACAAATCTATTGAGCAATTAAACTCTGATTTGTTGGACTTGTTGAAAGCTCAGTTTGGCTTACGCATGCAAAATGCAACCGGTCAGTTGGGTAAATCTAGCGAGTTGAAACGTGTACGTCGCGATATTGCTCGTATTAAAACCATTTTAACTGAAAAAGGTGCTAAGTAATGAGCGAAGCTAAAAATGTTCGTACTTTGCAAGGCAAAGTGGTAAGCGACAAAATGGACAAAACTGTTACAGTATTGGTTGAACGTAAAGTTAAACACCCTCTGTACGGTAAAATTATTCGTTTATCAACTAAAATCCATGCTCATGATGAAAACAATCAATATGGCATTGGTGATGTAGTGGTAATCGAGGAATCTCGTCCTTTGTCAAAAACCAAGTCTTGGGTTGTAAAAGAATTGGTTGAGAAAGCGCGTACTGTTTGATTTAAAACACAGTAATGTAGCTTAATAAGAAACGAAGTCTTGCAGCAAAGTTAATTTGCGTGTAAACTTCGTTTCTTATCTTCCAGCTTCTTATGGAAGTTTCTCTCCCTTCGGGATCCAAGACTGGTTTACTAGAACCGTGATGGTTTCATTTAATAAGCAGCTTAAAGTAAGGTGCGAGTTATATGAAAGTGGTAAATTAAGTTGGTTAATTTAAAGGTACTAATATGATTCAAATGCAGACCATCTTAGATGTGGCTGATAACTCTGGTGCGCGTCGCGTAATGTGCATCAAAGTATTAGGCGGATCTAAGCGTCGCTACGCTTCTGTTGGCGATATTATTAAAGTTGCAGTTAAAGATGCAGCCCCACGTGGTCGTGTCAAAAAAGGTGATGTATACAATGCGGTAGTTGTTCGTACTGCTAAGGGTGTGCGTCGTCCTGATGGTGCGTTAATTAAATTCGATAACAATGCTGCTGTGTTGTTGAATAATAAACTTGAACCTCTGGGTACTCGTATTTTTGGTCCGGTAACCCGTGAATTGCGTACTGAGCGATTTATGAAAATCGTTTCATTGGCGCCTGAAGTATTATAAGGAATAGCGCGATGAATAAAATCATTAAAGGCGATCAGGTTGTAGTGATTACCGGTAAAGATAAAGGTAAGCAAGGTCAAGTAGTTCGAGTATTGGGTGATAAAGTTGTTGTTGAGGGTGTTAATGTTGTAAAACGCCATCAAAAACCTAATCCAATGCGCGGTATTGAGGGTGGCATTATTACTAAAGAAATGCCTTTGGATATTTCTAATGTTGCAATCCTGAATCCGGAAACTAATAAAGCAGACCGTGTTGGTATTAAGCTGATTGAAAATGAAGGCAAAGTTAAACGCGTTCGTTTCTTCAAATCAAATGGCTCTATCATTGGAGCATAAGGAGATAACATGGCTCGTTTGAGAGAGTTTTATAAAGATACAGTTGTTCCTGAATTGGTTAAACAATTTGGTTACAAATCAGTAATGGAAGTTCCACGTATTGAAAAAATCACCTTGAATATGGGTGTGGGTGAAGCTGTTGCTGATAAAAAAGTTATGGAACACGCTGTTTCTGATTTAGAGAAAATTGCTGGTCAAAAACCAGTTGTTACTGTTGCTCGTAAATCTATCGCGGGTTTTAAAATCCGTGATAACTATCCAGTTGGTTGCAAAGTAACTTTGCGTCGTGATCAAATGTTTGAATTCTTGGATCGTTTGATTACTATTGCGTTGCCTCGCGTACGTGACTTCCGTGGTGTAAGCGGTAAATCATTTGATGGTCGTGGCAATTACAATATGGGCGTTCGTGAGCAAATTATTTTCCCGGAAATTGAATACGATAAAATCGATGCTTTGCGTGGTTTGAATATTACTATTACAACTACTGCAAAAACTGATGAAGAAGCGAAAGCTTTGTTGTCACTGTTCAAGTTTCCGTTTAAAGGATAATCATGGCTAAGAAAGCACTTATTAATCGTGAGCTGAAACGTCAAGCATTGGCGAAAAAGTTTGCAGCTAAACGTGAGGCAATTTTCGCTGTTATTAATGATGCTAATGCGACTGAAGAAGAACGTTTTGAAGCACGTTTGAAATTTCAATCCATTCCTCGTAATGCAGCACCTGTACGTCAACGTCGTCGTTGTGCTTTAACAGGTCGTCCTCGTGGCACTTTCCGTAAATTTGGTTTGGGCCGTATTAAAATCCGTGAAATCGCTATGCGTGGCGAGATCCCTGGTGTTGTTAAAGCTAGCTGGTAATAGGAGTATAAATAATGAGTATGCATGATCCTATTTCCGATATGTTGACTCGTATTCGCAATGCGCAACGTGCTAATAAAGCAGCAGTTGCCATGCCTTCCTCTAAACTGAAATGTGCAATTGCAAAAGTTCTGAAAGAAGAAGGTTATATCGAGGATTTTGCGGTTTCTGCTGATGCAAAACCGGTATTGGAAATTCAATTGAAATACTATGCAGGTCGTCCTGTGATTGAGCAAATTAAACGTGTTTCACGTCCAGGTTTGCGTATTTACAAAGCATCAAGTGAGATCCCTAGCGTAATGAATGGCCTGGGTGTCGCTATTGTTAGTACTTCTAAAGGTGTAATGACTGATCGCAAAGCCCGTTCTGAGGGTGTGGGTGGTGAGTTGTTGTGCATCGTAGCCTAGTGGAGAAAAGTAAATGTCACGCGTCGCAAAAAACCCAGTGACTGTTCCTGCTGGTGTAGAAGTAAAATTCGGAACAGATGCATTGGTTATCAAAGGTAAAAACGGCGAATTGTCTTTTCCTTTGCATTCCGATGTTGCTATTGAACTGAACGATGGTAAATTGACTTTTGCTGCAAAAAATGACAGTAAACAGGCTAATGCTATGTCTGGTACTGCTCGTGCATTGGTTAATAACATGGTTAAGGGTGTTTCTGAAGGTTTTGAGAAAAAACTTCAATTGATTGGTGTGGGTTATCGTGCCCAAGCTCAAGGTAAAGTTTTGAACCTGTCTTTGGGTTTCTCTCATCCAATCGTATATGAAATGCCTGAAGGTGTTTCCGTTCAAACTCCTAGCCAAACAGAAATCGTTTTGACTGGTGCAGATAAACAAGTGGTTGGCCAAGTCGCTGCTGAAATTCGTGCATTCCGTTCTCCTGAGCCTTATAAAGGTAAAGGTATTCGTTATGTAGGTGAAGTAGTAGTGATGAAAGAAGCCAAGAAAAAATAATTGAGGTTCACTAATGGATAAACATACAACCCGACTCCGTCGTGCACGCAAAACCCGTGCGCGTATTGCGGACTTGAAAATGGTAAGATTATGTGTGTTCCGCAGCAATAATCATATTTATGCTCAAGTAATTAGTGCTGAAGGTGATAAAGTATTGGCTCAAGCCTCTACATTGGAAGCTGAAGTACGTAGTAGCCTGAAATCAGGTGGCAACGTTGAAGCAGCAGCTGTAGTTGGTAAGCGTATTGCTGAAAAAGCTAAAGCAGTGGGTGTTGAAAAAGTTGCTTTTGACCGTTCAGGTTTCCAATATCACGGTCGTGTGAAAGCTTTGGCTGAAGCTGCACGTGAAAATGGTTTAAGCTTCTAATATTTGGAGACTTTCAGATGGCAAAACATGAAATTGAAGAACGCGGTGACGGACTGATTGAAAAGATGGTCGCAGTTAATCGCGTGACTAAAGTAGTTAAAGGTGGCCGTATCATGGCTTTCTCTGCACTGACTGTTGTTGGTGATGGTGATGGTCGCATCGGTATGGGTAAAGGTAAATCAAAAGAAGTACCAGTTGCTGTTCAAAAAGCAATGGATCAAGCTCGACGCTCTATGATTAAAGTGCCTTTGAAAAACGGTACTATTCATCATGAAGTTATTGGTCGTCATGGTGCTACTAAGGTATTTATGCAACCTGCTAAAGAAGGTAGCGGTGTAAAAGCTGGTGGTCCAATGCGTTTAGTATTTGATGCTATGGGTATCCATAACATCTCAGCTAAAGTACATGGTTCTACTAACCCTTACAATATTGTACGTGCTACATTAGACGGTTTGTCTAAACTGTATACCCCTGCTGATATTGCTGCTAAACGTGGCTTGACAGTAGAAGATATTTTGGGAGCTAACCATGACTGAGCAAAAAAAGATTAAAGTTACATTGGTTAAGAGCCTGATCGGTACAATTGAATCTCATCGTGCATGTGCTCGTGGTTTAGGTTTACGCCGCCGTGAGCATACTGTGGAGGTTTTGGATACCCCTGAAAACCGTGGCATGATCAATAAAATCAGCTACTTGTTGAAAGTGGAGTCTTAATATGTTTTTGAATACTATTCAACCTGCTGAGGGTGCTACTCACGCTAGTCGTCGTGTAGGCCGTGGTATTGGTAGCGGCTTGGGTAAGACAGGTGGTCGTGGTCATAAAGGTCAAAAAAGCCGTTCTGGTGGCTTCCACAAGGTAGGTTTTGAAGGCGGTCAAATGCCTTTGCAACGCCGTCTGCCGAAGCGTGGTTTCAAATCTTTGACTGCTGCCGCTAATGCTGAAGTTCGTTTAAGTGAATTGGATCTGATTGCTGTGAACGAGATTGATGTCTTGGTTCTTAAACAAGCTGGTCTGATTCCTGCAACTGCTTCTAATGTAAAAGTTATTGCTTCTGGTGAAATCTCAAAAGCAGTTACCTTGAAAGGTGTAAAAGCTACTAAAGGTGCTAAAGCTGCTATTGAAGCTGCCGGTGGTAAAGTAGAAGAATAAGGCTCGCACTACAGTGGCTAATCAACAATCTTTATCAGGATTATCCAAATTTGGTGATCTGAAAAAACGTCTGGTGTTCCTTTTAGGTGCTTTAGTTGTTTTCCGTATTGGTGCTCATATACCGGTACCGGGCGTAGATGCTGTTGCATTAGCTAAGTTATACGAAGGCGCTGCAAACGGCATATTCGGAATGTTAAATATGTTCTCGGGTGGTTCGTTGGAGCGCTTTAGTATATTTGCAATTGGTATCATGCCTTATATTTCGGCATCGATTATTGTTCAGCTTGCTTCTGAAATTGTTCCTTCTTTAAAAGCTTTAAAGAAGGAAGGTGAGGCTGGTAGGAAAATAATTACGAAATATACTAGGTATGGGACGGTATTATTGGCTGTATTGCAAAGCTTTGGTGTTGCAACATTTGTTTATCAACAAGGTGTTGTTGTAACGAGTTCGCTTGAGTTTCATATTTCTACAGTAGTCTGTTTGGTTACAGGTACTATGTTTCTGATGTGGTTAGGGGAGCAAATTACCGAGCGTGGTATTGGTAATGGTATTTCTTTAATTATTACAGCAGGCATTGTATCGGGTATCCCATCCGGTATTGTTCGGTTATTAACTTTGACTGAACAAGGCTCTATGAGTATGTTGATGGCGGTATCAATTGTGATTGGTATTTTGCTGTTGATCTATGCTGTAGTTTATTTTGAGAGTGCTCAGCGTAAAGTTCCTGTGCATTATGCTAAAAGACAGTTTGGCTCTGGAATGATGCCGGGGCAAAGCATTCATATGCCGTTCAAGCTAAATATGGCAGGTGTTATTCCTCCTATTTTTGCTTCCAGTATCATTTTATTTCCATCTACACTTTTAGGTTGGTTTGGTTCAAATAGTACGAATTCTGTTCTTCATAAGGTTGCTGCAATGCTGCAACACGGACATCCTTTGTATATTGTATTATTTGCCACAACTATCATCTTTTTCTGCTATTTCTATACTGCTTTAGTATTTAGCCCTAAAGAGATGGCTGAAAATTTGAAGAAGAGTGGTGCATTTGTGCCGGGTATTCGCCCAGGTGAGCAAACCTCTAGATATTTGGAAAAAGTGGTACTAAGACTGACATTGTTTGGTGCTTTGTACATTACTACAATCTGTCTGATACCTGAATTTTTAACGACGGCATTGAAGGTTCCTTTCTATTTAGGTGGAACATCTTTGCTTATTTTGGTTGTCGTTACAATGGATTTTAGGACACAAATCAATTCATATCGAATGAGTAGTCAGTATGAAGACTTGATGAGTCGTCCAGATATGAAATCTTTGTCACGTAAGTAGGCTTATGGCTAAAGAAGATACCATACAGATGCAGGGCGAAATCCTTGAGACTTTGCCCAATGCAACATTTAAAGTAAAACTGGAAAATGATCATGTAGTACTTGGTCATATATCTGGAAAAATGCGAATGCACTATATTCGTATTTCTCCAGGTGATAAGGTAACAGTTGAATTAACTCCTTATGATTTAACCCGTGCTCGGATTGTTTTCCGAGCAAGATAAACGATAAAAGGAAATAAAATGCGTGTACAACCTTCTGTAAAGAAAATTTGTCGCAATTGCAAGATTATTCGTCGTAATCGTGTAGTTCGCGTAATTTGTACTGACCCACGTCACAAACAACGTCAAGGTTAAGAAGCTAGTTTTCTTAACTATTGATTTTGTGGTATAGTGACATACTTTGCCCTAAAAAGGAAAAAATATGGCTCGTATTGCAGGGGTAAATATCCCTAATAATGCCCATATCGTAATTGGCCTTCAGGCTATTTATGGTATTGGTGCGACTCGTGCTAAATTGATTTGTGAGGCAGCAAATATTGCTCCTACTACTAAAGCAAAAGATTTGGACGAGGCTCAATTAGACGCTTTGCGTGAGCAAGTTGCTAAATATGAAGTTGAAGGTGATTTGCGTCGTGAAGTAACGATGAGCATTAAACGACTGATGGATATGGGTTGCTATCGTGGCTTCCGTCATCGTCGTGGCTTGCCTTGTCGTGGTCAACGCACTCGCACAAATGCCCGTACCCGTAAAGGTCCGCGCAAAGCGATTGCCGGTAAGAAATAAATTTTAAGGAATTTGATTAATGGCTAAAGCAAACACAGCTTCGCGTGTACGTAAAAAAGTACGTAAAACCGTAAGCGAGGGTATTGTGCACGTTCATGCATCTTTCAACAATACCATCATTACAATCACTGACCGTCAAGGCAATGCATTGTCTTGGGCTACCTCTGGCGGCGCTGGTTTTAAAGGTTCTCGTAAAAGTACACCATTTGCAGCACAAGTTGCAGCAGAAGCAGCTGGTAAAGTTGCCCAAGAGTATGGCGTTAAAAATTTAGAAGTCCGCATTAAAGGCCCTGGCCCTGGTCGCGAATCTTCTGTACGTGCTTTAAACGCTCTTGGTTTCAAGATTACCAGCATTACTGACGTTACCCCGTTGCCTCATAACGGTTGCCGTCCGCCTAAAAAACGTCGTATTTAATATTGGAGTGATTTAAAACATGGCACGTTATATTGGCCCTAAATGTAAATTAGCACGTCGCGAAGGTACGGATCTGTTTTTGAAGAGTGCACGTCGCTCTTTAGATTCAAAATGTAAAATGGATTCTGCACCTGGTCAGCACGGTGCGAAAAAACCACGTTTGTCAGACTACGGTTTGCAATTGCGTGAAAAACAAAAAATCCGTCGTATTTATGGCGTGTTAGAACGCCAATTCCGTTGTTACTTTGCGGAAGCTGATCGTCGTAAAGGTTCTACCGGTGAATTGCTGTTGCAATTGCTGGAGTCCCGTTTGGACAATGTCGTTTATCGTATGGGTTTTGGCTCTACCCGCGCTGAAGCACGTCAATTGGTTTCTCATAAAGCTATCGTTGTAAACGGTCAGGTTGTTAATATCCCTTCTTTCCAAGTTAAAGCAGGCGATGTTGTAGCTGTTCGTGAAAAAGCTAAGAAACAAGTACGTATCCAAGAGGCATTGAGCTTGGCTACTCAAATTGGCTTGCCAAGCTGGGTATCTGTTGATGCCGACAAATTGGAAGGTGTATTCAAAAATATGCCGGATCGCTCAGAATTGTCTGGCGATATTAATGAACAGCTGGTGGTAGAGTTCTACTCTAAATAATGCTAGCTCAATGAGGGACAGTTAAATGCAAAATAGCACAACCGAATTTTTGAAACCTCGTCAAATCGATGTAGATACCTTGTCTTCTACTCGAGCTAAGGTGTCTATGCAGCCATTTGAGCGTGGTTTTGGTCATACTTTAGGTAATGCTTTGCGTCGTATCTTACTGTCATCCATGAATGGCTTTGCCCCAACTGAAGTAGTTATTTCTGGCGTATTGCACGAATACTCTACTATTGATGGTGTTCAGGAGGATGTTGTTGACGTTCTCTTGAACATCAAAGGTATCGTATTTAAGCTTCACGGTCGTAATCAAGTTCAGTTGACTTTGAAAAAAGCAGGTGCCGGTGCTGTTGTAGCTGGTGATATTGATTTGCCACACGATGTGGAAATCATCAATCCTGAACATGTTATTTGCCACTTGTCCGACAATGGTCAAATCGACATGGAAATTAAAGTAGAGCAAGGTCGTGGTTATCAATCTGTTTCAGGTCGTCGCGTATTGCGTGATGAGAATAAACAGATTGGTGCGATTCAGTTGGATGCGAGCTTTTCGCCCATCAGTCGTGTTAGCTTTGAAGTTGAACCTGCACGCGTAGAGCAACGCACGGATTTGGATAAATTGGTTTTGGATATTGAAACCAATGGTTCTATTGATCCAGAAGAAGCTGTACGTAGTGCCGCACGTATCTTAATTGACCAAATGTCTATTTTTGCAGATCTGCAAGGTACTCCGGTTGAAGAGGTTGAAGAAAAAGCGCCTCCTATCGATCCTATCTTGCTGCGTCCTGTAGATGATTTGGAATTAACCGTACGTTCAGCTAATTGTCTGAAAGCTGAAGATATTTACTATATTGGCGATTTGATTCAACGTACTGAAACCGAGCTTCTCAAGACCCCTAATTTGGGTCGTAAATCTTTGAATGAGATCAAAGAAGTGTTGGCCTCTAAAGGTCTGACATTAGGTTCCAAATTAGAAGCTTGGCCGCCTGTAGGCTTAGAAAAGCCGTAAGTTTGAAGATTAAAGGATAATGACATGCGTCATCGTAATGGCAACCGCAAATTAAACCGTACTAGCAGCCACCGTGCTGCGATGCTGCGCAATATGGCGAATTCCTTGTTGACTCACGAAACCATCGTGACAACTTTGCCTAAAGCAAAAGAATTGCGCCGCGTAGTTGAGCCCTTGATTACCTTGGGTAAAAAACCTTCTTTGGCAAACCGTCGTTTGGCTTTTGACCGCACTCGCGATCGTGATGTTGTAGTTAAATTGTTTGACGAATTGGGTCCACGCTTTGCTGCTCGTAACGGCGGCTATGTTCGTGTACTGAAATACGGTTTCCGTAAAGGCGACAATGCTCCTTTGGCATTGGTTGAATTGGTTGATAAAGCAGCTGATTCTGCTGAATAAGCACATTAATATGAAAGCACTACCTGTTTAGGTGGTGCTTTTTTATTTGGATGGCCCCTTTCTCATTTCGCAGTGCTACAATAAGACCGCCGAAACTGGGCTTTTTTCTTGTGTTGTAGCTCCCTTTCTCATTTCGCAGTGCTACAATTAAAACCGCCATTATCCTACATCCCCCCTCGTTGTAGCTCCCTTTCTCATTTCGCAGTGCTACAATCCTCAACTAATAAACGAGACTTTAGCCCATGTTGTAGCTCCCTTTCTCATTTCGCAGTGCTACAATTGAGGGTGCGGATAAATTACTTCTAATATAGTTGTAGCTCCCTTTCTCATTTCGCAGTGCTACAATACCTCAACGGGAAACCCTTATTCTATAAGGGTTTCCCGTTTTATTTTGTCTAAAAAAATGTGTTTAAAATAATAATAGTTGGTCTGAATTTACTCTTTTTTCTTGGGTTTTCAGCTCTCCCAACAGTAGTTTCATGGTGGCATATTGCTTTTCCGTTACTTCCAAACAGCGGATTGACCCTTCTTGCGGTAGGTTTGCACATAGCCTGTTGTGGTGTTTTTGCAACGAATCTCGACCTTTGACAATACGGCTGTATACGGAAAGCTGGAGCATTTGGTATCCATCTTTTAATAGAAACTGGCGGAATTGATTGGCAGCTTTGCGCTTTGCCGCTGTGGTAACCGGTAGGTCGAAGAAGACAATAATCCTCATAAATTTGGCCTCACTCATATTGGTATTCTTTCAATGGCAAGATTTCAGGCAGTTTCAGCTGTTTGGCATTTTTGTCAGTTACGCTGGCTTGAAATGAGGAAATCATTTTGTCTATGGCAGCCAAGGTGCTGAAGTATTGCCGTTCGATGCAGATTTGACAGTGAAGGGTCTTGATAAGGTTTTGTTTGATATTAGGGGTCAGATCAGTTTTCAGACGGCCTTGTTCATGCAAATGTATAACGACCAGGTCGGCCAATGGGCGTAAGGGTTCGATAAAGTCATCGGCGAGGTTGAATGGATTTAGTTCGCTTCTATGAAACAAGCCTAATGCAGGCAACCATCCATATAAAGTCAGGGCGCGTGCAACTGCTGCACGGAGTACGGCGTAGGTGTAGTTCAATGCGGCATTGACGGCATTGTTGTCATTGCGAGTAAACTTTTCTCCAAAGAGGGCTTGGAAGTAGAGGGCGGCAGCTTGGGCTTCACGGTTTCCTGTATCGCCCGAACGGACTTCGACTGCCAAAGTGCGCAGCCGTTTGGCGGCAAGATCATTGCCTGTTTCGTCTGCGACAAATGCTTGATTTAGGATTTTTTGGCGGATGATATGTTGCCAGAGTTGCTTTTTTAAGGGTTCGCTTATATTCAGCTGCAGCTTGAGGATTTTAAGTTGGCGGTGATATTGGGCATAAGGCAGCCATTGTCCGCAGGGTAGGAACTGTTCGTCACATGTCAGCAGGGTTGAGCCATGTTCGGCTAAGGCTGATAGGAGCGGGGCAGTAATCAGGGTTTCGCGGTTTTCGATGATGATAACGGCGATGTCTTCTAATGGTACGGTATGGGACTCGCCGTTTTGTTGAATCAGCAGTTGCCGGCATTGCAAGGATAGTTTGCCGCCATTTTGAATGAGCAGGCTGCGCCAAGTCATGTTTTTCCCCTTATTTTGATATAAAAAATCCCTGCTTCAGGCCGTCTGAAACAGGGATAGATTAATTTAGCGGACAGGCGGGCGTTTTTTCAGACGGCATGGTCTGATTTCTTTGCCCAGTTCATCGATTTGGTATTTTTGCATCAATACAAGATTTTGGGTACTAATACGGAATTGCTGTTCTTTAGAGCCTTTATCATGCCAAGCTAAATAGAATCGTCCATCAGAGCTATCACAGTTGATATAGTAGGCAAATTCTACTTTAGATTTTTCATCTTTCTGAAAGGCAATCAAATCATACTTATGCAGGCTAAAACAGAATGTATAGCTATCATCAATCCGGTATCCTTTACAATCAATATCAGGAAGAATGTTTTCAGCAACCTGCCAAGCATAGATGGGAACAATAAAATACTGATTTTCGCCTTTCTTATCCGTTTTACAGAATACGTCAACACGAACCATGTCTCCATTATCTGCAATGGTATAAGCATTTTTTTTGTTTAATAAGACTCCGCTCTCTTGGGTTTTTTCGACTCTCACAGCTTTAACTAGTTGTCCTCCCTTTTTATAAAACGGATTGTTTTTAGGATCAAATGCTTGTTTAGCATTACCTCCATATGCCTCTAAACGCGCCTTAAGAGCCTCATATAATTCAATCTCCCTACCATTTTTATAATTAACCATATTTTCAAGGTCTGCCAACTTGATTTCGGTTAACCATACTCGTTTAACACTAATTTTTTCATTATGCTTAACAAATCGTTTAGCAGATCTCAAAGTATCTTTATGCGCACCGCTCATCTTCCGATTGGGCGCGCGTGAAACAAACAGTGGCGTAACGTATTCGTGTACGGCTTCGGGGCGAGATGATAATTTTTCGGCAAGCAACGCGCGCAGTTTTTCTGGGGTATCGGCTTCTTCGAATTCGGGTTTGCCGTCCAGTTTGCCGAAGACGCGAATCATGACTTCTTGTGCGAAAAATTCCCAAGGTTGCGGGAAGTGTGCTTTTTGATGCAGCACTTCTCCTGTTTCTTTATCTATGGTTTTGCCGTCAAATGCGTTCATCTCTTTATAGCGTACAAAACGGGTAATTTTCTGCTGCATGGTAACGGTTGAGCAGGCAACGACGACGGCGTCCAAGGCGTGATGGCGGTCGTTTTCCGCACGCACTTTGCGTAATCCCCAAAAGACGTGCAACAGATTGGTAATTTGTCCATTGGATGCAAAGACACGTCTTTTACCTTTACCTGTCAGCCGCATACGGTCGGCAATAAATTGGCACAGGAAACGGTTGACGTAGCGCGTATCGTTCAGATTGCGTTCTTTAAAGCCGTCTTCGTCGAATTTTTGCAGCAGAATCCGTTGTTTTTTACTGCGAGGAAAACGGCTGGTTTCAACACGCGCTTTAAATTCCTGCCATTCGCGGCTGTTGTCTTTGCCGTTGAAGTATTCGTAAGGGGTTTGGTTGCCTTTGTTTTGGTTTTCGCTGCCCAATACCAGCACTTTATTGTTGAAACTGTCGTCCCATGTGCGCGAGAACGGCAGGGCATGGTCGATTTCGACATAGCCTTTTCGTTCAGACGGCCTAGGTTGATTTCTTTGCCCGAATACAGGCATTTGCCGTGTTGTTGCTCGTACAGGCGCAGTTTCAGAATATCTTTGGATTTGGGTTCGCCGACAAAATTGGGGAAATACTCTCGGAATTTGGCGGCTGCTTTTTCCCGGTCTTTACGGTTTTCTTCTTGGCGTTTTTCGATTTCTTTGCGGTCTTTAAACGATTTTCCTACTTCCCTTGCCGTTTCAATATGGATACGTGCAGGGGAGCCGTAACGCCGAACCACGCTGTTAATGACTTTTCTGGCTTGAGATAAGGCGCGCAAGACGACTGGGTTGCGGATTTCGTCGGCAGGGATGGGCGGCAGATAAATCTCTTCTTCCGTATTTTTCTTGCCGTAATGGTCTCCGTAGATTTCGGCGCAGGCTTCATCGTAACGTTTGCCTTGTTCCATTAGAGGCACAATTCGGCGCAATGCTTTCAAGGAAATTTGGACGAACTTATCAAAGCTGATGTGCTTTAACAGCGCTTCTAAGATCTCGGGCTGTACACGGTCTTTCAGACGGCCTGTAATGTCTTCATCGGTTTTGAACAGGGAGAATGCCGTGCCGATTTCGTCTTGTAATTCAGGAGAAAGGTTTAATGGGGATTTTTTGTCTTTCAATCCTTCTTTTTCCAGCGCACGGCTGATGGCATGGTAGGCCTTCATTTCCATCAATGTTGAGGCTTCGGCATTGTCTTTACCATAGCGCAAGCCTTTGAAAAAGGCGGTATCGTCTAGCTCCAAAAGCTTACGGGCTTGTGCGTAAGTCAGTTTGGATTTTCTGTATGGCTCGTCCATAAGCGTGGCACGTTCGGTATCAGTCAATGGTCGCTCGTTGCCTTGCTCTAAAATACGCAGGTTGTTCAGTTTAGTCAGCCAGACGAAACGTTCGGCTGTGTAGGTGTTCTTAGCGGCTTTCGGCTCTGTCGGCTCAAAGGTGCAATACCCCAACATTTTTTGAACAGCATCGCCAGACAGGGCAGGGCGTTGCGTCATCAGCAGGGTTTCAATACCTTCTTTAAGGCCGTCTGAAATATGCGGATTGCCAAATTCTTTTTGTTTTTCAAACAGCAAAACCAGCTCCGCCTGTAAATCTTCGCGGCTGAACGTATGCGAATAATCGCCGCGCTGGTTGCGGATATGGCCGCTTTCTTTTTCAAATTTATTTAAAGCCAATTCGGCCGGAGTGCGGAAATTGCCTGTCTGTAAGGCATGGGCATTGTCGGCTACGCCTTTAAGCAAAGCGCCAAGCTCCTTATCGGCAGTTTCGCCTTCGTTTTTTCTTTGCGACAAATAGCCACGATGTTTGATTAAATGCAACAAGACTGCCGACCACTCCAAAGGCGTCAGTTTGCGGTCTAATGCGGCTGCGCGAAGTTGCCATGGTGTATTCGGTAAGGATTTAATCAAGCCGTTTTCATCAAAATCGGCGGCTTGTAATACGCCTTCGCGTTTCAATAGACGGCGGGCCCGAAGCAGACGGTGGGCGCGACGGCGGGTCAGGCGGCGGACGCTGCGTGCCAAGCGTCTTGCCGCTGCGAGAGAGTCGCCTGTTTTCGGTACTTCTGCACGCTCAAATACGCGCACGCCTAAATCAATCAGGCAGATTGGGTTTGCATCTTCGTCAATTTCTACCATCGCCCAGCCGACGGATGCGATGCCGATATCGAGGCCGAGGATGTAGTTGATTGGGTTGGGTTTGAATGCAGTCATCAGTTTCTCCGTAATTTGATGTTTGGTAAGTATAAATATATCCTAGGTAAGTATTAACATGCAAATGAAATGCTTGACTGGGTACCGATTTGGAATTAGAATCTGAAAATATTGTTGCACTGCGAAATGAGAAACGTTGCTACAATAAGGCCGTCTGAAAAGATGTGCCGCAACGCTCTGCCCCTTAAGGCTTCTGCTTTAAGGGGCATCGTTTTGTCTAAATGGCAGGGATTAAAAAGGCCGTCTGAAATTTCAGACGGCCTTTGGTTTTACCAGATATCGGATTTGATTTTGCGTTTCAAGCCCGGGTGTTCAGAGAGTTTGAACTCTGGGTCTTTGCCCATTTTCAGCTTGGCTGTGTAGTCTTTCAACAGCAGGAAGGCAAGCGGGGACAGGAGCAGGATGGCGACGAGGTTAATCCATGCCATGATGCCCATGGCCATGTCTGCCATATCCCATACCAAGGGTACGTTGGCAACTGCGCCGAAGTAGACCCATGCCAAAACCAGCATACGGAAAACGGCGGTAACCAGCCAATGGCTCTTGATGAATTGGACGTTGGACTCGGCATAGGCATAGTTACCGATAACGGTTGAAAAGGCAAACATAAACAGGATGACGGCAAGGAAGCCCGCGCCCCATTGACCCACTTGGCTGACAATCGCCGCCTGCGTCAACGCCGCACCGCTCAGGTCGCCGTAAGGCTGCTGATAGGTCAAGACGATAAAGGCGGTACATGAGCAGACGATGATGGTATCGACGAAAACGCCCAGCATTTGAATCATGCCTTGGGAGACGGGGTGTTTCACTTCGGCAGCGGCGGCGGCATTCGGCGCGGAACCCATACCCGCCTCATTGGAATACAGGCCGCGTTTGATACCCTGCATCATGGTGGTCGAAATCAGACCGCCGAGGAAACCGCCTGCAGCCGAATCGAAGTTGAACGCGTTGGAGAAAATCTGACCGAACACGTCAGGAATCAGGGAAATATTGGTAGCAATGATGAAGAGTGCTATGACGAGATATAAAACCGCCATCAGCGGAACGATGATTTCCGCGGCTTTAGATACGCGACGGATACCGCCGAAGATAATAGGGGCAGTCAGAATGACCAGGGCGACACCGACATAGTGTTGATCCCAGCCCCATGCCGCTTTGGTGGTATCGGCGATGGTATTGGTCTGTACGGCTTCAAATACAAAGCCGAAACAGAAAATCAGGCTCAGGGCGAACAAAACGCCCAGCCATTTTTGTCCCAGGCCTTGAGTGATGTAGTAGGCAGGACCGCCGCGGAAGTGGTGGTTGTCGTAGTCCCGAACTTTAAAGAGTTGGGCCAGTGAAGATTCGACAAACGCCGAACTCATGCCGATTAAGGCGGTTACCCACATCCAGAATACCGCGCCCGGCCCGCCGAGTTTGATGGCAATCGCCACGCCGGCGATGTTGCCCACGCCTACGCGGCTGGCCAAGCCGGTAACGAATGCTTGGAATGGTGTGATTCCGTGCGGATCATCACCTTGTTTGCGGCCGCCCAACATTTCTTTGATACTGCGGCCGAAGAGGCGGAATTGTACAAAACCGGTGGTAACGGTGAAAAAGAGGCCTGCGCCTAAAAGCATATATACCAACCCCGACCACATTGGGTCGTTGATGGCGTTTATCCAGCCGTGAAGCTGTTCGAAAAATTGATCCATACAAACCTTTCAGAGTTTCTGCATTTTCAGACGGCCTGTGTGTGGAGGCTGTCTGTAACTGGATGTATTCTAGCAGACTGTCAACAAACTGAAAAACGTTTACATATTCTTTTTTATATTATCTTTTTGATTATCATGTAATTTTATTATTATGGTGTAAAGGATTTATCGATTTAAACTCTTCCGTTTTACATATTTGAACAAAAAGGCCGTCTGAAAACAGAGTCTTGTTTTCAGACGGCCTTGATTTTATTTCAATGCGTTATTCGGGACGCATTTGCGGGAACAGAATCACGTCGCGGATGGTTTGTGAATCGGTCAGTAGCATTACCAAGCGGTCGATGCCGATGCCGCAGCCGCCGGTCGGCGGTAAACCGAACTCCATGGCGCGGATGTAGTCGGCATCATAGTGCATGGCTTCATCGTCGCCAGCGTCTTTTTGCGCCACTTGCGCTTTGAAGCGTTCGGCTTGGTCTTCCGGATCGTTCAACTCGGAGTAGCCGTTTGCCAGTTCGCGGCCGACAACGAAAAGCTCGAAGCGTTCGGTCAAACCCGGTTTGCTGTCGGATGCGCGTGCCAATGGTGATACTTCGACAGGGTAGTCGATGATGAAAGTCGGGTTCCACAGCTTGCCCTCGGCGCAACCTTCAAACAGGGCAAGTTGCAGGCTGCCGATGCCTGGAGACGGAGGCAGGCTTTCGCCGTGTTTGACAATTTCTTTTTTCAGCCATTCTTCATCGTTCAACTGCTCATCGGTGTAGTGCGGATTGTATTTTTTGATGGCGCCGAGAATGGTCAGGCGTTCAAACGGGCTTTCCAAATCGACTTCTTTGCCGTTGTAGCTGATTTTTGCCGTGCCGTTTACTGCGCGGGAAGCGTTGCGGATGATGTCTTCCGCCATTTGCATCATGCGTTCGTAGTCGGAGAAGGCTTCGTAGAATTCGATCATGGTGAATTCAGGGTTGTGGCGTACGGACATGCCTTCGTTACGGAAGCTGCGGTTGATTTCAAACACGCGTTCCAAGCCGCCGACAACCAAGCGTTTCAGATACAGCTCGGGCGCAATGCGCAGATAGAGCGGAATATCCAAGGCATTGTGGTGGGTAACGAACGGTTTCGCTGTTGCGCCGCCTGGAATCGGGTGCATCATTGGGGTTTCGACTTCCAAATAATGCTCGTTGACCATGAAATTGCGCACGGATTGGATGATTTGGCTGCGTTTGATAAACGTATTGCGCGATTCTTCGTTGGCAATCAAATCGACGTAGCGTTGACGGTATTTGGTTTCCTGGTCGCTCAAGCCTTTATGTTTGTCCGGCAGAGGGCGTAGGGATTTGGATAGCAGGCGGATGTTGGATACGCGCACGGTCAATTCGCCGTGGTTGGTTTTGAACAAGGTACCTTCCGCACCGACGATGTCGCCCAAGTCCCAGTGGTTGAAGTCGTCCAAAACTTCTTGGCTCACGCCTTTGTTGTTCAAATAAAGCTGGATTTGACCGGTAACGTCTTGAATGGTGGCGAAGCTGGCTTTGCCCATTTGACGTTTGAGCATCATGCGGCCGGCCACTTTGACGGGAATGCCTTGCGGGTCGAGTTCTTCTTTGCTGATTTCACCGTATTGGGTGTGCAGGTCGGCGGCAAAGCTGTCGCGTTTGAAATCGTTAGGGTAGGCGTTGCGTTCTTTGCGGATGTTGTGCAGTTTCTCGCGGCGCAGGGCGATGATTTGGTTTTCATCCAACTGCGGCTCGATTTGCGGATTGTTTTGTTCGCTCATGGTGTTTTCCGGAAAATGAGTCAGGCTGCCGGAGTTTTCAGACGGCCTGAATAAAGTGAAAAATTGGCTCTATTTTACGCGATGTCGGTGTTTTTTTCTATAAAGGCAGAAAGGCCGTCTGAAACCTGAACTGCCCCCCAAAAAACTGTATTTTTGTGATCGGCTTGTCGGCGATGAAGGGATTTTTGCGGTGGTCGGTCAAGATTTTGGACTGAAGGGTTTGAGTGCGCCGATGCCGCTTTCCTGACAGGCGGTTATCCAACGTTGCAGATGGGTGCGTGAGATGTGGTATTGGTCTTGGTATTTGAAGTGTAATGCATATAGGGACATAAAAAAACTGCACCTTGTTAGTTGGAGGGCAACTTTGGGGATGTAGTTCATTCTGTCTAATATCTTGCTCTTCAATTATCAAAACCTCTGGATTTAGATACGGAAATTGCTTCAATACGTGCCATTTGACGGTAACGCCGAGTTTGATTCGGTGCTCCACCTTTACCCGGATAAATCCCTGTTCCACGTTCCACTTCAAATGTAAAATGTTTAGGTTGGCGGGCAAATGTTACATATTCACGCGCTTCTATTTCCGACATTATGATTTTTTTGACTTTGCCCAACTTGGCTTCTGCATCTTTAATCTTCATGCCCGGGTGTACACCTGAAGCCGTGTGACAGGTAGGAGAATCGGTTTCCAAAAAATTAATTTTTTTATGGAGTTTTATAGGAGAATCAGGATCGTCGTCTCCATCTTGAAAAGCGATAACCATAACGTCTTTAGATAGCGTAATGGCAACAAACGCCACACCTTCGGCATCGCTTTCTCTTTCCATTTTTGCCTTCGGGAATTTCTGTTTTACCTGCTTTAAGTTCTGCCCTAATTTAATTCCTCCGATACTGTCTTTTTGAATCAAACATTCGGCAGTAGCCGGCATGGCAAAACCCAAGATCAATGCGCTCATTATCCCGATTTTGTGCAACATGGTTACTTTCCTATTTAATAAAAATTAGTTATAAAAAAACTGCACCTTGTTAGTTGGAGTAGCAACTTTTTGGGTGCAGTTTAACCTGAAAAATCAACTTCAGACGGCCTTTTGTTTCATGAAGGGCAGTTAGATATCGGTTTCCAAATAAACGACTTGGGTTTGCAGATATTCTTCCAAACCGTGTTTGCCGTCCGCGCCGCCGATACCTGATTTTTTCCAACCGGCATGGAAGCCCTGCATGGCTTCAAAGTTTTCGCGGTTGATGTATGTCTCGCCGAAACGCAGGCGGCGGGTTACATAAAACGCTTCATTCAGATTGGTGGTATAGACGGAGCTGGTCAGGCCGAATTCGCTGTCGTTTGCCAAAGCGATGACTTGATCGAGCGTGTCGAAAGTGGCAACCGGCAGGACGGGACCGAAGGTTTCTTCCTTCATGATGTCCATGCTGTTGTCGGTATCGGTCAGCAGGGTAGGTTCAAAGAAGTAGCCTTTTCCGTCGGCACGTTTGCCGCCGCAAACCAAAGTTGCGCCTTGTCTAACTGCGCGTTCGACTTTCTCGGCAACGGATTTTACGGCACGCTCTTCAATCAACGGGCCCATTTCCAGTGCGCCGGGTTCAGCCTTGGCCGGGTTGCCGTAGCGTACGCCTTTCATGGCAGCGGTCATTTTTTCGATAAACGCGTCTTTCAGGCTGCTGTGGACATATACGCGTTCGGCGCAGTTACAGATTTGGCCGGTATTGCCCACGCGTGAAGCCAAGATGGATTTGACGGCCAGATCCAAGTCGGCATCTTTCAGGACGATGGCAGGGGCTTTGCCGCCCAGTTCCAGTGAAACTTTGGTAATGTTGGCGGAGGCGGCTTCCATCACTTGGCGGCCGGCATCGACAGAACCGGTCAGGCTGACCATATCGACTTGCGGATGCGATGCCAAGGCATTGCCGATTTCTGCGCCAGGGCCGTTAACGACGTTGAATACGCCGGCCGGTAAGCCTGAAGCATGAACGATTTCAGCAAAGATGTGGCAGTTAATCGGGGTAACGCTGCTTGGTTTGACGACGATGGTATTGCCTGTTACCAAAGCCGGGCCCATTTTGCGGGCGATCAGGAAGAATGGGAAGTTCCACGGTAAAATGCCGGCGATTACGCCCAAAGGACGTTTGAACAATAAAATATTTTCGCGCGGACGGTCGCTTTGGATGATTTCGCCTTCATAACGGCGCGCCCATTCGGCTTGGTAGTCGAGATAATCGGCAGTGAACATGACTTCTATGCGTGCCAAATCTTTGGTTTTACCGCCTTCGGCAACAATGGTATCCGTCAGCTCGTCGGCTCGTTCACGGATGCCTTGGGCAATTTTGTGCAGGTATGCGCCGCGTTCAACGGCAGGCAAACGCTCCCATGCAGTTTGTGCATCTCTGGCCGAAGCAACGGCACGGTCAACATCGGCTTTTCCGCCTTTAGGCTCACGCGCGATGACTTCTTCGGTTGCCGGATTCAATACATCACGCCATGCGCCGTTAAAGTCAGTTTCAAAGCGGCCGTTAATATACATAGACAGTTGTTTCATCAAACCTTCTCCTGTTGTTGTAGTTGGATGTAGTTTTAGTCTATGCCTAAATTGTCTGGCATACAAGAGGATTTAGCGTGGGTTGGTGATAGGTATTTGGAAGTTTTTAGAAAAAGATGATGGGTGAGGGAGTTGGGTTTGATTGATTCAAGAGGTTTGTGATGCTTTCAGTTACATCTATAACAGCATTGTGACAAAGCTCGAATATTCTTGATGTTGATAATAAGGGAGGTATCGAGTGAAGAAAGGCTTGATGGAGAATATAAAAAAACCTGCTTTTTTCAAAGCAGGTTTTCATATTTGGTGGGTCGTGAGCGATTCGAACGCTCGACCAACGGATTAAAAGTCCGCTGCTCTACCGACTGAGCTAACGACCCGATAAGCTGTGAATTATAGGGAACTTGTTTCTTTTCGTCAACTATTTTTTTGAAATTTTTTTCAAAAAACGTAAATTGGCTGTTATTTGGCGTTAATTCTTCCTTTTTTGAGCATTTATTATGTTATGATTTTTGGGTCTGTCAGTTTTGACGGATATTTTTTAGACCAAAGGATATACAACATGAAAAAATTATTGATTGCTGCAATGATGGTAGCCGGCTTGGCGGCGTGTACACAAGAAGCGAAAAAAGAAACCCAAGAGGCGGCTTCTGCTGTTGCTTCCGATGTAAACGCTGCTGCTGAAAATGCAGCTTCTGCTGTTGATGCTGCTGCTTCTGAAGCCAAAGGTGCGGCTGAGCAAGCTGTTTCTGATGTTAAAGACGCTGCTGTAGATGCTAAAGCAACTGCAGATAAAGCAGTTTCTGACGCAAAAGATGCTGCCGGTAAAGCGGTTGAAGAAGCTAAAGAAGCGGTTTCTGATGCTAAAGATGCTGCCAAAGACGCAGCTAAAGACGCTATGGGTAAAGCTGCCGATGCAACTCAAGAAGCTGCCGATAAATTGAAAGACGCTGCTAAATAAGCTGGTGTTTGATATTTGAAAAGGCCGTCTGAAATGTTCAGACGGCCTTTTTATATCGGCAGATTATTTTTTCTCTTGCTGACGCGTGTACACCAAAGAAGTCAGGATGGACGCGCCCAGTGCGCCGAAGACGACGGACAGGGAAATGGAAATCGGAATATGTACCCAGTGCATAATCAGCATCTTGATACCGATAAAGCTCAATACGAAGGCCAAGCCGTATTTGAGGAAGATAAAGCGTTCGGCAAAATCCGCCAGCAAAAAGTACATGGCACGCAGGCCTAAGATGGCAAAAATGTTGGAGGTAAGGACGATGAACGGGTCGGTGGTGACGGCAAAAATAGCAGGAATGCTGTCCACGGCAAAGATGACGTCGCTCAATTCGATCATAATCAATACCAGTAAAAGCGGCGTAGCGATGCGTTTGCCGTTTTCAATGGTAAAGAATTTTTCACCGTCAAACTGTAGGCTGGTCGGGATGACTTTTTTGAGCAGGGTCAGGATCTTATTTTGGGAAAGGTCTTCTTCAGCTTCGGCTTCGGGCTTCATCATGTGAATGCCGGTGTATAAGAGGAAGGCGCCGAAGAGGTAGAGAATCCATTCAAATTGTTGTACCAAGGCTGCGCCGATGAAGATCATGATGGCGCGTAGGACGATGGCGCCGAATACGCCATAGAGTAAGACGCGGTGTTGGAATTTGGGTTCGACTTTGAAATAGCCGAAAATCATCAGGAAAACGAAGATGTTGTCGACGGCAAGGGATTTTTCGAGCACATAGCCGGTGAAGAATTCGAGGACTTTTTCTTTGGCGACAACGACCCCGTAAGCCGGGTTGCCCGCCAGTTCGAAATAGAGCCAGCCGGCAAACGCGCAGGATACGGCCACCCAAATGCCGCTCCAAGCGAGGGCTTCTTTAACGCTGACTTTGTGGGCACCGTTTTTTTTCAGCGACACCATATCGATGGCGATCATGATTAAGACGGCAATAAAGAAGATGCCGTAAAACATCGGCGAGCCGACGGACGGGTATTGGGTCATAAACAATCCTTGTGTGTGGGGGAAGGGTAAGGTTTACCAAGACAAGTAGAACATTGCTTTGGCAAAAAAGACGATAAACAGCATATGGCTGAATACGACGGCGTGTATGTATTTTGACCAGCCGACGGTGAGGGTGTGCCGTGCCATTTTGACGACGGCGATGGCAAAATGTACCAAAACGCTTACTGCCAACAGGATTTTGATGCTCAGCATGATGCCGAAGGAGCTGTCGAATGGGTGGTGCAGTATCGGCAGGTAGCGGTTGTACACCATCACGATGCCGCTGATGAACAGGGTAATGACGACAGGCGGCATCACGCGGACGGCACGATAGGACATGGCACGTTCGACTTCGCGGCGCGATTCGCGCGAAACGCGGCCGGTGTGTAAAACGGAGAGGACCAGCATTTCGAAAAATACGCCGCCGACAAAGGCAATCGCGCAATAAACGTGGATGATGTGTGCCAGTGCGTAGATACTCATGACGGGTGTTTCCGGTAATTCAGACAAGTCGTCATTGTATCACTACCGAATGCGGTTGATGTATGCGCAATTTTATGCCAAGTATATTAAAATTTATAAATATTCTTTTGGAATTGCCGTTTGTTTTTGTATTTAACCGCTCATCAAGAGCGTTATCTTAGTTTAATCTGTCTTTACTTATCAGAAAATATATTAATGAAAGGTTGTGCCATACTGTTTCATATACAGCTTAACCCCTGATGGAGAATCAAACCATGAAGAAAACTTTTGCAAAAACTGTGACCTTGATCATGTTGGCCGCTTCTTTGGGTGCATGTGCCAATATGACTCAAACCCAACGCAACACTGCTGCTGGTGCGGTATTGGGCGGCGTGGCAGGTAATTTGATTGGTGGCGATACCGGCTCTACCTTGGGTGGCGCGGCTTTGGGTGGTGTTATCGGCAGTCAAGTTCATACCCGCTACTAATCCTTTATTTGGTTAAAAATAAAAAGGCCGTCTGAATGTTCAGACGGCCTTTTGTTTTACGGTTTATTCGTTGACGAACGTTACACCGGTCAGTTGCGATTGCAAAATAGCAGTGCGCAAGGCAGTCAGTGCTTTCGGACGGACAAAGTTGCGGCGATAGGCCAAAACGACACGGCGGTGCGGCGCATTGCCTTCAAACGGGATAATGCTGAAAAGCATATGGTCATTTTCGGTCAAGGCTGTAGCCGGCATGACGCTGATGGCCAAACCGCTGGCAACCATGTGGCGGATGGTGTTGATGGAGCTGCCTTGCAGGGTATTGGTCAAGCCCTGGATTTTTTGCTTGGAAGCCAATTCGGAACAGCTTGCCAACACTTGGTCGCGCATACAGTTGCCTTCGGACAGCAGCAACACTTGTTCTTCGCCCAAAAGCTGAGGCGTAACGGCATCGAGTTCTTCAAAGTGATGGCCTTTGGGAACAATGACGAAGAAAGGTTCGTCATACAGAGGCTCGGTTACGATGCCCGGCTCTTGGAACGGCTCGGCAACGACGATTGCATCGACATCGCCACGTTTGAGCGACTCGGTCAGGATGTGGGTATAGTTCTCTTCCAGCATCAGCGGCATTTTCGGTGCGGTTTCACGCAGCGCGGTAATGAGCTTGGGCAAAAGGTAGGGGGCAACGGTAAAAATCAGGCCGAGTTTGAACGCACCTTCCAATTCGTTTTGCTCTTCATTGGCAAGGTGTTTGATGAGTTCCGCTTCTTCCAGAACCCGGCGGGCTTGGGCGACAATGCGCTCGCCCGCTTCGGTCGTGATGATGTCGTTGCTGCTACGGTCGAACAGGGATACCGACAGCTCTTCCTCCAGCTTTTTGATGGCGATGGAGAGGGTGGGCTGGCTGACAAAGCAGCGTCGTGCGGCACGTCCGAAGTGACGTTCTTGTGCGACGGCTACGATGTAACGCAATTCGGTCAAGGTCATGTGTTAAGCCTTTTTTTGTTCCGGTAGGGTGATGTTCAGCTCAAGAACGTCTAAGCCGTCTTGTTTCTCTTGGGAGATGCGGATGTCGTCCAATGATACGTTGACGTATTTGGACAGGACTTCCAACAACTCTTTACGCAGGGTCGGCAGATAGTCCGGAGCTTGGCCTTCTTGTGCGCGTTCTTGCGCGATGATGATTTGCAGGCGGTCGCGCGCGACTGTGGCGGTTTTCGGCTTTCTGCCGAACAGCATATCGAGCAGTGACATGTATTAACCTCCGAACAGTCGTTTTAAGAAGCTTTTCTTCTCAGCTTCGAGGAAACGCATTTCGCGGTTTTCACCCAAGAGGCGGGCAATAACGTCTTTGTAGGCTTCGGCTGCGGCGGCATTGTCTTGGTGGATGACAGGTTCGCCGGCGTTGGAAGCTTGCAGAACGTTTTGTGATTCAGGAATCACACCGATCAACGGAATACGCAAGATGTCGCAGATGTCTTGTACAGACAGCATTTCGCCTTTAGCCACGCGCTCAGGGGAGTAGCGGGTAATCAGCAGGTGCTCTTTAACAGTGCTGCCTTGTTCTGCTTTGCGGGATTTGCTTTGCAAAATGCCCAAGATGCGGTCGGAGTCGCGGACGCTGGATACTTCCGGATTGGTGGTAATGATGGCTTCGTCGGCAAAGTAGAGTGCCATCAGTGCACCTTGTTCGATACCGGCAGGGGAATCGCAGATAATGAATTCGAAGCCCATTTTTTCGCTGGCCAGCTCTTTCATCACGTTGTCCACGCCTTCGCGGGTCAACGCGTCTTTGTCGCGGGTTTGCGAGGCGGGCAGGATGTAGAGGTTTTCGCAGTTTTTGTCTTTAATCAGGGCTTGGTTGAGTGTGGCTTCGCCTTGGATGACGTTAATGAGGTCATACACGACGCGGCGTTCGCAACCCATAATCAGGTCAAGGTTGCGCAAACCGACGTCGAAGTCGATCACGGCAGTTTTGTGGCCGCGCAGGGCCAGGCCGGTTGCGATGCTGGCGCTGGTAGTGGTCTTGCCTACGCCGCCTTTACCTGAAGTTACTACGATGATTTTGGACACGATATTTCCTTTTTAAGTACTGATGTTTATTCGGCGTCGATTGCGCTGATAACCAGTCGGTTGTCTTGCAATGATACTTGTACGGGTTTTTTGTGCAGATGCTCGGGCAGGTCTTGCTCGAAGTTGCGGTAGATACCGGCAACGGAGACTAATTCGGCCTGCATGGAATGAATAAAGATGCGCGCGTTGGTATTGCCTTTTGCACCGGCCAACGCTCTGCCGCGCATGGGGGCGTAAATATGGATGTTGCCGTCGGCGATAAGTTCCGCACCTTGGCTGACGATGCCGGTGACGATGAGGTCGCCGTTTTCAGCGTAAACCTGCTGGCCGGTACGCACGGGCGTGCTGACCAATACAGTCGGATTATTGATAACGGTGGCTTGTACGTCTTGCGGCTGCGGTGCTTGGCGCGGGGCAGGCGTTGCCTGTGTGTCGGCTGCCTGGGTGGAGTTACCTTGTTTGAAGACCAAGTGGTAACGCGCTGCCGCTGCCGCCCATGTGTCGCTGGTGTGGTGCAGCCCTAAAATTTGCATACCGTAACGGGCAAACAGGGAAATCATGCCGCCCAAATCGATGGATTCGGTATGGTCGAAATCTTGTACGTCTAAAATGAAGGGAACGAATTCGTCTTGGGATTGGCCTGCCAGTTGGCGCAGGAATTCTTCCAATTCTGTTAGATCTGCGGTGTGCAGATGGATGGATAAGACGTCCAACCGTGACGTTTTTATGTCGAATGCGGGTTTCATTGTAATGAAATAATAAAATTTTTTAATGACGTAAGTTTACCGTGTAAATCTTGGCTATTCAATCTGTTTGGCCGTCTGAAACCAAAATATTTTGTTTGAATGTTTTTCAGCTGTATCTAGTGTGGTTTTTTGGTGTGAACGCAGGTTTCAGACGGCCTTGGGAAAGGGGTAGCCGTGTGTGTCGATGTCATCGGCGGCGGCCCACGGCGTGTGGATGAGGGTGGATGGCAGGTGCGCCAATTCGGGGAGGTAACTGCGGATGTGGCTGCCGTCGGGATCGATTTGATGTGAACGATGGGCATAGCGGACGGTGGCCGTATCTTGTGCGGCGAGGTGCCAGTTGGCTTGGTTGAGCGCGGGGTCGGTGCCGGTTTGGACGGAGGCTGTCCACGTGATGCCTTGGTTGGGGTCGAAGTTGAGCGCATGGCAGAAATAGTGGGCGCACAGCTGCTGGAGAACGGGGTGTAAGTGACCGGTGGCTTTGAGGCCGCGGATGGAGGCGTCGATGATGGGTACGCCGGTTTGGCCGTGTCGCCAGTATTCGCGTACCGGAGCGGCATCGGTTGTTTCGGGTAGGCGGCGGTGGTAGGCGAGCTGGTAGCAGTAGTCGCGGAAAATGAGCTTTTCCAGCCATTCGAAATGTCGGTTTGCCAAGCCTTCGGCAGCCAGCAGGCGCGGGGAAATGCAGCCTGAGGACAGGTAGGCATTGAGGAGGCTGGTGTTTTTTCGTGCCGGAAAGTTTTGGGTAATCGGGTAGTGAACCAAATTCTGTTTGAATGCGTGCCATTGCGTTAAGGCTGCGGTTTCGCCGCCCTGTTGATAGGTAGGCAATACCGCGCCGGTATGTGCTGGGAACAGTGGAACGTTTTGTCCGGTTTGAACAGGCAATTCGGTTTCAGACGGCCTTTGTCCTGAATAAGCCTGCAACCATGCTTGTTTATAGGCGGCAAAATCGGTGTAGGGCAGGCCGTTGGCATCCATGAGGGGAGCTTTGGCCAAGATACCGCGGTCGTTGGCGTGTTGCAGGGCAATGCCTGCTCGGTCGAAATTGTGCCAGAGGTGGTTGTCTTGGCGGATTTCGGCTTCGGTGTAGGCTTCGTCTGTGATGACGGTATGGGCATTGAGCGCAGCAGCCAAGGGGAGGAGGTCTTCGTCGGAGGCGACGACATATAAAGGAATATGGTGCGCCGCCAGACGGGTATGCAGTTCTTGTGCGGCTTGATAATGGAACAGGCTTTGACGCGGATTGTGGTTTTCAGACGGCCTTTGGCTGACCCAGACACAGGCGATGGGCAAACCGCTTGCAACGGCGGCATTAAGCGCGGCATTGTCGTGCAGGCGGAGGTTGCGGCGGAACCAGACAAGGACGTGAGCAGATTTCATGAGCATGTTCCGACGGAAAAAGGGGAAACCATTTTATCAGAATCGGCCTCATGTATCAGGCCGTCTGAAAAATCTTTTGGTTTGATTTCGCTATATAATTTTGGTTTTAGCAATGAGGCGGCAACCATGATCGAGCAAACCGTTTTGGCACTCATTACCTGCCAAACCTATCCCGAACCATCGGACAACCTGAAAACATTGGCGGCATGCTTGGAAAGCATGGGCGTGAAAACCGTATTTGATGCGTGGCAAAACCATCCGTCTGCGACGTTTTTACTGCCTTTGTGCGCATGGGATTATGCCGCCGAACCCGAAGCCTTCTGCCAATGGCTGGAACATGCCGGGCAGGCGGGGCAGCGTTTTATCAATCCGCCCGAATTGATGGCTTGGAATATGGAAAAGACTTATTTGTGCGATTTGGCGGCGCGCGGAGCGCAAGTGATTCCCAGTGTGTTCGTTCCGCCGCAAAAAGCCGAATTGGCCGACATCCTGAACCAACAGGGCTGGACGGAAGCGGTCATCAAGCCGGCATTTGGGCAGAGCGGCAAAGGCGTGGTTAAAGTTTGTGCGGAGGCATTGGACGTGAACATGGCGGATTATCCGCAAGGTATGATTGTTCAACCATATATCCGCGAAATCGAAACAGCAGGCGAAACATCGCTGGTGTTTTTCAACGGCGCATTCAGCCATGCCGTGCGCCGTCAGCCGCCGCAAGGCGAATGGCGCGCCAACTCGGCCTATGGTGTGTCGGTGTTCGGTATTGAGCCACCCGAGTTTGCCATCAGTGCCGCACAAGACGTACTGGCCGCTTTGCCGCAAATGCCGGTTTACGCCCGAGTGGACGGTACATTGGTCGGCGATACCTTCCTGCTCAATGAATTGGAACTCATCGAGCCAGCCCTGTATTTGCACACCAGCGAAGGCGCGACAGAACGCTTTGCCCGACTGTTGGCGCAGTTACTTGGGCAACATTCATCAACCTGAATCAATATAGTTAACAAGCATCAGGCCGTCTGAAAACCATCTTTCAGACGGCCTGAGGCTTTTTTAAAGCAAGATTTGCGTGTTTGTATTTTTCAATAATGTGCCATTTGTCGATTGTGTCATTTTAATTGATGCAGTCTTAATTAATGGTTGATTAACTTTCATTTGGCATTTTATCTCGGCCGCAGCCTTTATTTTTAGCGGATTGTAAACAATCTGACCGGTCTAAATAGATATCTTTTTAGGGTAAAACCTCAAAAATCTTTTTAAAAAGAAAGATATTGTCTTATTGAATATTCTGTGCTGAAATTACATGACACTACAAAAAGTAGTGCATAAAAAAATAAAACAGACAAAGGAGAAAGCCATGCAATTGTTTTTAGACAATCTCAAAGCCTTTTTCGAAACCATCAGCGGCTGGGTCTGGGGACCTATTATGTTGATGCTGCTGGTCGGTACGGGCATTTTGCTGACCGTTTTGCTGAAAGGCTTGCAGTTCACCATGTTGGGTTATGCGCTGAAACAGGCGTTTGTGCCGTCAAAGAAGCATGAAGACGGCGGAGACCACGAAGGCGATATTTCCCATTTTGCGGCGTTGATGACCGCGCTGTCCGCCACCATCGGTACGGGTAACATCGCCGGTGTGGCAACTGCGGTGGTAACCGGCGGCCCGGGCGCAGTATTTTGGATGTGGATGACCGCCATTTTCGGCATGGCCACCAAATACGGCGAAGGCGTGTTGGCGGTGAAATACCGCGTGACCAATTCCAAAGGTGAAATGTCCGGCGGCCCGATGTATTACATCGAAAAAGGCTTGGGCAAAAACTGGAAATGGATGGCCGTTGCGTTTGCACTGTTCGGCACATTCGCTTCCTTCGGTATCGGCAGCTCGGTGCAGTCCAACTCGGTTGCACAGGCAGTGCAAACCAGCTTTGGTGTCGAACCTGCCTACACCGGCGTAATATTGACTGTATTAACGGCCATTGTGCTTTTGGGCGGCATTAAGGGCATTGCCAAAGCCGCGTCCTTTATCGTACCTGCCATGGCAGTGTTTTATGTAGTGGGCGGTATTTCCATTATTGTCGTGAATTCTGACGCACTGATGCCTGCCGTCAAACTGATTTTCTCCGATGCGTTTAGCGCGCAAGCCGTGGCTGGCGGTGCCATCGGTACGGTCATCCGCTACGGCGTGGCGCGCGGTGTGTTCTCCAATGAAGCGGGCATGGGTTCTGCGCCGATTGCCGCCGCCGCCGCGAAAACCGACCACCCCGTCCGTCAGGCATTGGTTTCCATGACCGGTACGTTTTTGGACACCATCGTCGTTTGTTCGATTACCGGTATCGTGTTGGTCATGGGTCTGCTCGGCGCAGGCGGCGAGTTTGTGAAACCTGAATTGAGCGGCGCGGCGCTGACAACCGTCACTTTCCAAAAAATGCTGCCCGGCATCGGCGGCTGGATTGTCACCATCGGCCTGATTTTCTTTGCCTACTCAACCATTCTCGGCTGGTGTTATTACGGCGAGAAATGCGCGGTTTACGTCTTCGGCGAGAAGTTTGCCGGTTTGTACCGCGTTGGTTATGTTTCTTCGGTTATGCTGGGAACCGTGTTGAGCCTTGATTTGGTGTGGCTGGCTTCGGACACATTCAACGGCTTGATGGCGTTGCCCAACCTGATTGCGCTTTTGTTGATGGCGAAAGTCATCGTCAATGAAACGCGCGACTTCAAACAAAAAATCAAAAACGGCGAATTGCCGCATTAATGTCCAAGGCCGTCTGAATCTGAATATTCAGACGGCCCGATGTATATTAAGTCTGTTTGGAAAAAAGTCAGAGGAGGAGAAAAATGAAAGTGCTTGTTTTAGGTGCTGGTGTTGCCGGCGTATCTTCCGCGTGGTATCTGGCAGAGGCAGGACATGAAGTAACAGTCATCGACCGCGCCGAGGGTGTGGCGATGGAAACCAGTTTTGCCAATGCAGGCCAGCTTTCTTACGGCTATACCACGCCGTGGGCTGCTCCCGGTATTCCGACCAAAGCGCTGAAATGGCTGTTTAAAAGCCATCCGCCTTTGCTGTTTCGCCCTGACGGCAGCCTGTATCAAATCGAATGGCTGTGGCAAATGCTGCAAAACTGCACGGCCGCGCGCTATCAAATCAACAAAGAGCGCATGGTCAGGATTTCTGAATACAGCCGAGAAATGTTCCGCCGTTTTGAAGCGCAAACCGGCATGAATTTTGAAGGGCGCAAAAAAGGGACGTTGCAGATTTTCCGTCAGGCTAAAGAAGTCGAAGCGGCAGAACAAGACATTGCCGTTTTGGAACGCTACGGCGTGCCGTACCGCCGTCTGAAACCCGAAGAATGCGCCGAGTTTGAGCCTGCGCTGGCACGCGTTACCGCAAAAATTGCCGGCGGCCTGCACCTGCCTGCGGATGCGACCGGCGACTGCCACCTCTTCACTGAAAACCTATACAAATTGTGTCAGGAAAAGGGCGTACAGTTCCACTTCAACCAAACCATCAGCCGCATCGACCACAACGGGCTGCGCATCAAAGCCGTTGAAACCGAAACAGGGCGGTTTGAAGCAGATGCCGTTGTCTGCGCGCTCGGCTGCTTCAGCAGGACTGTGTTGGCGCAGTTGGATCTCAATCTGCCGATTTATCCCGTCAAAGGCTATTCCTTGACCCTGCCCGTCACAAACTCAGACGGCGCACCGGTTTCCACCGTTTTAGATGAAAGCTACAAAGTCGCCATCACGCGCTTTGACAACAGAATCCGCGTCGGCGGCATGGCGGAATTGTCTGGCTACGAAATCAAACTGCCCGAAAAACGCCGCGAAACCTTGGCTTTGGTCGTCAACGACTTGTTCCCCGAAGGCGGCGATTTGAAACAAGCATTGTTCTGGAGCGGTCTCAGACCGATGACGCCCGACAGCACACCGCTAATCGGGCGCACCCGCTTTGATAATCTCTTCCTGAATACCGGCCACGGTACTTTGGGCTGGACCATGTCGCTGGGTTCGGCAAAATTAACCGCCGATATCGTGAGCGGCAAAGATACCGAAATCCGAAGCGACGATTTGAGCCTGTCGCGTTATCAGGCTTAAGCTGGAAAGCGATAAGGTTTAGCGGCATTTCAAATTTAAAGGCCGTCTGAAAATTATTTTTCAGACGGCCTTTTGTTTCAAAATCTGTGTACCTAATCAATAAAATAAATAATAACTATTATCATGCGCATTAAAAAGTGTTAGTCTGAACCTGTCCCAGCTTTTAGCGCAGGTCTTCTCATGCCCGATTTTTCGATGTCCAATTTGGCCGTTGCCTTTTCCATCACGTTGGCTGCCGGTTTGTTTACCGTATTAGGCAGCGGCTTGGTGATGTTTTCCAAAACGCCTAATCCGCGCGTGTTGTCGTTTGGTTTGGCATTTGCCGGCGGTGCGATGGTTTATGTTTCTCTGACGGAAATTTTCAGTAAGTCCAGCGAGGCGTTCGCTGAAATTTATGATAAAGACCACGCGTTTGCGGCGGCGACCATGGCATTTTTGGCCGGTATGGGCGGCATCGCACTGATTGACCGCCTGGTGCCGAACCCGCATGAAACCTTAGATGCGCAAGACCCGTCTTTTCAAGAAAGCAAACGCCGCCATATTGCGCGAGTCGGTATGATGGCGGCGTTTGCGATTACGGCGCACAATTTCCCCGAAGGCTTGGCGACGTTTTTTGCCACCTTGGAAAATCCGGCGGTCGGGATGCCTTTGGCCTTGGCGATTGCCATCCATAATATTCCGGAGGGTATTTCCATCACCGCGCCGGTTTATTTTGCCACCCGAAGCCGTAAGAAAACGGTATGGGCGTGTCTGCTATCCGGTTTGGCCGAGCCGTTGGGGGCGGCTTTGGGCTATTTGGTTTTGCAGCCGTTTTTGTCGCCTGCCGTGTTTGGCTCGGTGTTCGGCGTGATAGCCGGCGTGATGGTGTTTTTGGCGTTGGACGAGTTGTTGCCGGCCGCCAAACGCTATTCAGACGGCCACGAAACCGTTTACGGCCTGACAACGGGCATGGCGGTGATTGCCGTCAGCCTGGTATTGTTCCATTTTTAAAACCCGTATGCCAAAGGCCGTCTGAAATGATTCAGACGGCCTTTTTGCGTTATAATCCGCACATCAAAAATAACCTTAATTTCACAAAGTTCCATCATGTTAGACAAATACAATCCAGCCGAAATCGAATCCAAACATTATCAAAACTGGGAAGAGCAGGGCTATTTCCAGCCTGATATGGATTTGACGAAACCGTCTTTCTCCATCCAACTGCCGCCGCCCAATGTAACCGGTACGTTGCACATGGGTCATGCCTTCAACCAAACCATCATGGACGGCCTGACCCGCTACTACCGCATGAAAGGCTGCAATACCGCCTGGATTCCGGGCACCGACCACGCGGGCATTGCCACACAAATCGTGGTCGAGCGTCAGCTTGCCGCGCAAAACGTGTCTCGTCATGACTTGGGCCGCGAAAAATTCTTGGAAAAAGTATGGGAATGGAAAGAAGTGTCCGGCGGCACGATTACGCAGCAGATGCGCCGCGTGGGCTGTTCTGCCGACTGGACGCGCGAGTATTTCACGATGGACGACGTGCGCGCCGAAACCGTGACCGAAGTGTTCGTGCGCCTGTTTGAGCAAGGCTTGATTTACCGCGGCAAACGCTTGGTGAACTGGGATCCGGTTTTGGGTACGGCAGTATCTGATTTGGAAGTGGAAAGCGTGGAAGAACAAGGCTCTATGTGGCACATCCGCTATCCGCTGGCTGACAATCCTGCTGAAGCCGTTATCGTGGCGACCACCCGTCCCGAAACGCTGCTGGGCGACGTTGCCGTTGCCGTCAATCCTGAAGACGAACGTTACACCCACTTAATCGGCAAGGAATTAATCCTGCCGCTGACCGGCCGCACCATTCCGGTTATCGCCGACGAATACGTTGAAAAAGACTTCGGTACCGGCTGCGTGAAAATCACGCCTGCGCACGACTTTAACGACTACGAAGTCGGCAAACGCCACGACACGCGCCTGATTAATGTGTTCGATTTGGAAGCCAAAGTGCTGGCAAACGCTGAAGTGTTCAACTTCAAAGGCGAAGCGCAACCAGGCTTTGCCCTGCCTGAAAAATACGCAGGCTTAGACCGCTTTGCCGCGCGCAAACAAATGGTTGCCGATTTGCAGGAACAAGGCTTCTTGGTCGAAATCAAACCGCACACGCTGATGACGCCGAAAGGCGACCGTACCGGCTCAGTGATTGAGCCGATGCTGACCAGCCAATGGTTTGTCGCCATGTCCGCCACCCCAAACGGTGGCGAGCCTGACAGCGAATTCAAAGGCTTGAGCCTCGCCGACAAAGCCAAAAAAGCCGTCGACAGCGGCGCAGTGCGCTTCATTCCCGAAAACTGGGTCAACACCTACAACCAATGGATGAACAACATCCAAGACTGGTGTATCTCGCGCCAACTGTGGTGGGGCCATCAAATCCCCGCGTGGTACGACGAAGCAGGCAATGTTTACGTTGCCCGCAATCAGGAAGAAGCCGAAAAACAAGCCGGCAAAACAGGCTTGACCCGCGAAGAAGACGTATTGGATACATGGTTCTCCTCCGCGCTCGTGCCGTTCTCCACGCTCGGCTGGCCGTCTGAAACCGACGAACTCAAAGCCTTCCTGCCGTCCAACGTCTTGGTAACAGGCTACGAAATCATCTTCTTCTGGGTGGCGCGTATGATTATGATGACCACACACTTCACCGGCAAAGTACCGTTTAAAGACGTGTACATCCACGGCATCGTGCGTGACCACGAAGGCAAAAAAATGTCCAAATCCGAAGGCAACGTCATCGACCCTGTGGATTTGATCGACGGCATCGACTTGGACAAGCTGCTAGTGAAACGCACGACCGGTCTGCGCAAACCCGAAACCGCGCCGAAAGTGGAAGAAGCCACGAAAAAACTCTTCCCCGAAGGTATCCCCAGCATGGGCGCGGACGCCTTGCGCTTCACCATGGCGAGCTACGCCAGCCTCGGTCGCAGCGTGAACTTCGACTTCAAGCGCGCCGAAGGCTACCGCAACTTCTGCAATAAATTGTGGAACGCCACCAACTTCGTGTTGATGAACACCGAAGACAAAGACTGCGGTCAAGACGAAATGCAGCCGTTGGCGTTTACCTTCGCCGACCAATGGATTATCGGCAAACTGCAACAAGCCGAAGCCGCCGTTGCCGAAGCCTTTGAAACCTACCGCTTTGACCTTGCCGCGCAAACGCTGTACGAATTTGTGTGGAACGAATATTGCGACTGGTACATCGAGCTGGCAAAAGTGCAAATCCAAACCGGCTGCCCGACAACCCAGCGCACCACACGCCGCACCCTCGTGCGCGTACTCGAAACCATCCTGCGCCTGCTGCACCCAATCATGCCGTTCATTACCGAAGAGCTGTGGCAGGTCGTTGCGCCTCTGGCGAATGCCAAAACCGCCGACAGCATCATGTTGGCCGCCTATCCGCAAGCCGATAAAGAGAAAATCGTTCAGACGGCCTTCGATAAAATGGCCGCATTGAAAGACTTGGTGGAAGAAGTGCGCAAACTGCGCGGCGAAATGGGTATCGCGCCAAACGTCAAAGCACCGCTCTTTGTCGAAGGCAGTGCAGAACTCGAAGGCCTGCTCAAATACCTGCCGTCTCTGACCCGACTGACCGAAGCCAAGCTGGTGGACAGCCTGCCCGAAGCAGAAGACGCACCTGTCGCCGTCTGCAACGGCGCGCGCCTGATGCTGAAAGTCGAAATCGACAAAGCCGCCGAAACCGCCCGTTTGAGCAAAGAAGCCGAGAAGCTGCAAAAAGCCTTGGACAAACTCAACGCCAAACTGTCCAAACCCGGCTACACCGACAAAGCCCCGGCGCATTTGGTGGAAAAAGACAAAGCCGATTTGGTGGAATTGGAAGACAAAATGGCGAAAGTTCAAACTCAGTTGGCGAAGTTGAAAGACTGATTTTGATTGAATAGACAAGGCCGTCTGAAAACCTGAAACCACGGTTTTCAGACGGCCTCATCAAAAGGAAATCAGATTATGGACTACATCGTGCCTATATTGCTCATCGTCGCCATCGTCGTACTTCATATTCATACCTGCTTTACCGAAGCCGTCCACCTCAACAAATGGTGGCCATGGCTTATTATTCTACTGTTGAGTCTGACCGGCACTTGGTTTATCTACTTCGTCAGCCGTACCGCGCTGATAAAGCTGGGTGTCCAGCTGGTGCTGATTGCCGTCCTCGTGCTTTACATCTCTTGAACGTCTGCCTGCGACAGAATACTCGCAAAGGCCGTCTGAAAATGCAGCTTCAATGTCGTTGCAACTTTTCAGATGGCCTATTTTAAGAAAGGAAATAGATGAAACTCTTTATTTTGCCGGTGCTTTTATCCGCAACAACTGCTCTGGCTTCTCCGATTGTCGGTACATGGCATTGCGTGGGTTCTGATGAAAACATTCGCAGTGATGCAAAAGTCGAATATCTTCAGGACGGCAGTTTCCGTGGCGATGCTATACTCAAAATCGATGATGACGGCAATGTCTTGGCATACCGTGTTGTCGGCTCAGGGAAATGGCGTTTTGAAAACAATGCCTTGACGGAAAGCCAAATCAAATATAGCGAAGTTTCACGACAGCACAGCCCCGAAACGCTGGCGTGGTTGGAAAAGTCGGAGGATGGACGACTCTTGGAAAGCATGATGTACACCGGATTGGTCGCGGAGATGGACAAACCCGGAAAAGATAATGTGTATCAACTGGATAAAACAGGCAAATTGGTGTCTGAAGACGGGACTGCCCGTGAGGTATGTACGAAAGTGAAGTAAAAAGCGCTTGTAGATCAGATGGGTTTGTCTGATTGATGGCTGAGATAACAAAGGCCGTCTGAAACTTAAATTTCAGACGGCCTTTTTCTTTTTCTTAATCCATCAAATTCAATCAAACCAAACAATCTGACTTTCATCCACGCTGATGCGGATTTCCTGTCCGGTTTGCGGTTTGTCCATATCGTGGTCGGCGTGGGGGTACCAAATCAAATCGCCGTATTGCGGATGAGCGAGGGTGAGGCGTATGCCTTCGGCGAGGGGGACGGCTTCGCTGATGCGGACGGCTGTGCCGTCCGGGTCGAATCGGATGGCGTGTTGGGGAATGTAGCGTGTGTCGCCGGTGTTGGCCAAACCGAGCAGCAGGGCGGCTTGGGCGTTGACGGGGCGGCGGATAAGGGTTTCCGGCGTGCCGTGTTGGAGGATGCGGCCTTCGTGCATGATGGCGATGGTGTCGGCCATGGTGCAGGCTTCCTCGGCGGAGTGGGTCACGAGGATGGCGGGGATGTTTTGACTGCGGATGCGTTCGGCGGTCAGGGTGCGCAGGTGGTGGCGCAGGTGGGTGTCGAGGCTGGAGAAGGCTTCGTCCAAGAGCAACAGCGACGGACGCGTGATTAGGGCGCGCGCGAGGGCGAGGCGTTGCTGTTCGCCGCCGGAGAGGCTTTCGGGTTTGCGTTGCGCTTCGTGTTCCAAACCGATGTCGCGCAAGGCCTGCATGGATTGTTCTTCGATTTCGGCTTTGGGCAGACGGCGCATTTTGAGGCCGAAACCGACGTTGTCGAGGGCGGTTAAATGCGGCAAAAGGGCGTAGTCTTGAAACATCAGCGAGATATTGCGCTTTTCAGACGGCATGTCGGTGATGTTGTCGCCGTTGAGCCAGACTTCGCCGCTGTCGGGACGCACCAGGCCGACGATGGTTTTGAGCAGGGTGGATTTGCCGCAGCCGGAGCGGCCGAGTACGGCGAGGATTTCGCCTGCGTCGACGTTTAGGTTGATGTTTTGGGCAACGGTTTTGCTGCCGAAGCGTTTGTTGATGTTTTTGAGTTGCAACATGGTTTCAGACGGCCTTTAAAAATGGGGTCGGCAACGGATGCTGTCGAGCCATGCGGACAGCGGATGTTTGGGGTCGATTAAGCCGTATCGACGGCAGGCTTCGATCGTGACCAACTGGGCATCGTGCATCATGTGTCCGCCCAACATGGCATCGATCAGGGTGGGGATGTCCATCAGTTCAAAACCGGCGACTTCGCCGTCTTGGTTGGCAGGTTGGAAGCCTTCGGGCAGGACGATGTCGAAGATATACAGGATTTCGTTGTGGACACCGCGGTTAACGGGGCGCAAACTATATATTTGGGCAGTCGGTCGGATATGGGGGGTTAAGGAAGCGGGAATGCCTGCTTCTTCTTCACCTTCGCGACAGACAGCTTCAGACGGCCTCTCGCCGCTGCTGATGCCGCCTCCGGTCAGGTTGTCGAGTTTGTTTGGATCAACGGCTTTGTGCGGACTACGGCGGCCTATCCAAAAGCGCAAACCGTTTTCTGTTTCGACCAATCCGTTCAAATGCACAGCCTGACTCATCAGGCCGAACGGACGGAAGGCGGCGCGTTCTAGTGCGCATAAAGGCTTGCCCGACTGGTCGCAGATGTCAAACTTTTCACCGCGCCAACCTTTGAGCCAACCGCACTCGCGCCATTGTTGCGCCAGCGTTTGCAAACTGTCGCCCATTTCTGCCCAGCTGTCGGTTTCCAAATTCAGGCCGTCTGAAAGGGTTGACTGCCTGCCTGTCCAATCTTGCCCGAGGCGTTCGCGCCATGATGGGTTCAGATGGCCTAAAGGCAGGCTGTTGAGATACAGAATGCACCAATCGTCGGATGCGCCATAGCTTGTTTGCGCCCAATCCCACAATGCGTCGTGGATATCGGGTGTGAATACTTGTTCAAAACGGAAAGACTGAGACATGGCGCATCCTCCAAAAGAACTAAAGATACGTCGATTTTAGCCGTTTACGGCGAATTTGCAAAACAACCATACCCCCTGAAAACCGCTATAATAGAGTAAATCATCCGAAACGAGCACATCATCATGAGTGAATTGACCGATATCCTTTCCTACAACCAACGTTTCGTTGAATCGGGAGAGTACGAAAAATATTTCACCAACAAATACCCCGGCCGCGAGCTGGCCATTCTTTCCTGCATGGACGCACGCATTATCGAATTGCTGCCCAATGCTTTAGGATTGAAAAATGGTGACGCCAAGCTCATCAAAAACGCCGGTGCGCTGGTGACCCACCCTTGGGGTTCGGTGATGCGCAGTTTGTTGGTTGCCGTATTTGAACTCAAAGTCAAAGAAATCATGGTCATTGCCCACCACGACTGCGGTATGCGCGGACTACACGCCGAAGAGTTCCTCCAACGCGTACATGACAGCAATATCCCCGACGACCGCATCGAAACCCTGCGCAATGCCGGTATTGATTTGGACGGCTGGCTGACCGGTTTTGACAACGTCGAAGACAGCGTGCGCCATACCGTCGAGCTGATTCGCAAACATCCGCTGATGCCCGACAACATCGCCATCCACGGCCTGGTCATCCACCCGACCACCGGCAAGCTCAACCTGATTGTTGACGGCAGCCTGCCTGCTTCAGACGGCCAAAACATCTAACGCAAACACCACCACGAAATGAAAAACATCGGATTATTCGGCGGCACGTTTGACCCCATTCACAACGGCCACCTCCACATCGCCCGCGCCTTTGCCGACGAAATCGGTTTGGATCTCGTCGTCTTCCTGCCGGCAGGCGACCCGTACCACAAAGACAGCACGCGCACGCCGGCACAAGAGCGCCTCAATATGGTTGAACTCGCCATCGCCGACGAGCCGAAATTCGCCGCCAGCGACTGCGACATCGTCCGCGACGGCGCGACTTATACGTTTGATACCGTCCAAATCTTCCGCCAGCAATTTCCCGGCGCGCAACTGTGGTGGCTGATGGGCAGCGACAGCCTGATGCAGCTGCACACATGGAAAAAATGGCAAACCCTTGTGCGCCAGACTAATATCGCCATCGCCATGCGCCAAGGCGACAACCTCAACAAAACCCCGCGCGAATTGCACGCATGGCTCGGCGAAGCCCTGCAAAACGGCAGCGTCCGCATCCTCAACGCGCCGCTGCACAACACCAGCTCCACCCAAATCCGTGCCAATCTCGCCAAAACCCACCATTCAGACGGCCTGCCGCAACCCGTCGCCCAATATATCCGCCAACACAAACTCTATGAAAAATAGCGTTTATTCAGGCAGATAAGCTATAATGCCGTCTGAAAACATTTCAACTAGGAAAATAATGAACGAACAAGAATTGCAAGACCTGCAAAAAATGGTCGAAGTGGCCGTAAACGCCCTCGAAGACATTAAAGCCAAAGACATCTCTGTTTTGGAAACCCAAGACAAAACCTCCCTGTTCGCCCGCATGATTATCGCCAGCGGCGACAGCACGCGCCAAGTCAAAGCATTGGCGAACAACGTTGCCGTCGATTTGAAAGAAGCCGGTTTTGAAATCCTCAGCACCGAAGGCGACAGCGGCGAATGGACGCTCGTCGACGCAGGCGACCTCGTTGTCCACGTCATGCTCCCTGCCGTGCGCGACTTTTACGACATCGACACCTTGTGGGGCGGAGAAAAACCGAGTTTCCACGCCGGTATGCAAAAACCTTGGCACGCCGCCGACTAAAACGGTTTATCCATACAAAGGCCGTCTGAAACTTGAAAGCAAGCAAGTTTCAGACGGCCTTTTGCTATAATTCCATTCTTTTCACATTATTCAATTTATTGCACCATCATGCCACAACCCGATTTCGCCCAAACTCTCTCCAAAGACCGCCATTTTCTGCGATCTGCCTTTAAAAACCCCAATAAATACGGCGGCTTGGCCAAGGTTGAGGAAAAATACAAAAAATCGCACGACCTCTATCTGCAACGCCTGTCCAAACTGCCCAAGCCCGAATTCAACAACACGCTGCCCGTTCACGAAAAACTCGACGAAATCAAAAAAGCCATTGCCGAGAATCAGGTAACAATTATTTGCGGCGAAACCGGTTCGGGCAAAACCACGCAGCTGCCCAAGATTTGTTTGGAACTCGGACGCGGGGCGGCAGGATTGATCGGGCATACCCAGCCGCGCCGTTTGGCCGCGCGTTCCGTAGCAGAGCGGATTGCCGAAGAGCTGAAATCCGAAATCGGCAGCGCGGTCGGCTATAAAGTGCGCTTTACCGACCACACCTCACGCGATGCCTGCGTCAAGCTGATGACCGACGGCATCCTGCTGGCGGAAACCCAGACCGATCGTTATCTCACCGCCTACGATACGATTATCATTGACGAAGCGCACGAGCGCAGCCTGAACATCGACTTCCTCTTGGGCTATTTGAAACAACTGCTGCCGCGCCGCCCCGATTTGAAAGTCATCATCACCTCGGCAACGATAGACGCAGAACGCTTTTCCCAACACTTCAACGGCGCGCCTGTGCTGGAAGTAAGCGGACGGACGTATCCTGTTGAAATCCTCTATCGACCGCTGACCAGCAAAGACGAAGACGATGCAGAAGTCGAGCTGACCGACGCGATTGTCGATGCAGCCGACGAATTGGCACGCTATGGCGAAGGCGATATTTTAGTATTCCTGCCGGGCGAACGCGAAATCCGCGAAGCCACCGAAGCCTTGCGCAAATCCACACTGCGCCGCAACGACGAAATCCTGCCCCTGTTCGCACGCCTGTCGCACGCCGAACAGCACAAAATCTTCCACCCTTCAGGCGCAAAACGCCGCATTGTGTTAGCAACCAACGTCGCCGAAACCTCGCTCACCGTGCCGGGCATCAAATACGTCATCGACACCGGCCTCGCGCGTGTCAAACGCTATTCCGCGCGGGCAAAAGTGGAGCAGCTTCATGTCGAAAAAATCTCCCAAGCCGCCGCGCGCCAACGCTCCGGCCGCTGCGGCCGCGTCTCCGCAGGCGTGTGTATCCGACTGTTTTCAGAAGAAGATTTCAACAGCCGCCCCGAATTCACCGACCCAGAAATCGTCCGCAGCAACCTCGCCGCCGTCATCCTGCGCATGGCATCACTGAACCTGGGCGACGTAGCGGCATTCCCATTTTTAGAAATGCCCGATTCGCGGTATATCAATGACGGTTTTCAGGTGTTGCTGGAGTTGGGTGCGGTGGAGTCCGTCTGAAAATAAAATCTTTCTTAATCAAATGGCAGGCCATGTTTCATTTTCAGACGGCCTAAATCATTGAGAAACTAAAAACTATCGAAAAGGGAATATTGGGTTTTAAAACTCAATCGGTAAATTTTTTATTGTGAAATATTAATGATGAAAAAATCTTTCTTCACGCTTGTTCTGTATTCGTCTTTACTGACTGCCAGCGAAATTGCCTATCGTTTTGTATTCGGGATTGAAACCCTGCCGGCTGCGAAAATTGCAGAAACGTTTGCACTGACATTTGTAATTGCTGCGCTGTATCTGTTTGCGCGTTATAAGGCTTCACGATTGCTGATTGCGTTGTTTTTTGCGCTCAGCATCATTGCCAACAATGTGCATTATGCGGTTTATCAAAGTTGGATGACAGGCATTAATTATTGGTTGATGCTGAAAGAGGTTACCGAAGTCGGCAGCGCGGGCGCGTCGATGTTGGATAAGTTGTGGCTGCCTGCGTTGTGGGGCGTGTTGGAGGTCGTGTTGTTTTGCAGCCTTGCCAAGTTCCGCCGTAAGACGCATTTTGCCGCCGATATATTGTTTATTGCGGCGATGTTATTGATTTTTGGACGTTCATTCAGTACGACGCAGGAACACGGTATTTCGCCCAAACCAACATACAGCCGCATCAAAGCCAATTATTTCAGCTTCGGCTATTTTGTCGGGCGCGTATTGCCGTATCAGTTGTTTGATTTAAGCAAAATCCCTGTGTTCAAACAGCCAGCGCCAAGCAAAACCGGACAAGGCAGTATTCAAAATATCATCCTGATTATGGGCGAGAGTGAAAGCGCGGCGCATTTGAAATTGTTTGGCTACGGCCGCGAAACTTCGCCGTTTTTAACCCAACTTTCGCAAGCCGACTTTAAGCCGATTGTGAAACAAAGCTATTCCGCCGCTTTGATGACGGCTGTGTCCCTGCCCAGCTTTTTTAATGCGATACCGCATGCCAACGGCTACGAGCAAATCAGCAGCGGCGATACCAATATGTTCCGCCTCGCTAAAGAGCAGGGCTATGAAACGTATTTTTACAGCGCGCAGGCTGAAAACGAGATGGCGATTTTGAACTTAATCGGTAAGAAATGGATTGACCATCTGATTCAGCCGACGCAGCTTGGCTACGGCAACGGCGACAATATGCCTGATGAGAAGCTGCTGCCCTTGTTCGACAAAATCAATTTGCAGCGGGGCAAGCATTTTATTGTGTTGCACCAACGCGGTTCGCACGTCCCATACGGCGCATTGTTGCAGCCTCAAGATAAAGTATTCGGTGAAGCCAATATTGTGGATAAGTACGACAACACCATCCACAAAACCGACCAAATGATTCAAACCGTATTCGAGCAGCTGCAAAAGCAGCCTGACGGCAACTGGCTGTTTGCCTATACCTCCGATCATGGTCAGTATGTGCGCCAAGATACCTACAATCAAGGAACGGTACAGCCCGACAGCTATCTTGTGCCGCTGGTGTTGTACAGCCCGGATAAGGCCGTGCAGCAGGCTGCCAACCAGGCTTTTGCGCCTTGCGAGATTGCCTTCCATCAGCAGCTTTCCACGTTTCTGATTCACACGCTGGGCTATGATATGCCGGTTTCAGGTTGTCGCGAAGGCTCGGTAACGGGCAACCTGATTACAGGCGATGCAGGCAGCTTGAACATTCGCGACGGCAAGGCGGAATATGTTTATCCACAATAAGTGGCGTGAAAACCAATAAAGACAAATTTAGATGATGTCGGGGAAGATGCCCGACCGACAAGACTATGCAAAATATGAAAAACCAAGTACGCGGATCAGGCATGGATGCCCGATCCAACCCAGCCAATATTTCAGACGGCCTGCAAAACAGTTCGGGCCATATCGGTGCCAACACGCGCTACCGTCTGACCAAACTCGGCGAGCAAATGGCGCGCCTGCCCATCGACCCGAAAATCGCGCGTATTTTGCTGGCGGCGAAGAAACACGACTGCATGGCAGAAATATTGGTGATCGCGTCCGCACTGTCGATTCAAGACCCGCGCGAGCGGCCGTTGGAAGCGCGCGATGCCGCGGCCAAGGCGCATGAACGCTTTACCGACAAGCAATCTGACTTTCTTGCCTATCTGAATATTTGGGACAGCTTCCAGCGCGAGCGCGACAAAGGTTTGTCCAACAAGCAGCTGGTGCAGTGGTGTCGACAATATTTCCTATCGCATCTGCGTATGCGCGAATGGCGCGAGCTGCACCACCAGCTTGCCCAAACCGCGATTGAAATGGGTTTGACCACCAAAGAAGCCGCGTTTCGACAACCTCCTACCCAAGAACAATTAAGGCCGTCTGAAAACCAAGGCGACCAAGATTTGGCGGCCAAGCTCAAACAAAAACAACTGGATAAGAAACAACACCGCGCCCAAATCCGTGCCGCCAAAGAAGCCGGCTACGAACAAATCCACCGCGCCCTGCTCACCGGCCTCATCGCCAACGTCGGCATGAAATCGCCCGACGGCAACGACTACACCGGCGCGCGCGGCAGCCGTTTCCACCTTTTCCCGGCATCAGCCCTGTTCAAAGCCAAACCCAAATGGGTGATGGCGGCAGAATTGGTTGAAACCACGCGCCTTTACGCGCGCGATGTCGCCGTTATCCAGCCCGAATGGATCGAGCAGGAAGCGCCGCACCTCGTCCGCTACCATTATTTCGAGCCGCACTGGGAACAAAAACGCGGCGAAGTCGTCGCCAGCGAACGCGTGACGCTTTACGGCCTGACCGTATTGCCGCGCCGCCCCGTGTCTTACGGCAAAGTTGCGCCCGAAGAAGCGCGCGAAATCTTTATCCGCGGCGCATTGGTGGCGCAGGAAAGCAATCTTCAGACGGCCTTTTTTGCCCACAATAAAAAGCTGATTAAAGAAATTACCGAACTCGAACACAAATCGCGCAAGCAAGACGTATTGGTCGACGACGAAGCCCTGTTTGCGTTTTATAACGAACGCCTGCCCGAGCTGGTGTGGAAAGACGCGAAAGGCGGCATTTGGGGAAGTGAAGAGGGCGGACAAACCCAGTCGGACAAGACAGTCGATCAAAACGGACAAGCAAACCAGCGCAACGCAGGACGTGTGGCGCAAGCCGCGCACGCAGATGCCAATGATGCGGACAACCGCGAGCGTGAACCGAGTTTACATACCCGACAAAATGTTTCAGACGACCCCAAACCTAAAAAGCAGCCAGCATCTCAAAAAGGCCGTCTGAAACCTTTGCCCCTTGCCGATATCCGCACCTTTGAAGCCTGGCTCAAAACTGCCGAGCGCGACAATCCGCGCCTGTTGTTCCTCAGTCGCGACGATTTGATGCAACACGCCGCCGCGCACATTACCGAAGAGCAGTTCCCCAAATTCTGGCAAACCGCAGACGGCAAGTTCAAACTTTCCTACCGCTTCGAGCCGCACCATCCGCTCGACGGTGTGACCATGACCGTGCCGCTGACCGTCCTCAACCGCCTGCACGCGCCGTCGCTCGAATGGCTGGTGCCCGGTATGTTACGCGAAAAAATCCAGTTGCTGATTAAAGCCCTGCCGAAGCAAATCCGCCGCATTTGCGTGCCCGTCCCCGATTTCATCACCAAATTCCTCGAAAGCAATCCCGACCGCCAAGCGTCCATCATTCCCCAGTTGGCGCACTTTATCGCCAAAAGTGCCGGCGATATGCGGATTCTCGAGCAAATCGACCAAGACGCATGGGCGGCGCAAGAATTGCCCGAACACTGCTATCTGAATCTGCGCATTATCGACGACGGAGGACAAGAGCTTGCCGGCGGCCGCAAACTGCACGAATTGCAACAACAACTCGGCCAAGCCGCCGCCGTCACCTTCCGTGACAACACCCAAGAATTCGAGCGCGACAACGTGACCACATGGGACATCGGCACCCTGCCCGAATCCATCAAATTCGCCCGCGGCAAACAACAGCTCACCGGCTACCTCGGCCTGCAAAAAGAAAAAGACGGCCGCATCGCCCTGCGCCTGTTTGACACCACCGAAGCCGCCGAGCAGGCACACCGTCAAGGCGTAATCGAATTGATGAAGCTGCAATTAAAAGAACAAGTTAAAGACCTGAACAAAGGCATCCAAGGCTTTACCCAAGCCGCCATGCTGCTCAAACACATCAACGCCGACACCTTGCGCGACGACCTCACCCAAGCTGTCTGCAACCGCGCCTTTATCGGCGAAGACGAGCTGCCGCGCAACGAAAAAGCCTTCAAAGAGCAAATCAAACGCGCCCGCAGCCGCCTGCCTGCCGTCAAAGAAGCCCTCAGCCGCTACTTGCAGGAAACCGCCGCCGCCTATGCCGAACTCAACAGCAAACTCGGCAAACACCCATTGACTCACCTCCTAAGACTACGCCTGCAAACCCTGCTCGCCGCCGGCTTTGCCACCCACACCCCGTGGGCACAATGGCCGCGCCTCCCCATCTACCTCAAAGCCATGACCCTGCGCCTTGAAAAATACAGCGGCAACCCCGCCCGCGACGCAGCCCGCGAAGCCGATATTCAAGAACTGGAACAAATGTGGCAGGAGAAAACCGACAGCTTGGTAAAACAAGGACAACCCATTTCAGACGGCCTTGCAGCGTTTAAATGGATGATTGAAGAATTGAGAGTGTCGCTGTTTGCGCAGGAATTGAAGACACCGTATCCGGTGTCGGTGAAGAGATTGTTGAAGGAGTGGGAAAAAGAAAAATAGAAGATGGAAAGGCCGTCTGAATTTATTCAGACGGCCTTGTTGTTACAGTTCCATCATAACCATTTTCATAGTCATTTCACATCCGGTATATGCGGCAGAACTTTTACCTACCTTTTGAGGGTCATAATAATTATCTTTGATAGTTCCAACCAACATTTCATATTTAGAGAAATCATTAATTAAATCCTCAACGTTTATTGCCCAGCGGACATTATCGTTTTCATCAATTATGATTAATTCATGAAAAGCACAAATAAATGGTAAGATATAACCATCTGGATATTTATAATCACTCTCTTGTTGATAAAACTTGGTTAGAAATTTTTTAGAATCATCTTTTACCTTCTTGACAGCGGTGATTCTTCCAAATCCTGGTGAGAAATTATTATATGCATCTGGAAATTTTTTATATACGAGATCATAAAATTTTGGAATATCATTCATTAATCCAAGAGCATTGTTAATAACTTTAGGTAAGTTTCCCTGTTGGTCTTTATATTTTTCAATAATTTTAGAATAAATATCTACACATTGTGACTTGGAGTTATAAATAACAGATGGATTAATTGAATTTATCTTCTTTAGCATGCCACGTTTTTGTAATGCAATAAAGGGGATTAGAGCTAAAGCAACAATATCTTCACGTTTAATACGTTTACCAGCCTCGTTATCTTTCCATGCAATGAGATTTACAAGTTTAGGGTCAATATATTCTTTCAAATTATCATAATAACCTCGATGGTCAGCTTTAGTTCCAGCTGTTAGTGGGGAGTTATTATTTCGTGCATCTGAAATTTCAAAAACTAATTCAGCAAAATCAAAGTCAACGTCTTTAGTAGGATAAATAATTTCTACAGGTATGGTAAAATTTTGTTTTTTAACAAAATCTTCTAATAAATGACTATATTTAGTCCATGCCTCAGAAAAATCTTCCCAACATTTAATTTTTTGCACGTCAGATGGAATTTGATTACTTTGAGAATCATGATACTTCTCTAATAAAAAAGTCCCTATGGCTAGCATGTTATGTCCACCATCTAAGACGCCGTCTGTTTTTTCATCTTCAAAACTTAATCGGAATCTGCCGCGTTCTAATGGCTCACATTTTTGAGTAGATACTAGTAATCCTTTAGTTCTATTAACCATTTCTTCAGGAGCACTATTTAAAGTATCAATAATAGATGCAGTAACTTTATTCTTTTTAGATTCTCTAGGGTTAGCTGTTAAGCTAACACGATCTAATAATTTAGATATATTCTCAGCATTAATGATACATAAAGCTTTTTGGATCTTACCGAGATTAAAAACAACTGAATTTTCAGTTTTTAAGATAATCGAATTTTTCATTAAAAGATATCCTATTTTGGAAACTAAAATAGGATAGTAGGCATACCACAATAAATATTATGGTAGAAATAGATATATGGAATTTTATACGCCTAGCTATCCAGCTTTTTATGCTCCTTATCCAAGGAGCGGCAACCCTCTTATCCAAGAGAGTAGAGAAATTATTCCATAAAATTATTATTATTTCAAATATTATGAATGTAAAATTATGTATTTGGCGTAGCACGTAGCCTGCAACCGCATGCGTGCCTTAAGGCACATATCCTACAAATGAATCACAAAGAATTTGAAATTTATGTGTAGGGTGTGTGCGGTACGCACGCACGCGGTCTTTTAAAAATGTTCTTTCCAATCAAACCAAAGGCCGTCTGAAAGTATTTTCTACCTTTCAGACGGCCTTTTTATATTCATATCCCTGTTTATTTTTCCAATCGTGCAATCAGTTCATCGGCCAAGTCGAGATAAGCCTGCGTGCCTTTGGCGTGGGCATCGTAGGCGAGGGCGGGGAGGCCGTGGCTTGGGGCTTCGGCGAGGCGGATGTTGCGGGGGATGACGGTATCAAAGAGCAGGTTGCCGAAGTGTTGTTTGAGCTGTTCGCTGACTTCGACGACGAGGCGGCTGCGGCTGTCGTACATGGTGCGGACGATGCCGGTTACGTCGAGGTCGGGGTTGATGGCTTGGCGGATTTTACGGACGGTGGCCACTAGGTCGGAAATGCCTTCGAGGGCGTAGTATTCGCAAAGCATGGGGACGATGACGCCGTTGGCGGCGACCAGGCCGTTGAGGGTGAGCAGGGTCAGGGACGGGGGACAGTCGATGAGGACGTAGTCGTAGTCGTCGGCAACGAGCTGCAGGGCGTTTTTGAGGCGGATTTCGCGTGCGATTTCTTGGACGAGTTCGACTTCTGCTCCGGCCAGTGTGCGGTTGGCGCCCAATACGTCGTAGCCGCCTTCTTTGCTGCGGACGACGGCGTTGGGGATGTCGGTTTCGCCGAGTACAACTTGGTAAACGCCGTTTTCGATGGTGGCTTTGTTGATGCCGCTGCCTGTGGTGGCGTTGCCTTGGGGGTCGAGGTCGACGACGAGGACGCGGCGGCCTTTGGAGGCCAGGGAGGCGGCTAGGTTGACGGTGGTGGTGGTTTTGCCGACTCCGCCTTTTTGGTTGGCGACGGCGAGGATTTGTGCGCTCATGTGCTTTGCTGTCGTGTTAAGTGTGGATGGCTGGATTGTACCGTTATTCGGTATGCTTGGGTTGTTTTCAGACGGCCTTTTTGCGGATGATGACGATATGGCGTTCGGCATTGAGTTGGGGGACGTGCAATGCTTCGACTTTTTCGACGGCGACGCTTTCGGGCAGTTTGTCGATTTCTTCTTGCGGGTATACGCCTTTCATGGCCGCCCAGTAGCCGCCGTCTTTGAGGAGGTGCTCGGTCCAGTTGACGAAGTCGGCGAGTTCGGCAAAGGCGCGGCTGGTGATGACGTCGGCGCGGCAGTCGGCGGCGGCTTCTACGCGGCCGCTGATGACGCGGACGTTTTTAAGGCCGAGTTCGATGACGGCTTGTTGCAGAAAGGCGGTTTTTTTGGTGTTGGCATCGAGGAGGGTGATATCGAGGTCGGGGCGGCAGATGGCGGTGGGTATGCCGGGCTGTCCGCCGCCGGAGCCGACGTCGAGCATGGTTTGCGCGTGTTCGATATAGGGCAGGAGGGTCAGGCTGTCGAGCAAGTGATGGCTGACGGTTTGGGCGGGATCGCGCAGGGCGGTCAGGTTGTAGGTTTTGTTCCACTTTTGCAGCAGGGCGGCATAGTCTAGCAGTTTGGCCTGTTTGGCTTCGTCGATGTCCAAACCCAGTGCCTGTATGCCGTCGCGGAGCTGTTGCGCCTGATTCATTTGTTATTCCTTAATGGTTAAAACGCGTTGGATGTAATGGTAACGGAAAGCATGCCGTCTGAAAATGTTTGCGCCTGTTGAATCAACGTTTCATCTTGTGAAAGACGATGGGCTGCTCCGGCGCGCGCGTGAGCTGTTTGGGCAGGGTCAGCATGGCGATGATCCACACGGAGAGGGTGTAGTAGAACACGCCTTGTCCGCGCATACCGGCCAATGCGGCATTGCCTAAGATGGCTTCAAAAATCAAGCCTGCCGCCGCCGAGGCACACGCTGCGACCCCGGCAAGGAAGATGGCGTAACGCGAATGCCGGCGCATCATTTTTTTATACGCCAGCTTGGTCAGTCCGCCGGCAATCGGCAGGTTGAGGAAGGCAAACATGCCGCAGACGAACCATGCGACGGAATCCTGCCAGCCGCTTTGCCATGCCCATGCGCCGTCTTTGACCGTGACCAGCAGCCCTTGTCCGTCTGAAAAGGCGATTTGCACGATATTGTGCAATATCATCGCCAGCGGCAGGGTGAGGAACATCAGTGCGACCAATAGGGGGCGGTAGGGCTTTTCTTGTGTCAGATACATGGCGGTTTGCCTTGTTGTGGGATAAGTCGAAATGATAGCAGATTGGCGGTTGATTCACGTTTGTTAGCGCTGAAATTGCTGACAAAAACGGTCAATTAAAAAAGAAATGAAAAATTCTTTTTTCTTGGCAAACGTTGGCAGATAAAGGTTAAGAAAACGTTTTCAGACGACCTAATCTCTTATTTTTATATGAACCGAACAGAAAATCTTTGCATTTCTCCGTAAAATCTACTAAATTCTCAATAACATATTATAAAGACCTGAAATCTGGAACCCAAACCGAAACTGCCTTCCGCCATTTACGCTCGGAAACTCAGCAGGCAACAAAAGTTTCACACACTACAAAAAAAACAATTCCTCTGAAATCAGTTGTTTATAATGATAGATAACCACAAGGCAAACCATGCCTGACTTTAGTAGGAGTAAAACCATGGCTGAAGCAACCGATGTCGTATTAGTAGGCGGCGGCATTATGAGCGCCACTTTGGGCGTATTGCTCAAAGAACTCGAACCATCTTGGGAAATCACCCTGATCGAACGCTTGGAAGATGTAGCGTTGGAATCATCAAATGCATGGAACAACGCCGGTACGGGACACTCTGCGCTGTGTGAATTGAACTATGCACCCCTGACTGCCGATGGCACGATCGATCCAACCCGCGCCCTCAATATTGCCGAACAATTCCATATCAGCCGCCAATTTTGGGCGACTTTGGTCGAAGAAGGCAAACTGACCGACCGCACTTTCATCAATTCCGTCCCCCATATGTCGCTGGTGATGAACGCCGACCATTGCAGTTATCTGCAAAAACGTTTCGACGTGTTCAAAAACCAAAAACTCTTTGAAAAAATGGAGTTTTCTACCGACCGCGCCAAAATCGCCGAATGGGCGCCGCTGGTTGTCAACGGCCGTGATGAAAACCAATCCATCGCCGCCAACTACTCCGCCGAAGGCACAGACGTCGATTTCGGCAGCCTGACCCGTCAGATGGTCAAATACTTGAGTGACAAAGGCGTAAAAATCAAATTCAACCGCCATGTCGACGACCTCAACCGCGAATCGGACGGCGCATGGGTGCTGAAAACCAGCAGCACCAAAGACGATGACGACCCGTTGACACTCCGCACCCGTTTCGTCTTCCTCGGCGCAGGCGGCGGCGCACTGACCCTGCTGCAAAAATCCGGTATCCCCGAAGGCAAAGGCTACGGCGGCTTTCCGGTTTCCGGCCTCTTCTTCCGCAACAGTAATCCCGAAACGGCCGCGCAACACAACGCCAAAGTGTACGGCCAAGCCTCCGTCGGCGCGCCCCCTATGTCCGTTCCGCATTTGGATACCCGCAACGTGGACGGCCAACGCCATTTGATGTTCGGCCCGTATGCAGGCTTCCGTCCCAACTTCCTCAAACAAGGCTCGCTCATGGATTTGCCGATGTCCATCCACATGGACAACCTCTATCCTATGCTCCGCGCCGGTTGGGCTAATATGCCGCTGACCAAATACCTCTTGGGCGAATTGCGTAAAACCAAAGAAGAACGCTTCACTTCGCTCTTAGAGTATTATCCGGAAGCCAATCCTGACGATTGGGAACTGATTACCGCCGGTCAACGCGTACAAATCATCAAAAAAGACCCGAAAAAAGGCGGCGTACTCCAATTTGGTACCGAAATCGTCGCTCATGCCGACGGCTCGCTGGCCGCATTGCTGGGCGCGTCCCCAGGCGCATCAACCGCCGTACCTTTGATGATTAAGCTGATCAACCAATGCTTCCCAGATCATGCCGAATCATGGTCAGGCCGTCTGAAAGAATTGGTGCCCGGCTACGGTATCAAGCTGAACGACAATCCGTCTTTGGCGGACGAAATCATCAGCCACAACGCGTCCGTTTTGGGCATTCATCACTAAATTGAAGCAGACACAAAGGCGGGCATTCTTGCCCGCCTTTTTTCAAACCATTAAAATAGCGGCATTCAGGCCGTCTGAAATCTAATCTGCAGCAGCATGTTGCACGACTCAAACCCGAAAATCAGCCCCAATAGAAAAACGCCATGACCGATATTCTCAACAAAATCCTTGCCACCAAAGCAGAAGAAGTGGCCGCCCAAAAAGCCGCCGTTTCCTTGGAAGACATCAAAGCCAAAGCGCAGGCTGCCGCGCCGGTTCGCAGCTTTATCGGCTCGATCCGTGAAAAACACGCGCAGAATCTGCCTGCCATTATTGCCGAAGTCAAAAAAGCCAGCCCGAGCAAAGGCCTGATCCGTCCTGATTTTCATCCTGCCGAAATCGCCGTTGCCTATGAAAAAGCGGGTGCGGCCTGTTTGTCCGTGTTGACGGACGAACCTTATTTCCAAGGCTCGCCGGAGTATTTGAAACAGGCGCGTGCGGCCGTGGCGCTGCCGGTCTTGCGTAAAGATTTCATCATCGACGAATACCAAATCTATCAGGCGCGTGCGTGGGGTGCGGATGCGGTTCTTCTGATTGCCGCCGTATTGGAAGCCGGGCAGCTTGAGCGTTTTGAAGCCGTTGCCCACGAATTGGGCATGACTGTCTTGTTGGAATTGCACGATGCGTCCGAGCTGGAAAAATGCCGCAACATGACCACGCCGCTGTGGGGCGTCAACAACCGCAACCTGCGTACGTTTGAAGTGACCCTGCAACAAACCCTCGACCTCTTGCCTGAATTGAACGGCAAAACCGTTGTAACCGAAAGCGGCATCCGCAACAAAGAAGACGTCGATTTCATGCGCAGCCATGGCGTGCATACTTTCCTGATCGGCGAAACCTTTATGCGAGCCGACGATATCGAAGCCGAAGTCAAAAAACTGTTCTAAACCTAAAAAACATCAGGCCGTCTGAATTTTCAGACGGCCTGAATCCATTGGAGACGAGAAAAAATGTTTACCGTACAGCGCATTTACGCCTATCAACCCGATTCTAAACAAACCGCCGTCTTTATCGACCGCCTCTATCCGCGCGGCGTCCATAAAGAAGTTTTCGCTACGGCGCTTTGGCTGAAAGACATTACGCCCAGTGCAAACCTGCGTCGCTGGTATCACGAAAATCCGGCTGAGAATTTTGACAGTTTTGTCAGCCGTTATCATGAAGAGCTGCAAGGCGATGCCGAGCAGGCCGCCATCAAGCGGCTGCTGGATTTGGAGCGGCAACACGGCAATATCCTGTTGCTGACCGCCGTCAAAGATCCCCGACATTCCCACGTCTCTGCGCTGGCTCAATTTTTGGGTGCAAGGTTTGAATATCGCGATTAAAAAATCAGTGTTTGGATTGAATATAAAAAGGCCGTCTGAAATCAAGGTTTCAGACGGCCTGCTATTTTCAAATCAAGAAGGATAACGGTGTGCCACCAATTTTCCGTCTATGTATTCGCCGATATAGACTTGCGAGGCTTCAAGGTGGAGGCGGTCGAGTTCCTGTTGCAGCCATTCTTCATCACGCTTAATGATTTCGAGGATGTCGGGGTCGACTTGGCCGTCTGTAATCAGCGGATAGCGCAGGCTTTCGTCGCCGTACTTAATGACGGCGAGCTGGCCGTTTTGTTCCATCACGGCACGTTTGACGGCAGAGATTTCGTAGATGCCGGCGGCGCGGAGTTTGAACATGAGGTCGTGTGCGCTGATGCCGTTTTTCATACATTCTTCTGCTTGGACTTTTCCGTTGACGATGATCCAAACGGATTTGCCGTCAATGATGGATTTGACCCAGCGGTTGTGGTTTTTGATGAATTTCAGGCTCAAGACCAACAGCGTCCACAAAATCAGTACGAGGAAAAATTGCAACAGGCCGACGCTGTCGCTGTAAATCACGCCGCCGATGATGCCGCCGAGTACAAAGTTTTGTACTTGATCCATGGCGGAGGTCGGTGCGAGGTTGCCTTTGCCTAAGAGGTTGATTTGCAAAATCAAACCTAAAATACCCATCAGCAGTTTGAGGGCGAGCAGAGAGTATGCTTCCATGTGTGTATCCTGTTATTCTTTATCGATGAGTTCGATATTGTTGTTGACCAGATTGATGGGCGTCAGTGTGTAGGCGGAGAAGTCTTGATTGAAATGGACTTCGTAATATTGGCTTTTGATGCCGATAATCATGCCGTTGGATAGGCGCGTGCTGTTGACGATGATGTCTTGTTTTTCAACCTTTTGGTTTTCGATTAAGGCATCGAGAAAGCCAACCATGCGCGAAGTGTCGGCGGCGAAGTGTTGACGTTCGCTGTACGAAAGATATTGCGTGCCGCAGATGAGGACGAGTAGCAACAGCGCAATAATGCTCAGGTCGCGGTATTTGGTGTCCATACGGTGGCGCAGGTATTGCGATACGGCGAGCAAGAGTATGACGAGGGCGGCGAAAATCAGGACGTATTTCAAGTAGTCGTTGAAATACATATGGTTTTCAAGATAAAAGTGGGAAAAGAATTTCATGGTATTCAGTGGCTTTGAGGGGGGTAATAAGGCCGTCTGAAACATAAATTTCAGACGGCCTTGTCTATTAAACAAGGATGTTGCGTCAAGGTTTCGGATAAAGCATACATGGCGCTTCCCGAAGTAGCATCAGTTGATAAATCCGTCGTCTTTCATTTTCTTTTCGGAAAAATACTGGCTGATGACCAGTAAGCTGGCCAGAATGATAATGAAAAGACCTGCCATGGTCAGGGTGATTTTGAGAAACAAATCGGCATCGACGAAGGAAAACCAAAGTTGCAAAATCAAGAGCAACACCCAGCTGACGAATAATCCGAGACAGGCATAGACGCCGAGTTTAAACACGTTCTTTTTCCAAAATGACGACGTAGGCTTCACGCACGAAAAACAGCAGCATGCGGCGCTGGTCTTTTTCCATAGTAACGACCTTCCAGCCTTGCGAAGCATGGCTATTGAGGAAATCGCTGAATTTGACCGGATTGATTTTGGCGCTGCCGAAAACCAAACTGGACAGCAGGTTCTCTTGATAAATGACGGCCTTATATTCTTTCATTTTATTCCTTTGAAAAATAAGGGGGCTTTCAAGCCCCCTGATTCTACTCCTTATTGTTCAACTGCGGTAATACGGAGCCTTCGCCCAAGGACAACAAACCGCTTTGCGAGTAAATACCCAGTTTGGCGCGGGTGTCGGTAATGTCGAGGTTGCGCATGGTCAGTTGGCCGATGCGGTCGAGCGGGGTGAACGCGGCGTCTTCGACTTTTTCCATACTCAGGCGTTCCGGTTGATAGGTCAGGTTGGGCGATTCGGTGTTCAGAATCGAGTAGTCGTTGCCGCGGCGCAGTTCGAGGGTTACTTCGCCGGTGATGGCTTTGGCAACCCAGCGTTGGGCGGTTTCGCGCAACATAAGGGCTTGGCTGTCGAACCAGCGGCCTTGGTAGAGCAGGCGGCCGAGGCGCAGGCCGTTGATGCGGTATTGTTCGATGGTGTCTTCGTTGTGGATGCCGGTCACCAAACGCTCGTAGGCGATGTGGAACAATGCCATGCCCGGGGCTTCGTAGATGCCGCGTGATTTGGCTTCGATGATGCGGTTTTCGATTTGGTCGCTCATGCCCAAGCCGTGGCGGCCGCCGATGCGGTTGGCTTCGAGGAAGAGTTCGACAGGGTCGGCGTATTCTTTGCCGTTTAATGCAACCGGCACGCCTTCTTCAAAGCGTACGCTGACTTCTTCGGGTTTGACTTCGACGTTTTCGTCCCAGAAGGCAACGCCCATGATGGGCTTAACGATTTTGATGCCGCTGTTGAGGAATTCCAAGTCTTTGGCTTCGTGGGTGGCACCCAGCATATTGGAGTCGGTAGAGTAGGCTTTTTCAACCGACATTTTGTAGTTGAAGCCGTTGGCAATCAGAAATTCGCTCATTTCGTGGCGGCCGCCGAGTTCGTCGATAAATTGTTGGTCGAGCCAAGGTTTGTAGATTTTCAACGCTGGATTGGTCAACAGGCCGTAGCGGTAGAAACGCTCGATGTCGTTGCCTTTGTAGGTGCTGCCGTCGCCCCAGATATTCACATCATCTTCTTTCATGGCGGAAACGAGCATGGTGCCTGTCACGGCGCGGCCCAGAGGCGTGGTGTTGAAGTAGGCGATGCCGCCGGTGGAAACGTGGAACGCGCCGCATTGGATGGCGGCGATGCCTTCGTGTGCCAACTGCGCGCGGCAGTCAATCAGGCGGGCGTTTTCTGCGCCGTATTCCATCGCTTTTTTAGGAATGGCGTTGTAATCGTCTTCGTCGGGCTGACCGAGGTTGGCGGTGTAGGCGTAAGGCAGCGCGCCTTTGAGTTTCATCCACAGTAGTGCGGCAGAGGTATCAAGACCGCCGGAGAAGGCGATGCCGACTTTTTGACCGATGGGGAGATTTTGTAAAATGGTATGGTTTTGGCTCATTGGGATTCCTCCAGACTTGAAAAGTTGAAACCATTATCTTATAAATGGAATACATTGTCAGCAATTAGGCCGTCTGAATGTTCGGAGAGCCGTATTAAAGAAACCTTATCATGAACGCTTTTAACCTTATTATCATCGGCGACGAAATCCTGCACGGCAGCCGTCAAGACAAGCATTTCGCCTTTTTCAAATCCCTGCTGGAATCGCGCGGGCTGAAGCTCAATCAGGTGCAATACTTGCCCGACGAACCTGATTTGTTGATTAAACAACTGCGCCGTAGCTTTTCAGACGACCTGCCGACTTTCGTTACCGGCGGTATTGGTTCTACGCCTGACGACCACACGCGCCAAGCCGCAGCGGCCGCTTTGGATTTGCCCGTCGTCCGCCATCCCGAAGCCGCCAAGTTCATCGAAGCCGTTACCCTGAAACGCGGCGAGCCTCTTGACGCCCCCGAACACGCCCAACGCCTGAAGATGGCGGATTTTCCCGAAGGCGCGGAATTGGTGCCCAATCCGTTTAACAACATCGCCGGATTTTCCATCCGCGAGCATTATTTCTTCCCCGGTTTCCCTGTGATGGCGCACCCGATGGCCGAATGGGTATTGGAAACTTATTACGCCGACCGCTTCAACCAAACCGAACGCGGCAGCCGCAGCGTGTATGTGTTCGACCAACCCGAATCACGCATTACGCCGATTATGGAACATCTTGAACGTACCTACGCCGGTATCCGTTCGTACAGCCTGCCCACAGTGGGCCGTACTGATTCAGACGGCCGTTATACTCCGCCGCATATCGAGTTCGGCATCAAGGCGGAAGGCGAGGCCTGCCGCTTGCTGGATGCGGCGTGGGAAGATGCGTTGCAGGGTTTGCAGGCGATTGGTGCGACTTTGAAAGAAACGGTGGAATAATGCACTTATCCCCAGCCCAATCCAGACGCGCACTGACTTTTGCCTCTTTGCTGTTTTTACCGCCTACCCTCATCATCGGCATTTGGCTGGCGCAATATGGCGGCTTTGCTTTTGAGCCGCCGCTGATGCACGCCGTCCATGCCCATGCGGGCACATGGTTTGACCCGATTGCCACCGTGTTGCATTATCTGGGCAAAACCCCGATTGCCGTGCCGCTGATCGGCGCAGTCGCCGCAGCCCTGTATTTTGCCGATAAGAAGCGCGAGGCACTGTTTTGCGTGTTGGCGGCATTGGTGCCGACTTTGAATATGCTGATTGTGAAGGTATGGTTTGCCCGCGAACGTCCGCTGCTTTGGCCGCGCCTGATTGAAGAGAGCAATTTTTCCTTCCCCAGCGGCCACAGTACGTTTTCCGCCGCCATTGCCGTCATGCTGATATTGCTTTGCCGCCGCACGCGCTACCGCCGCGCCGCTTGGATAGGCGGTATTTCCTTTGCCCTGTTGACCGGGTTTTCGCGCATTTATTTGGGCGTGCATTATCCCACCGACGTTTGGGCAGGTTGGACAAACGGCACGCTGACTGCCTTGCTGGTGTATATGCTCATCTTCAGGCCGTCTGAAAAATAGAAGAAATAAATCATGAATACACGTTCACCCAACACGCCTTATTGGCTCAGAAACGGCCATGCCGAGACCCTGTTTGCCAAGCTGCTGCAAGGCAAGGCGCCCGACTACCGCCGCGAGCTTCTGCCCGACAGCACCGGCAAAACCCAAGTTGCCTACGATTTTGTCGACAGCGCCGACCCCGATGCGCCGTTAGTGGTTTTGTTCCACGGACTGGAAGGCAGCAGCGAGAGCCATTACGCGGTCGAATTGATGAAAGCCGTACAGCAGCGCGGTTGGAACGGCGTGGTTGCCCATTTCCGCAGTTGCGGCGGCATAGCAAACACCGCACCTGTGTTCTACCATCTCGGCGATACGCCCGAAATTGCCTTTATGCTCAACACGCTGGCACAACGCTATTCAACCATCTACGCCGTCGGCGTTTCTTTGGGGGGCAATGCCTTGGCCAAATATTTGGGCGAGCAGGGCGACAATGCCATTCCGCGCGCTTCTGCCGTCGTTTCTGCACCGGTTGATGCTGTGGCGGCCGGTACGCGTTTTGATCAGGGCATGACGCGACTGATTTACACGCGCTATTTTTTAAATTCGCTGTTGCCGAAAGCCCAGGCGATTCCTCAGTTTCAGACGGCCTTAAGCCAGCAAAACTGCAAAACGCTTGGCGATTTTGACGACCGCTTTACCGCGCCGCTACACGGTTTTGCCGACCGTCATGATTACTACCGCCGCAACTCCTGCAAACCGTTTCTGAAAGGCGTGGATACGCCGTTGCTGCTGCTCAATGCCGTCAACGACCCTTTCCTGCCGCCGGAAGCCCTGCCGACCGGGCGGGACGTATCCTCGGCCGTTACACTGCTGCAACCGGCATACGGCGGTCATGTCGGCTTTGTCAGCCGCGATCAAGGCCGTCTGAATTTGCAATGGCTGCCGCAAACTGTGTTGGACTATTTCAAACAGTATCAGCCGTAAATAGAAAAGGGCATGTATGCGACATGCCCTTAGGGTATAGAAAGTAAAAAGGCCGTCTGAAAAGAGTTTCAGACGGCCTTTTGAATAGCTTGATTATTTGCCTTTGTTGTCGGCTTTGGCTTCTTTTTTCAGAGAAGCGTACAACTCAGGATCGCGGTTTTTCAGCAGGGAAGCAACGGCCAGGTCATCACGGTTAACTTTAGCCAAATCTACGCGCTCGATGTGTACCAAACGCAGCAATTCACGTACAGGTTTAGGCATATTGCGGCCGGACTCGTAACGGGAACCACCAGATTGAGTCACACCAATGCGACTCCAGAAGTCCATTTGGTTCAGGCCGAGTTTTTTACGGATATCGCGGATATTTTCAATTTTTTCGAACGATTTCATGAATCTTCCTTATTGTGGTATTTAGTGTATGCCATTAGGCATAAAAAAGGTCTGCAAGAATGCCGGCATCCTTTTCCCTATTGTTTTTTGGGGTGATATGTGGGCGTATTGCAAATGGCTGATCTAGATAATTAGACAGTATATTCGAAAGAAGTTTTCTGCTGTCTGCCATAATTTGTGTAAATATTTCTTAATTCATTATTTCAGTAAAATTTTGTTATATAAATCATTAAATTATGCGTTTATCTTAGATATGGCATAAGCAAATTTTTACATAATTAAACAATTCAATCTGGGTAAAAACTTAATTTCGAGTTTTTATTCGGTTTTCTGGATTGAGAATGCGAATAAATTTTAGGCCGTCTGAATCTATGTTTTCAGACGGCCTGAAGGTTTTTTCAAGGTTAAGGCTTACCGCTGGTAGGGCTGACGGTGAGGATTTCGTAGCCGGTTTCGGTAACCAAAACTTCGTGTTCCCATTGGGCGGAGAGGGAGCGGTCTTTGGTGACCACTGTCCAACCGTCGTTCAGGATGCGCAGATGGCGTTTGCCTTGGTTGATCATCGGCTCGATGGTGAAAATCATGCCCGGTTTGAGGACGAGGCCCTCACCTTTGCGGCCGTAGTGGACCACTTGCGGCGCTTCGTGGAAACCGCGGCCGATGCCGTGTCCGCAGAATTCCTGTACTACGGAGTAGCCGGCATTTTCGGCAACCTGCTGGCAGGCATAGCCGACATCGCCGAGGGTGGCGCCGGGTTTGACCGCTTCGATACCCGCCATCATGGAGGCGTGGGTCACGTCGATCAGGCGTTGGGCAATCGGTGAGACTTTGCCGACGGTAAACATACGGCTGGAGTCGCCGTGGAAGCCGTCTTTTTTAATGGTCAGGTCGATGTTGACGATGTCGCCTTCTTTCAGCGGCTTGTCGTCGGGAATGCCGTGGCAGATGACGTGGTTGACGGAGGTGCAGCAGGATTTCGGGTAGGGCGGGTTGCCGTAGTTGAGTGGGGCTGGATAACCGCCTTGAACGTTGACGTGGTAGTCGTAAACGAGTTTGTCGATTTCGTTGGTGGTTACGCCGGGTTTGACGAATTGGCCGATGTAATCGAGGGCTTCGGCGACCAAGCGGCCGAGTTCGCGCATTTTTTCGATTTCTTCGGGGGTTTTGATGATGACTTTGTCCATGAGGTTTCCTTCTTGTTTCAGACGGCATAGAGGCCGTCTGAACGGGACGGGTGTGCCGTCTGTTTAAAACAGGTTGTCGAGATTGTCTTTATTGCGCGGTTTGGCTTGTGGTTTGGCCTCAGGCTCGGCTTTCGGAGTCGGTTTGGACTCGGGGACTTTGGCTTTTGCCGGTTTGTTTTCTACCGCTTGTGCGGCAGGTTTGCTGTCTGCGGCTTTGTTTGCTACCGGCTGGCTGTCTGCTTGAGGTGTGTTTTGAGCGGCAGGGCTGCTGTTGTCGGATTGTGTGTTTTCTGATTTGTCGGCTTCAGCGCGTTTGTTTTCAGTGCGTTTGCTGCGGTGTACAGTGGAGCGGTCGTTTTTTGCACCTTCTTCCGCTTTTTCGCCTTTTTCGTCTTGTGGGACGACAGGATTGCCGGAGGCGGTTTTTGCGTCGCCGTCTTTGGCAGGTTGAACGGTTTCAGGTTCGACTGCGCCGTTGGGGCGCCAAACTTCAATGCGTGTGTCGGTTTGTTCGGCAGGACTTTTTTCGGGTACGTCGGTTTTACCGGAGTTTAGGGTGCTGAATACGCCGGCAACAAGGGCTGCGATGGCGATAAAGCTGACAAGGAATAAAGCGCGGATTAGGTGTTTGGGCTTAAGTTGGAAAGGGGTTTTATTATTCTTTGACATGATGGGTCGGGTAATCGTAGGAGGAATGGCCGTCTGAATATTCAGACGGCCCCGGGTTGCCTGTGAATCAGTTGGCAACGTAGTTTTGATAGAGGGTCACGACTTTTTGTACACCAACGGTCGTGCTGACTTTTTGGGTCACGCGGGCTTGTTCGTCAGGCGTGAGGATGCCCATCACATAGGTCACGTTGCCGTAAGTCACGATTTTGACGCGTGCTTGGGTGGCCGGGCTGAGGCCCAACAGGGTCGCGCGGACTTTGGATGTGCCCCAGGTGTCGTTGGTCACGTCGCCGAGCGAACGCGCTTGCGAGGCGACAGTAATGTAGTTGTACACGCCTTCTGCGGCTTGTTCGGAACGGGCGATGCGTTCAACAAATTGTTTTTCGCCTTCGGTGGCCACTTGGCCGAGCAGGAGCAGGTGGCGGTTGTAGCCGACAACGTTCAGTTTGGGCTTGTAGCCTTCGACTTGGTTGTTTTGGCGCAGGTAGGAGCGTGCGGTGGTTTCGACGCGCAGGGCCATAACGTTGTCGTCGGTTTGCGCGCCTGTAGTGCGGCGGTCGACGGCGGATTTGGTGCCGACGGCAGCACCGCCGATCAGTGCGCCGACGCAGCCGCTCAGACTCAGGCTCAAAAGGGTCGCAGTCAGAACGGGGAGGGCGTAGCGTTTGATATTCTTCATATCCTTTTCCTTGGGTATGGACGGTTGGGTGTTCAGACGGCCTTTAAGGGATGGGCCGTCTGAAAAGAAAGGGTTACATGCCTTCAAGCAGGACGGAGTCGATGCAGTCGCACATGGCGTGAATCAGCAAAATATGGTTTTCCTGAATGCGGGCAGTACGCGGATAAGGGACGTTGAGCAAAACGTCGGTATCTTTGAGCATGGCGGCGATTTTTCCGCCGTCGCGGCCGGTCATGGCGATGACGTGCATATCGCGTTCGTGTGCCGCTTTGATGGCTTCAATGACGTTGGCGGAATTGCCGGAGGTGGAGATGCCGACCAATACGTCGCCGGCACGTCCGAGCGCGCGCACTTGTTTGCTGAATACATGGTCGAAACCGTAGTCGTTGCCGATGGCGGTCAGGGCGGAAGTGTCCGTCGTCAGCGCGACAGCGGCCAATTCCATGCGTTCTTTTTCAAAACGGCCGGTCATTTCTGCGGCGAAGTGTTGCGCGTCGGCAGCCGAACCGCCGTTGCCGCAGGCCAGGATTTTGCCGTCGTTCATCAGGCATTGCAGCATCAGCTCGGCGGCCTGTGCGGTCGGCTCGACCAGTACTTTTTCGGCTTCCTGCTTAGCGCGGATGCTCTCGGCAAAATGTGCGGAAACGCGTTCTTGTAATGTTGTCATGAGGTTAACCTGTAATATTTTGAATCCATTCGGGCGGGCCGTCACCCTCGATCAGTACCGCGTCTAGGCGGCAGGGCGCATGGTTTAACCCGTGCTTTTGCAGATAATACTCTACACTTCGTTGCAATTTCAATAATTTGGACGGCGAGATGCTGTATGCGGCACCACCGAAACCTCGGTTTTTGCGGTATTTTACTTCAACAAACACAATCGTACCGCCGTTTTTGACGATTAAATCGATTTCGCCGTAGGCGCAATGCCAGTTCCGCACCAGCAGCGAGCAGCCTTTGTTCAGCAGGAATGCCAGCGCCGCATTTTCGGCCGCCGCCCCCTGTTTGTGGTTTAAGCGCATGAAAAGTTTACCCGTTATATAATCATTGTTTTTAAAGAGACGCCGTTTCAGACGGCCTTGAATCTATGTACACAAAACACCTGCAAAAAGCCGTCGACAGCATCGAAAAACAGACATTATACGTTGTCGCCACACCCATCGGCAATTTAGCCGACATAACGTTGCGCGCACTGGCCGTGCTGCAAAAGGCCGACATTATCTGCGCCGAGGATACCCGTGTTACCGCCCAGCTTTTGAGTGCGTACGGTATTCAGAGCAAACTCGTGAGCGTTCGCGAACACAACGAGCAGCAAATGGCCGACAAAATCATCGCCCATCTTTCAGACGGCCTGAGCGTCGCCCAAGTTTCGGATGCGGGTACGCCTGCGGTTTGCGATCCCGGTGCAAAACTTGCCGCCCGCGTGCGCGAAGCCGGATTTAAAGTGGTGCCTGTGGTCGGCGCAAGCGCGGTCATGGGGGCGTTGAGCGTGGCCGGTGTGACGGAATCCGATTTTTATTTCAACGGTTTCCTGCCGCCTAAGGCCGGCGAACGCCAAAAGCTGCTGGCCAAATGGACGGAAGCCGATTTTCCGATTGTGATGTTTGAAACGCCGCACCGTATCGAAGCAAGCCTTGCGGATATGGCCGCGCAGTTCCCCGAACGCCGTTTGACTTTGGCGCGCGAAATCACCAAAACGTTTGAAACCTTCCTCAGCGGCACGGTTGCCGAAATCCAAGTCGCCCTCAAAAACGACAGCAATCAAACGCGCGGCGAGATGGTGCTGGTGTTGCATCCTGCGGTAAAAGAGAAGCACAGTGATTTGCCCGAAGCGGCGCAAAATACCATGAAAATCCTTGCGGCCGAGTTGCCGACCAAACAAGCAGCCGAGCTTGCCGCCAAGATTACCGGCGAAAGCAAAAAAGCCTTGTACGATTTAGCGTTGGAGTGGAAACGGATTTCAGACGACGCTTGAGGTCTTGCAGGCTTATTTCTCTCAACCTGTGGTGTGAACGATGCGACGATTTCCTACAGGCAAGGCTGGGTATTGTTCGTTATCCGTTTGCCGGTTCTACAGGCTTTATATAGGCAAAGTTTTGTTTGCCGCATTGCTTCCCCCCCCCCTTGCAATTTATAATGACACTGCATACAACTAGTATGTTCTTAAATCTTTCAATCTACAGGAGTGGACTTATGAAACAAAACATCATCGTTGCCTTATTCAACATCTCCTGCGAAGCTTATCAAGCCTTTTCTGAATTGAAAGCTTACTCGCAGACAACAGATGCTTTGGTGGCACAAGCCGTTTTGGTTAAAAAGGAAAATGACCTGATTATCCCAGCAGAAAGCACCGACTTTACCGCCAATACGGTCGAAGGCACATGGACGGGCAGCCTCATTGGTTCACTGGTCGGCATTCTCGGCGGTCCTATCGGTGTTCTGTTGGGTGGAGCTACTGGCGCACTCATCGGCAGTGATGCAGGTACTGCCCAAACATTGGAAGAGGGGGCGTTGCTGGAAAATACAGCCAAAAAACTGGATAACGGCAGTACTGCAATCATTATTTTGGCGCAAGAATCCGACGAGGCTGTATTGGATGCTTTCTTCCACCGTTTCAAAACCGTTATTCTCCGGCAAGATGCAGTCGTTGCCCAAGAGGACGTATTGGCAGCAATAGAAGCGCTGGAAGAAGTGGCACGTCAGGCACACGAAGCTTGGAAAAAACAGCGCAAAGCCGAACGCAAAGAGAAAGTGGAAGCCTTCAAGGCCGACATCAAACAAAAATTCGACGAATTGGCAGCCAAGTTGAAATAACACTGCCACCAACCCAAGGTATGTAACCGCTCAAATTTTCCGTTTCGGATGCATGCCAAACCGGTTTGAGGCTACCTGAAAATCTATTTTTCAGGTAGCCTCTCCCTTTTTCATGCCCCGAGACCTTTGCAAAGGTCTCAACCTATGTTATTGCAAAGGTCTCGGCCTTTTTATAATTGGATTTTAGATCGATCCAATAGGTTCAATACGCTTCTAAGTTTGCGGTTCAGACGGCCTTAATGTTTGGCAAACCTGTTTCAACGCTGCCATGCGTTGCGCAAATATTCGATGCAGTCGGTCAGGGCGTAAAACGGGGCGTTGCCGTGATTGGCGTTGGGGTAGAGGGTAAAGCGGACATCTGCGCCGAGGTGGTGCAAAGTGCCGGCAAGGATTTTGGCTTGTGCGACCATGCCGCGGCTGGTTTGGTCGGGGCGGTTGTTTCTGCCTTCATGTTCGCCTGCGCCGAGGCGGATGCCGATTCCTTGCGGCAAAGTGTCGGGCAGCCAATCAAGCACGCGGCGGTCTTGCCACCAGATAGACGGCGAAACCAGCAAATAATGGCGGAATCGTTCGGGACGGGTGAACAGGGAATAGAGGCCGTACAGTGCGCCGAACGAATGGCCGAAGATGGCTTGGTTTTGGGTATCGATGCGGTATTTGTTGTTGAGCAGGGCGGAGAGTTCGTCATCGATAAAGCGGCTGAATCGGTCGGCTTGGCCGTATTGTTTGTGTTCGGATTCGGGCGCGTTGTCGGGCAGCGGCGGCGTGTAGTCGAGGGCGCGTTGGCTTAAGTCGCGGATGGTGCCGCCGGTGTAGCCGATACCGACAATCAGGCAGGCGGCATGGCTTTGGGTGATGGGGTTGATGAGCAGGGATTGCGCCATATTGAGGATGGCGGGGAAAAAGGCATCTCCGTCAAGAATATACAGCACGGGATAGTCGCCTGCCGGACGCTCGCCGAGTGTCGCGGCTTGAATGCGGTAGGTGCGGCCGGTGTGGGTGGAGGTAAGGGCGGTTTCTTCGGCTTGCAGCAGGGTGGCGGCTTGCCAATTGGGGCGGATGGGCATGATGGGGTGCTTTAATCAATGGGTTGTTTAAGTAAAAGGGAAAAAGGCCGTCTGAAAATAGGTTTCAGACGGCCTTATTGTACCGATTCTTGTCTTTTTAACAATACGCGCGATTAGCGTACGTCAACGTAGGAGCTGCTGTGCAGTTCGCGCAGGAGGTTGGTGGTCGCCTGTTGCGCTTTTTGTTGGGACAGGTATTGGCGGACGGCGTTTTGTTGGCGCTCTTCAGGCGTACCTGCTTCGCGGACGTCGTTCAGCTTGATGATGTGCCAGCCGAATTGGGTGCGGACAGGGGCGCTGATTTGGCCGGGTTTGAGTTTGTGGACGGCTTCTTCAAACGGGGCAACCATCATGCCGTCGGCAAACCAGCCCAAATCGCCGCCATTGCCGGCGCTGCTGTCTTGCGAGTATTGGCGTGCCAAACCGCCGAAATCTGCGCCGCTGCGGGCTTGGGTGTAGATTTTGCGGATGGTGCTTTCTGCGCCGACGGCGGCATTGTCGTTGTCGGCTTTAATGAGGATGTGTTGGGCATGGTATTGGCGCACAGGGTCTGCTTCAGGCAGGGTTACGCCTTGTTGTTTGGCCTGCTCGATGTAGCGTGCCACTTCGGAGTCGCTGACGCGGCTGTTTTGCATGATGGCCTGTTGGCGCACTTTTTCAACAATAATGCTGTCGGCAATGTCTTGGCGCACGGCGGCAGACGGGTTTTTGATGTTGGGGTTGTGCGCGATAACGGCTTCGATTTCGCTATCGGTCGCTTGGATGTTGCGGCGTTTGCCTGCTTGGAGGATCAGGGATTGGTTGATCATTTGGGCCAAAACCTGTTGGCGCAGCTCGTTGGCGTCCATTTGTGTGCCTTTAGGCAGGGTTTGACGCGCTTGCGCTACGGCTTGCGCTACTTGGCGGTGGGTAATGACTTCGTTGTCGACAACCGCGGCAATGCCGTCTGAAAGATGTACGCCGCTTTGTACGGCAGGCATGGTGGTGGCGCTGACGACTGGAGTTTTATTGGCACGCGCTTTGGTCGCTTTGGCTTTAGGAGCGGCGTGTGCGCCTGCTGCGAGAGTGAGTGTGGCGACGAGAATCAGGGGTTTGAAGTTCATTGTTTGACTACCTCGTTGGTTTTGCTGTAACCGGGGATGGCTAAGCGGAGTTTTTCGAATGGGTTGTTGCCGATATTGCTCAAGTCTTTGAGTTGGAGGTTGAAGAATACGGCGTTTTTGTGGCTGTTTTCGCCGGTAACATAGCGTTGGCCGACCAAGCTTGCGCTCCAGCAGCCGCAGTTGCTTTTGTATTCTGCACCGATGAGCATTTCCAGCGGTTTTTTGGCTTCGATTTCGTAGTTGTAACGGGCGACGGCGTACAGGTTTTTACTCAACGGCCATTGGGCGGCAAGATCGACTTGGCTGAGCCTGTCGTAGAAATAGTCGCCGTTGGCTTGCAGATAAATGCGTTCGTTGCGTCCGTATTTGTAGCGCGCGCTTAAGACTTTGCCGGGTTCGGGGTTGTAGGTAATTCCTGCGGCGTAGCTCTCGGCACGGCTTAGGTTTTGGTTGTAGTGGATGTCCAAATCAATGCGTGTGCTCGGGGTCAGGTTGCCGTGTGCAAAGGCTACCCAGTCAGATTGGCTGCGCGGATAATTGCTGACGTTGCCGTCAGGCAGGACGTTGTCTTTTTTGAAATAAAACTTCTGGCCGATACCTGCACGGAAGAGTTCCGCACCGGTATTGGGGTCGAGGATACGGCTTTGTGTGGCCAGCGTCAGGCTGTTGGCCGAATTGATGCGGTCGTTGCCTGAATACAGGTTTTCGCGGAACAGCTGCGAATAGGTAAAGCTGTTTTCGGAGCTGTCGAAATTAGGTAGGTCGTTTTGGGACTTGGTCGGAATGTAGTTGTAAAACAGGCGCGGTTCAAGCGTTTGCAGGTATTCCCCACCGAAGAGCCGGGCTCTGCGCTCGAAAGTCAGGCCGCTGTCGACGTTGATAATCGGCAGGACGCGGCTGACATTGCGGCCGCTTTGGCCGTTGAAACTGTTGAGGCCGTAATAAGTGGCATGTACGCCGACTTTAGGCCGGATGTAGCCCCATTGGTTGTGGAGATCCCATTTAACGCTCGGGTAGAGTACCACGCGGCTGCCGTCTTGCTTGGTGTCGTGGTCAAAGTGGGTGAATTGGCCTAATACGTTGAGTTGAGCCTTACCGATATGGCTTTGCCAACGGCCGGTCAGGCGGGGCATGATGGCATAAGGTTCGTCTTTATAACCGTCTTGGTTGGCAAGCGTTTGATATTTTTGTACGCGCAACGAGCCGTCGAAGCTGCCACCCAACAGTTTGTCGCTGTAATTGAGCCATGCCTGACGGTCGAGGTTGACGTTGCGTGCGATGTCTTCGCGGCCGTAGAAGTCGCGGTAGTAATCGTCGTCGGAAACTTGGTTGTAGTTGATGCCGCCGCTGATTTTGCTGTTCAGCTGCTGCTGGTGTTTCCATTTAAACTGGTAGCGGTTGTTGTGGACGCTTTTTTGGTCGTTCGGCATCCAGTCGCCATCGACTTCGCCGCTGTAATTCGGTTGCAGATAACGGACTTGGCCGCCCAGTTGCACGCCGCGTTTGCTGATGATGCCCGGGCGGATGGTGGCATCCAAATTTGGGGCAAGGTTGAAGTAGTAAGGCAGGCTCAGCTCAAGGCCGTCTGAACCTGTGGCAATGGTCGGAACGAGCAGGCCGCTTTTGCGGTTGCCGTTGATGGGGAAGTCCGCCCAAGGCGTGTAGAGGACAGGGACGCCGCCGAATACCAGCGAAGCGTGTTTGGCCACGCCGATGCCTGTCGATTCATCGGCTTCAATGCTTTGGGCTTGGATATACCAGCTGGCATCGCCGGGCGAACAGGTGTTGAATTTGGTATTGATGAGTTTGTAGAGGCCTTTTCCTTTGAGTTCGGCTTTTTCACTGACACTTTGAAGGCGGCGGCCGCCTTGTTCGGTATTGAGGCGCACGGCAGTGCCGGAACCGGTTTGGTCTTTGAGGTTGTAAACCAATTGGTCGCCGGATACGGTCGAACCGTTTTGATACAGGGTAAAGCGGTCGCCGGCGGTAACGGTATCGGTGGCTTGGTCGTATTGCGCCCAATCGGCGTTAAGAACATCGGCATTGCGCTCGACAATGACATCGCCTTCGGCACGGACGCCGACTTGGGTCTGACCTTCTATTTTATCGGCGTTGACGCGGGTGTAATCGGCAGGCAGGGCAGGCTCGCCGCTGCGTTTGATTTCGGCGGTTTCGGCAGGCTTGGCATCTTCGTGGTCGCAAAACAGGCAAGTGCTGCCTAAGGAAAGCGGATCGGCTTCGCTTTGGCTGGTTTGTGCCGGTTTGGACGCGGCGGTGTGGGCAGGGGTATAGTCTTCCGCCTGCGGAACAGAAGCATCTTCCGCGCGCACGGCTGTTGCGCCAAAGCCCATAATTAAGGCGAGTACCAAGGGTTTGAGTGAAAATAAACGAGCCAAAATCGCCCCTTAAATCGGTTTGCCAGTTAGAATAGCGGTTATTGTAACCTGAAATTCTGCGATACCGCTATGCAACGACAAACCGAATTACAAAACTGGCTGGAGTCTGTCTACCCGAACCAGCCGTTCGAATTGAGTTTTGCGGCAGCCGATGCCGACTTCCGCCGTTATTTCCGTGCGACGTTTTCAGACGGCCAGACCGTCATCTGTATGGACGCGCCTCCTGAGAAGATGAGTGTTGCGCCGTATTTGAAAGTGCAAAAACTGTTTAACATGGTCAATGTGCCGCAAGTGCTTCATGTGGATGAAGCGTTGGGCTTTATGGTGTTGAACGATTTGGGCAATACCACATTCCTGACCGCCATGAATCAGGAAAACAGTGAAACCGCCCACAAAGCCCTGCTGCTCGAAGCCATCGACGAACTGATCGAACTGCAAAAAGCCAGCCAACCCGGCAAACTGCCGGAATACGACCGCGAAGTCATGCTGCGCGAGATTAACTTGTTCCCCGAATGGTTTGTAGCTAAAGAATTGGGCCGCGAGCTGACCTTCAAGCAACGTCAGCTGTGGCAACAAACCGTTGATACTTTGCTGCCGCCCCTGTTGGCGCAGCCCAAAGTGTATGTCCACCGCGACTTTATCGTCCGCAATCTGATGCTGGCAAAAGGCCGCCCGGGCGTGTTGGACTTCCAAGACGCGCTTTACGGCCCAATTTCTTATGATTTGGTGTCGCTGTTGCGCGATGCGTTTATCGAATGGGAAGAAGAATTTGTATTGGACTTGGTCATCCGTTACTGGGAAAAAGCACGCGCTGCCGAGCTGCCTGTGCCTGCCGAGTTTGACGAGTTCTACCGTTGGTTTGAATGGATGGGCGTACAACGCCATTTGAAAGTGGCCGGTATTTTTGCCCGCCTGTACTACCGCGACGGCAAAGACAAATACCGTCCTGAAATCCCGCGCTTCTTGAACTATTTGCGCCGCGTATCCCGCCGTTACAACGATTTGGCGCCGCTTTATGCATTGCTGGTCGAATTGGTCGGCGATGACGAATTGGAAACAGGCTATACCTTCTAAGCTTGGTTTTTAAGATTTGATTCCACTTTTCAGACGGCCTGATCAACAAAAGGCCGTCTGAAACCTTTACAGAACACATAAAAATGACTTACATGATTTACCCCAAAACCTACGACGTGATTGTCGTCGGCGGCGGCCATGCCGGTACCGAAGCCGCACTTGCCGCCGCACGCATGGGTGCGCAAACCCTGCTGCTCTCACACAACATCGAAACCCTCGGCCAAATGTCGTGCAACCCCTCCATCGGCGGCATCGGCAAAGGCCACCTTGTACGCGAACTCGACGCATTGGGCGGCGCAATGGCGTTGGCCACCGACAAATCCGGTATCCAGTTCCGCCGATTGAATGCCAGCAAAGGTGCGGCAGTGCGAGCCACGCGCGCACAGGCTGACCGTATCCTATATAAAGCCGCCATCCGCGAAATGTTGGAAAACCAAGAAAACCTCGACCTTTTCCAACAAGCCGTCGAAGACGTCACACTTGACGGAGAACGCATCAGCGGCGTGGTTACCGCGATGGGTGTGGAGTTTAAAGCACGCGCCGTCGTGTTAACTGCCGGCACGTTTTTGTCCGGCAAAATTCACATTGGTTTGGAAAACTACGAAGGCGGCCGCGCCGGCGACCCCGCCGCCAAATCATTAGGCGGCCGTTTGCGCGAATTGAACCTGCCGCAAGGCCGTCTGAAAACCGGCACGCCACCGCGTATTGACGGACGCACGATTGATTTTTCCCAACTGACCGAACAGCCCGGCGACACACCCGTTCCCGTAATGTCCGTACGCGGCAACGCTGATATGCACCCACGCCAAGTGTCCTGCTGGATTACGCATACCAACACGCAAACCCACGACATCATCCGTTCAGGCTTCGACCGCAGCCCGATGTTTACCGGCAAAATCGAAGGCGTCGGTCCGCGTTATTGTCCGTCTATCGAAGACAAAATCAACCGCTTCGCCGACAAAGACAGCCACCAGATTTTCCTTGAACCTGAAGGCTTGACCACGCACGAATACTACCCTAACGGTATCTCCACCAGCCTGCCGTTTGACATTCAAATCGCCCTCGTACGCAGCATGAAAGGCCTCGAAAACGCCCATATCCTGCGCCCCGGCTACGCCATCGAATACGACTATTTCGATCCGCGCAACCTCAAAGCCAGCCTCGAAACCAAAACCATCCAAGGCCTCTTTTTCGCCGGACAAATCAACGGCACAACCGGCTACGAAGAAGCCGCCGCGCAAGGCCTGCTCGCAGGCGCGAATGCCGTGCAATACATCCGTGAACAAGACCCGCTCCTGTTGCGCCGCGAACAAGCCTACCTCGGCGTATTGGTGGACGACCTCATCACCAAAGGCGTGAACGAACCCTACCGCATGTTCACCAGCCGCGCCGAATACCGCCTGCAACTGCGCGAAGACAACGCCGATATGCGCCTGACCGAAGACGGCTACAAAATCGGCTTGGTGGGTGAAGAACAATGGCGCATGTTCAACGAAAAACGCGAAGCCATCGAACGCGAAATCCAACGCTTGAAAACAACGTGGTACACGCCGCAAAAGCTCGCCGAAGACGAACAAATCCGCGTGTTCGGACAAAAACTCAGCCGCGAAGCCAACCTGCACGACCTCCTGCGCCGCCCGAACCTCGACTACGCCGCGCTGATAACCCTGCCCGACGCACAACCTGAAACCGCACTTGCCGACAGCGTGGTCGAACAAGTCGAAATCCAAGTCAAATACCAAGGCTATATCGACCGCCAAAACGAAGAAATCGACAGCCGCCGCGACATCGAAACCTTAAAGCTGCCCGAGGATATCGATTACAGCAAAGTCAAAGGTTTGTCAGCAGAAGTGCAGCAAAAACTGAATCAGCACAAACCCGAAACCGTCGGCCAAGCCAGCCGCATTTCCGGCGTAACCCCTGCCGCCGTCGCATTGCTGATGGTGCATTTGAAACGCGGATTTAAAGATGCCAAGTAAGGTTTAATCCGAAATAAAGGCCGTCTGAAACTTTCAGACGGCCTTTATTTATCAGGGGATTGATGGTGTTGCACCTTATTTCATTAATTTTTTAAAGAGTTCGGATTGTCAGCAAGATGGGCGTATTCTGATGAAAAAATGAAGAAGAAAACGTTTTTTCAGGACGCGTCATAAGCTGCCGCTTTTTCGAGCAGTTTTACCCTTGCCTGCGGCCATTCCTCACGCAGCAGGCTGTATTCAACCGTATCGCGCACGCTGCCGTCTTTCCGCAGCTTGTGGCAGCGCAAGATGCCGTCTTGGTGTGCGCCCAAGCGTTCGATGGCGCGTTGGGAGGCGGTGTTGAGGTTGTCGGTCTGCCAGCAGACGCAACGGCAGTTTAAAGTGTCGAAAACGTAGTCGAGCAACATGATTTTGCAGGCGGTATTGATGTGCGTGCGCTGTGCCGACAGGGCATACCATGTGTAACCGATATACAGGCGTGGGATGGCGGGGTCGATGTGGTAAAGCGAAGTCGAACCGACGATTTTGCCCGTATCTTCGTCGATGACGGCAAAGGCGAGACGGGTTTGCATAGCAGTACGGATATAGTCCGCCACTTGGTGGGGTTCGGGCGCGGTGGTTACGTTGAGCTTCCAGACTTCGCCGTCGCAAACTGCTTCGCGCAAACCAGCTTCGTGTGCCGCCGTCAAAGGTTCGAGACGGACGCGGTCGAAGGACAAAACGGGAGCGGATGAAAAATCAGCCATGTGGTTTCCTTTGTATTTGATGGTTTGATTTTTCAGACGACCTTTTATAGTGTCTTAATGGACGGCTTTTTTGAGGTCGTCTGAAAGCTATTGATTAATGATGTTTGAACACCAGCACGCCCGACTCCGATACAAACCCGTCCAACGGCAGGTCGTGCGGTTCGGTCGGCAGTGTGTTGGTCAGTTGGCAGCCGAAGCCTACGCCCAGGGTTTGGGTTTGCAGGCGGTATTTCGTGGCGGAGAGGGTGGCGTCGTAATAGCCGCCAGCTTGTCCGAGGCGGTAGCCGCGTTTGTCGATGCCGACGATGGGGACCAGCAGCAGGCTGAGTTGGTGGACACGGATTTTTTTGCCGGTGAATTGGGGGATATGCAATTTGGCGCGGCCGCGTTTGCGTTCTTGTTTGGCACCGTCGGCAGGGTAGGGGGTGAACCACATCCGCCGCGTGTTCGGTTCGATATAGGGCAGGTAGAGTTTTGCGCCGCGTTTTTGTGCGGCACGGACAAAGCCGTCCAATCGCAATTCCTTGCCCATCGGCCAATACACGCCGATTTTCCGTCCTTTTTTGATGCAGGGCTTGAGCAGGCGGTTGATGGTTTCGGTGGCGGCGTTGCGCTCGTCTGCGCTCATTTGGGCGCGTGCGCGGCGGAACTGTTTGCGTAGTGCCGATTTTTCGGGATTCCTCATTTTCAGACGGCCTTTCGGGATTGCGGTAGAATGTTGCGATTATAACGATTTTGTTAACATTCAAACAGGACGCACACAATGTGGCACATTGTCGCCATCGGCTACCTTTTTGTTGCCGTGATGTTTTCCGCCGCGCAGCCGAGTATTGCGCGCGCGTTGATTTATTTGGTTTTTTGGGCGGTGTTGCCCACCGTGTTCACGGTCTTTGTCGTGACCATCCGCCGCCGCAACCGCTTGATGAAACGACAGGAGCAGGCGGAGTTTGAAGCGGCCCGCCAAAAGGCGGTACAGACGGATGAAAAACAGGATGGAAAGGTATAAATCCCTTTTCAGACGGCCTCTTATCCGCTATAATCCGTCAGTTTTCCATTTCGGAAACACTCTTTTATTTTTTTAAACTTATGCCCACTTTCGCCGAAGGGTGCTTGACAATAGGCGCCGCCTATCAAGTTCTATGCGATTGAATGTGTGCTCTTTAACCCTTTCAAGGAAATAACATGTCTCAAATTACTATGCGTCAGATGATTGAAGCCGGTGTTCACTTCGGTCACCAAACCCGTTTCTGGAATCCGAAAATGGCTCAATACATTTTCGGTGCGCGCAACAAAATCCATATCGTAAACTTGGAAAAAACCCTGCCGATGTTCCAAGAGGCGCAAGAAGCCGTACGTCGTCTGGTTGCCAACAAAGGTACAGTATTGTTCGTAGGTACCAAACGCCAAGCCCGCGACATCATCCGCGAAGAAGCTACCCGTGCCGGTATGCCTTTCGTTGATTACCGCTGGTTGGGTGGTATGCTGACTAACTACAAAACCGTTAAGCAATCCATCAAACGCCTGGAAGAAAAAACTGCTGCCCTGGAAAACGCTGCTGAAGGCGGTTTCAACAAAAAAGAAATTCTGGAAATGCAACGCGATGTTGAAAAACTGGAACGTTCTTTGGGCGGTATCAAAAACATGAAAGGCCTGCCTGACGCGATTTTCGTTATCGATACCGGCTACCAAAAAGGTACTCTGGTTGAAGCTGAAAAACTGGGCATCCCTGTTATCGCCGTAGTCGATACCAACAACAGCCCTGACGGCGTGAAATACGTTATCCCTGGTAACGATGACTCCGCTAAAGCTATCCGCCTGTACTGCCGCGGCATCGCTGACGCAGTTTTGGAAGGCAAAAACCAAGCGCTGCAAGAAACTGTAGCCGCTGCCCAAGAAGCTGCTGCCGAGTAATTCGGTACACAGAAGAGGGGCGTTATGCCCCTTTTCTCAAATCCCGTTCTGAAATCCGTTTCAGACGGCCACTATTTCCAAACACGGCAATGGCCGTGTTCCCAAAAATCTAGGAGATTCAAAATGGCAGAAATTACTGCAAAAATGGTTGCCGACCTGCGCGCCGCTACCGGCCTGGGCATGATGGAATGCAAAAAAGCCTTGGTTGAAGCTGAAGGCAACTTCGACAAAGCCGAAGAAATCCTGCGTATTAAATCTGGTGCGAAAGCCGGTAAACTGGCTGGCCGTACTGCTGCCGAAGGCGTATTGGCTTATGCAATCAACGGCAATGTCGGCGCATTGGTTGAAGTAAACTGCGAAACCGACTTCGTTGCTAAAGACGCCGGCTTCGTAGAATTTGCCAACTTCGTTGCTAAAACTGCTGCCGAGAAAAAACCGGCTTCTGTTGAAGAACTGAGCGAACTGGTTGAAGCAGAACGTAAAGCCATCATCGCTAAATTGGGCGAGAACATGTCTGTTCGCCGCTTCCAAGTGATCGACACTGCCAACCAACTGGTTGCCTACATCCACGGTGCTTTGGCTACTGAAGGCGTATTGGTTGAGTACAAAGGCTCTGAAGACGTAGCACGCAAAATCGGTATGCACATCGTTGCCGCTAAACCACAATGCGTAAGCGAAGCCGAAGTAGATGCTGAAACCGTTGAAAAAGAACGCCACATCTATACTGAACAAGCTATCGCTTCCGGCAAACCTGCCGACATCGCCGCTAAAATGGTTGAAGGCCGTATCCGCAAATTCTTGGCTGAAATCACTCTGAACGGCCAAGCGTTCGTGATGAACCCTGACCAAACTGTTGCCCAATTCGCTAAAGAAAACGGCACTGAAGTGGTTAGCTTCGTACGCTACAAAGTAGGCGACGGTATCGAGAAAGCCGTTGTTGACTACGCAGCCGAAGTTGCTGCCGCTGCTAAAGTGTAAGGCACTTATGAAAAAGAAAGCACCTAGATTCCAAACGAATCAGGGTGCTTTTTTTTGAGAAAACCGTTTACGGTACCTATTTTAAGACGACCGAATATAAAGGCCGTCTGAAAACAAAACAATAATAAACCGACACACCCTATCATTAATATTCCGACCGTTTGAAAATTCAGACGGCCCGAACTCCGACCGACGACATTCAAGAAAGCAAGGTATCCCATGACACAGCAAATCAAATACAAACGCGTATTACTGAAACTCTCCGGCGAATCCCTGATGGGCTCTGATCCATTCGGCATCAATCACGATACCATCGTTCAAACCGTCGGCGAAATTGCCGAAATCGTGAGAATGGGCGTGCAAGTCGGTATCGTTGTCGGCGGCGGTAACATTTTCCGCGGCGTATCTGCACAAGCGGGTAGCATGGACCGCGCCACTGCCGACTACATGGGCATGATGGCAACCGTCATGAACGCGTTGGCACTCAAAGATGCATTTGAAACCTTGGGCATCAAAGCGCGCGTACAATCCGCACTGTCTATGCAGCAAATCGCTGAAACTTACGCCCGTCCTAAAGCCATTCAATATTTGGAAGAAGGCAAAGTCGTGATTTTCGCCGCCGGTACCGGTAACCCATTCTTCACGACCGACACTGCCGCCGCATTGCGCGGTGCGGAAATGAACTGCGACGTGATGCTCAAAGCGACCAACGTTGACGGCGTGTACACCGCAGACCCGAAAAAAGACCCATCTGCAACACGCTACGAAACCATTACTTTTGATGAAGCCTTGTTGAAAAACCTCAAAGTGATGGACGCCACCGCTTTCGCCCTCTGCCGCGAACGCAAGCTCAATATTGTAGTATTCGGCATTGCTAAAGAAGGCTCGCTCAAACGCGTGGTAACCGGCGAAAACGAGGGTACACTGGTTCACTGCTAATCATTGAAAGGCCGTCTGAAACAGCCGAACGGGATACATTCGGCTTTCAGACGGCCTTTTATTTTCAGTTGGTTGCGCGGGTATTGGTTCATGGGTTGAAAAGGTTAAGAACCTGCTTGACCATAATGCCCAACCGACAATTCGACAACAAAAGGATATCCCATGAATATCACCGTCTTGGCTGTCGGCACGAAAATGCCGCGTTGGGTCGATGAGGCCGTCGGCGAGTACGCCAAACGCTTCGGGCGCGATGTCAATTATGCGCTGAAAGAAATCAAGCCGGAAAAACGAGGCGCGGGTGTGAATGCGGCTCAGGGTATGGCGGCTGAAGAAAAACGCCTGCTGGAAGCCATACCGCAGGGCGCGTTTTTGGTGGTATTGGACGAGCGCGGCAAAGCGCCGACTTCGATCGAATTGGCACAACATTTGAAAAGCTGGCAGCAAAATGGCGAACACGTCTGCTTTATTATCGGCGGCGCAGACGGCATGACCGACCGTTTGAAACAGCAGGCAAACATGATGATGCGCCTTTCCAGCCTGACCTTGCCGCACGGCATGGTGCGCGTTTTGCTGACCGAGCAGCTTTATCGCGCCGTTTCGATTTTGCACAACCATCCGTATCATCGGGAATAATCTGTTTTGATTGCTGGGATAAGACGGTAATGCCGCCTTATCGGTTAAAAGCGGGGTTGAACCTGTTTTCAGACGGCCTGATTTTTCCGCATGAATCCTTTATAATCGTTTCTTTGATAAATCAACATCTTTCGGGAGAACCCAAATGTCCGATTTCCGTCAAGACTTCCTCAAATTCGCTTTGGCACAAAACGTGTTGAAATTCGGCGAATTTACAACTAAGGCCGGCCGTCAGTCGCCTTATTTTTTCAATGCCGGTTTGTTTAATGACGGCGCATCGACTTTGCAGCTGGCGAAGTTTTACGCCGAAGCCATTATTGCCAGCGGCGTGAAGTTCGATATGCTGTTCGGCCCGGCCTATAAAGGCATTATTTTGGCGGCGGCAACAGCGATGATGTTGGCGGAAAAAGGCGTAAACGTACCGTTTGCCTACAACCGCAAAGAAGCCAAAGACCACGGCGAGGGGGGTGTGTTGGTGGGCGCGCCTTTGAAAGGCCGCGTGCTGATTATCGATGATGTGATTTCCGCTGGTACATCCGTGCGCGAGTCGGTCAAACTGATTGAGGCCGAAGGCGCAACGCCTGCCGCAGTGGCCATTGCGCTCGACCGCATGGAAAAAGGCACGGGCGAATTGTCGGCGGTGCAGGAAGTTGAAAAACAATACGGCCTGCCGGTGGTTTCGATTGCCAACCTGAACGACTTGTTCACGCTCTTGCAAAACAATGCCGAATTTGGCGGCTTCTTCGAGCCGGTCAAAGCCTATCGCGAACGTTACGGCGCGGTTTAAACCATAACATTATGCTCAGGTCGTCTGAAACAGTTTTCAGACGGCCTGAAACATTAGCTAAAATATATTTTTGATTCAATACACTTACGGAAAATACTCATGCCTGCTTGTTCTTGTCCTCATTGTAAAACACCGCATTGGGTGAAAGATGCCCAGTTGAACGTGGCGCAGGGTTTCGTGGTCTGCACGCGTTGTTCGGGGATGTTTAAGGCCAAGGATTATCTGTCGGGCAACCTGCCGGCGGATCCGGCCCATCTGCCTGTGGCGGTAACGGATGTGCGCCTCGTGCATAACATCGGCGCGCAAATTCTCAAGCATTCCAAACTCTCGCGCAAAGAAATTTCCGATTTGCTCAACAGCGCGCTCAAGGAAGAGCCTAAGGCGGAAGAGCGGGCGGCGGTCAAAACGCGCAAGGACGGTTTCAACTGGACGTTGGCATCGCTGATTGCGCTGACGGTTTTGATTATGCAACTCTTTTATCTTGCCTTGCTATGAGTAACATTGCCCATTTTGTTGCCAGCTTTCGCGAAGCCGCGCCCTATATTCAATATTTGCGCGGTAAAACCATGGTGGTCGGCGTAACCGACAGCCTGTTGGAAGGCGAAACCTTGATTCGTTTGGCTGCAGATTTGAATCTGTTGGCCAGCTTGGGCTTGCGTTTGGTCTTGGTGCACGGTTCGCGGCATTTGCTCGATAAATTGGCTTCGGGTCGGAATTTTGTTCCGAAATACAGTGGCAGCCGTCGGATTACCGATGAAGCGACTTTGATGGAAGTGAAGCAGGTGGCGGGAATTATCCGCAGCGATGTCGAAGCCGCTTTGTTCAGCAGCGTATCTGCGCAGCAACGGAGCAAGCCGCCGGTTATCGCGTGCGGCAACTTTATTACCGCCCGCCCGTTGGGCGTTATCGACGGTGTGGACATGGGCTATACGGGTACCGTCCGCAAAATCGACGCGGAAGAAATCCGTTTGCGCTTGGATGGCGGAGCGGTGGTGCTTATCAGCCCTTTGGGACATTCGTACAGCGGCAAAACCTTCAATCTGAGTATGTGCGAAACCGCTCAGGAAGTGGCCATGGCTTTGCAGGCGGAGAAACTGGTTTTCTTGACCGAAGAAGCCGGTATCCGTCGTGCCGACGGCTCGTTGGCCAATACTTTGTCTGTCGGCGAAGTGCAGGAACTGATACACGACAATCCCGATGCACCTGCCGATTTACTCCATGCGGCGGTAGGCGCGTTGGAAAACGGCGTATCGCGGGTGCAGATTCTCAACGGCCGTGAAGACGGCAGCCTGCTGCGCGAGCTGTTTACCCGTGAGGGCAGCGGTACCTCGATTGCCCGTGAGCCGTTTGTTTCCATCCGTCAGGCACGCAGCGACGACATTCCGCACATCATCGCCTTAATCCGTCCGTTGGCGGAACAAGGCATCTTGTTACACCGCAGCCGCGAGTATTTGGAAAACCATATTTCCAGTTTTTCCGTATTGGAACACGATCAAAACATTTACGGCTGCGTGGCGCTGAAAACCTTTTCCGAACCGGACTGCGGCGAATTGGCCTGCCTGGTGGTGTCGCCCGAAGCGCGCGATGGCGGCTACGGCGAATTGCTGTTGGAACATCTGTTTCAAAAAGCACGCGCCTTAAATATTAAAACGCTCTTCGCCTTATCCACGCACACGGGCGAATGGTTTGTCGAACGGGGCTTTCAGACGGCCTCAGCCGATGACCTGCCTGCCGAACGCCGGCAGGAATACAATGCCAACGGCCGCAATTCCAAAGTATTTGTTTATGACTTGCAGTCCGTCTGAAAACCTCAATCCTATTATCCGTTTTTAAAAATTACTCAAATCTTATGTTGAAAATCATCTCTGCCAACGTCAACGGCATCCGCTCCGCCTATAAAAAAGGTTTTTATGAATACATCGCCGCTTCCGGTGCCGACATCGTCTGCGTGCAGGAACTGAAAGCTCAAGAGGCCGACCTGTCAGACGATATGAAAAATCCGCACGGTATGCACGGCTACTGGCATTGCGCCGAAAAGCGCGGTTACAGCGGCGTGGCGGTGTACAGCAAACGCAAACCCGATAATGTGCAAATCGGCATGGGCATTGAAGAATTTGACAGGGAAGGCCGTTTTGTCCGTTGCGACTTCGGCAAGTTGTCGGTAATTTCGCTGTATCTTCCCAGCGGCAGCAGCGCGGAAGAGCGCCAACAAGTGAAATACCGCTTTTTGGACGCGTTCTATCCCATGCTCGAAGCCATGAAAAACGAAGGACGCGACATCGTCGTCTGCGGCGACTGGAATATTGCCCACCAAAACATCGACTTGAAAAACTGGAAGGGCAATCAGAAAAATTCGGGCTTCTTGCCTGAAGAGCGCGAATGGATAGGCAAAGTCATCCACAAGCTCGGTTGGACGGATATGTGGCGTACACTTTATCCCGATGTGCCGGGCTATACCTGGTGGAGCAACCGCGGACAAGCGTATGCGAAAGATGTCGGGTGGCGTATCGATTATCAGATGGTTACGCCGGAGTTGGCCGCCAAAGCTGTTTCCGCACATGTTTATAAAGACGAAAAATTCTCGGATCACGCCCCTTTAGTTGTGGAGTATGACTATGTTGCCGAATAAGGTTTTTGGTAAATATGATTGGAATATAAACGGTAAAACCGGCATAGGCGCGGCGTGGGTCGTGGCGGCATTTGTATTGCCTATGCTTGTGTGGGCGGTATTTATGCTGGCGCGGATGTCCGGCTGGGTTGCGCCGACCAAGGCCAATCCGACGTGGGCGTTGGTATGGCTGCTGTTTTCCCTGCCTTGCCTGCTGATTGCGGCCAAATGCTTTGCTTGGAAGGGCTGGCGGCTGGTTGCTAACATCGTACTTTGTCTGGCGACTTGTGCCATTCTCAGCGTGCCAGCCGCATTGCTGATTGCATTTACACTCAACGACTTACTCAAATAGGCCGTCTGAAATGCAGAGCTTCGAACTCGAAGAAATGGCACTGTTTCTGATACGCGATGCGGATGAAGCGGAAATGTGGATAGATCGCTGGGCGGTCAGCTATCCGATTGTTCAAACTGCCGAAGCCGATAGTCGGCAAACCATTTCCGAATGGCAACACGCCATTCAGACGGCATTCGACCATATCGTCAGCAGAAATATTGCCGTCGTGGCTCATGGTGCCGGCGTGTCCGCATTTTTGGCATGGCTGTATCAAGCCGACATCCTGACGCAAAAACGCCTGACCAATATTATTTTGGTCTCGCCGCGCCCAGAAGCTCTTCCCGAGGACGAAATCCATACGTTCCAGCGTGTCCGCTGCCCTTGCCGTACAGCGCTGGTTATCGCCGAAACAAACGGCACGCCACGCGATTGGGCGCAAGAACAGGCCGACCGCTGGCATGCACGCCTGCTTCAATCGCCGCATTCGGGCCAGTTAAACGGCGCACTCGGTGGCTGGCAATGGGGCATGAAGCTGATGCAGGAAATGCTGTTGAGTAAGTAGTTTAGAAATGTCTATTAATAAACAAAGGCCGTCTGAAACCGATATGTGTTTCAGACGGCCTTTGTTTGCAAATATCATGTTAAATATAATTAAAAGAAACTATTCTCATTTCTTTTATGAGGCAATATAATTCGGTTGTTTCGTTAAATTGAGTATAAAAATGCAAATACCATTTCATTTAGCTTTATTACCCACGCTGATTATTGCTTCCTTCCCTGTCGCTGCCGCCGATACGCAGGACAATGGTGAACATTACACCGCCACCCTACCCACCGTTTCTGTGGTCGGACAGTCCGATACCAGCGTACTCAAAGGCTACATCAACTACGACGAAGCCGCTGTTACCCGCAACGGCTAGCTCATCAAAGAAACGCCGCAAACCGTCGATACGCTCAATATCCAGAAAAACAAAAATTACGGTACGAACGATTTGAGTTCCATCCTCGAAGGCAATGCCGGCATTGACGCTGCCTACGATATGCGTGGCGAAAGCATTTTCCTGCGCGGCTTCCAAGCCGATGCATCTGATATTTACCGCGACGGCGTGCGCGAGAGCGGACAGGTCCGCCGCAGCACCGCCAACATCGAGCGCGTCGAAATCTTGAAAGGCCCGTCCTCCGTGCTTTACGGGCGCACCAACGGCGGTGGCGTCATCAACATGGTCAGCAAATACGCCAACTTCAAACAAAGCCGCAATATCGGTGCGGTTTACGGCTCGTGGGCAAACCGCAGCCTGAATATGGACATTAACGAAGTGCTGAACAAAAACGTCGCCATCCGCCTCACCGGCGAAGTTGGGCGCGCCAATTCGTTCCGTAGCGGCATAGACAGCAAAAACGTCATGGTTTCGCCCAGTATTACCGTCAAACTCGACAACGGCTTGAAATGGACGGGGCAATACACCTACGACAATGTGGAGCGCACACCTGACCGCAGCCCGAACAAGTCCGTGTACGACCGCTTCGGACTGCCTTATCGCATGGGTTTTGCCCACCCGAACGATTTTGTGAAAGACAAGCTGCAAGTTTGGCGTTCCGACCTTGAATACGCCTTCAACGACAAATGGCGCGCCCAATGGCAGCTCGCCCACCGCACGGCGGCGCAGGATTTCGACCATTTCTATGCAGGCAGCGAAAACGGCAACCTTATCCGCCGCAACTACGCCTGGCAGCAGACCGACAACAAAATCCTGTCGTCCAACTTCACGCTCAACGGCGACTACACCATCGGACGTTTTGAAAATCATCTGACCGTAGGCCTGGATTACAGCCGCGAAAACCGCAACCCGACATTGGGTTACAGCCGAGCCTTTTCCGCCTCCATCAACCCCTACGACCGCGCAAGCTGGCCGGCTTCGGGCAGGCTGCAACCCGTCCTCACCCAAAACCGCCACAAAGCCGACTCCTACGGCATTTTCGTGCAAAACATCTTCTCAGCCACGCCCGACTTGAAATTCGTCCTCGGCGGCCGTTACGACAAATACACCTTTAATTCCGAAAACAAACTTACCGGCAGCAGCCGCCAGTACAGCGGCCACTCGTTCAGCCCCAACATCGGCGCAGTGTGGAACATCAACCCAGTCCACACACTTTACGCCTCGTATAACAAAGGCTTCGCGCCTTATGGCGGACGCGGCGGCTATTTGAGTATCGACACTTCGTCTGCCGCCGTGTTCAACGCCGACCCCGAGTACACCCGCCAATACGAAACCGGCGTTAAAAGCAGTTGGCTGGACGACCGCCTCAGCACTACGTTGTCTGCCTACCAAATCGAACGCTTCAATATCCGCTACCGCCCCGACGCGCAAAATGATCCCTACACTTGGGCAGTCGGCGGTAAACACCGTTCGCGTGGCGTGGAATTGTCCGCTATCGGGCAAATCATACCCAAAAAACTCTATCTGCGCGGTTCGTTGGGTGTGATGCAGGCGAAAGTGGTTGAGGACAAGGAAAATCCCGACCGAGTGGGCATCCATTTGAATAACACCAGCAACGTTACCGGCAACCTGTTTTTCCGTTATACCCCGACCGAAAACCTCTACGGCGAAATCGGCGTAACCGGTACAGGCAAACGCTACGGTTACGACTCAAGAAATAAAGAAGTGACTACGCTTCCCGGCTTTGCCCGAGTTGATGCCATGCTTGGCTGGAACCATAAAAACGTCAACGTTACCTTTGCCGCGGCCAATCTGCTCAATCAAAAATATTGGCGTTCGGATGCCATGCCGGGTAATCCGCGCGGCTATACTGCCCGGGTAAATTACCGTTTCTGATGAAATCAGGCAAAGGCCGTCCGAAAATAAGGCTATGATCTAAGCCATATTTCAGACGGCCTTTTATAAAGGTTGAAATAAAACTAAACACATTTTTTCACTCAAATCGAACACACCTCCAACAAAATGCCATAAAATCCGCCCATTGATTTGAATGTAAAGAGATACCTATGAAACTGAAAACCTTAGCCTTGACCTCATTAACCCTGTTGGCATTGGCCGCTTGCAGCAAACAGGCGGAAACCAGCGTTCCGGCAGACAGCGCCCAAAGCAACACATCCGCTCCGGCAGCCCCTGCCGCATTGACCGAAGGTGTCAATTACACCGTATTGTCCAATCCGATTCCTCAACAGCAGGCCGGCAAAATCGAAGTATTGGAATTCTTCGGCTACTTCTGCCCGCATTGCGCCCATCTTGAGCCGGTTTTGAGCGAGCACATCAAAACGTTTAAAGACGATACCTATATACGCCGGGAGCATGTCGTGTGGGGTGATGAAATGAAACCTTTGGCACGTTTGGCGGCCGCAGTGGAAATGGCCGGAGAATCAGATAAAGCCAACAGCCATATTTTCGATGCGATGGTTAACCAAAAAATCAACTTGGCCGATACCGATACCCTGAAAAAATGGTTGTCCGAGCAAACAGCGTTTGACGGCAAAAAAGTATTGGCTGCATTTGAAGCGCCCGAAAGCCAAGCGCGTGCGGCTCAAATGGAAGAATTGACCAATAAATTCCAAATCAGCGGCACGCCGACTGTGATCGTCGGCGGCAAATACCAAGTCGAATTTAAAGACTGGCAGTCCGGCATGACCACGATTGACCAGTTGGTGGACAAAGTACGCGAAGAGCAGAAAAAGCCGCAATAAGTTGAGGATTGAATGAGCAAAGGTTTCGCGTCCCTTATCTCTTTTTCCTTCACTGTGCTGAAAGATCCAAACCATGTGTGATTACTGTTCTGACCTGCGACCTACCGTTCGTATCAGGGTTCCGAAAGAATTATCGCAAATGTTACTGCAAGCCTCTGATCGTTTAGCAGACGGCACGCTTATCGATATTACTCCAGCCTACGACAAAGTTTATGGTCCCAGCCTTGATTTTGCCAAAACCATCGCCAATAGCGGTTACATTACCCATACTGATTCTCAGGGTAATCGTGACATATATGGTTGGAACGATTTCGTGGTACATTATTTTCAATGTACGCACTGCAATGCCGTTTTCAGGCTTGGTGCCGAAACCTACCATGGTAGTGGTGGCCAATGGGAAATGTTGGAAGAGGCAACGATACGCTATGAAAATCCTTAAAAGGAATAGATTTCATAGTTATATGTGAATAGTAATTCTTGCTAGAGTAAAAACAAAAACGCCGTCTGAAACTTTTCAGACGGCGTTTTCGGTCAAATTAGCTTACAAACCCGGGAACATGCCTTTCATTCCCTTCATGCCTTTGGCCAAGCGCATCAGTTTGCCCAAGCCGTTGCCGCTGAACATCTTCATCATTTGTTGCATTTGTTCAAACTGTTTGAGCAATTTGTTCACTTCCTGCACGGTCGTACCCGCGCCCATTGCAATACGGCGTTTGCGGCTGGCTTTGAGCAGGGCAGGGTTGGCGCGTTCTTTTGGAGTCATCGAGTTGATGATGGCTTCTACTTTGCCCATCGCTTTTTCAGCCGTTCCTTCGGGGATTTTTTTCGATATTTGACCCAGTTCGCCAGGCATTTTTGACATTAGGTTTTCCAAGCCGCCCATATTGCGCATCTGTTGGATTTGCTCTTTAAAGTCGTTGAGGTCGAAGCCTTTGCCTTTTTGCAGCTTTTTCGCCATTTTGGCGGCGGCTTCTTCATCAATACCTTTTTGAACGTCTTCAATCAGGGTCAATACGTCACCCATGCCGAGGATACGGCTGGCAAGACGGTCGGGGTGGAAAGGTTCGAGGCCGTTGATTTTTTCGCCGACACCGATAAATTTAATCGGTTTGCCGGTTACATGGCGTACGGACAATGCCGCACCGCCGCGCGAGTCGCCGTCCATCTTGGTCAATACGACACCGGTCAGCGGTAGGGCTTCATTAAATGCCTGAGCGGTATTTACCGCATCCTGACCCAGCATGGCATCAATAACGAACAAAGTTTCAACCGGGTTGACCGCCGCATGAAGCGCTTTGATTTCGTTCATCATCTCTTCATCGATTGCCAGGCGGCCAGCGGTATCGACCATCAAGACATCGTAAAAATGTTTTTTAGCGTAATCAACGGCGGTAGTTGCAATCTCAACCGGTTTTTGGTTGGTGTCGGATGGGAAAAAGTCCACGCCGACCTGTTCGGCCAACAGGCGCAGCTGTTCAATCGCGGCAGGGCGGTAAACGTCGGCGGATACCACCAAGACTTTTTTCTTCTGATCGTTTTTCAGCAGGCGGGCGAGTTTGCCGACGGTTGTTGTTTTACCGGCACCCTGCAAACCGGCCATCAAAACGATGGCAGGCGGTGAAACCGATAAATCCAGCGTTTTGTTTTCCTTGCCCATCAATTCGACTAAGGCTTGGTTGACCACGCCGATAAAGGCTTGGTCAGGCGTCAGGCTGCCGACGACTTCTTGGCCAAGGGCCTGTTCTTTGACTGTGTTGACGAATTCTTTAACGACGGGTAATGCAACGTCGGCTTCCAGCAGGGCAAGACGAACCTCGCGCAAGGCTTCTTTAATATTGTCTTCGGTCAGCGTTGATTGGCCGCGAATATTTTTAAGTACCTTGCTGAAGCGGTTGGTCAGGTTGTCTAACATACTTATCCTTGATAATGAGAATAGCTGCCCAATACAGGGCATTCTTTGTTAAAATAAAATTCGGATTATTTTACACGATAGTCCGAAGTTATGCTTCAAGAACACAAACACGTACACAAAGGCCGTCTGAAACCCTGCCGGCTGTCCGTCAAGTGTTCACACCTCTATTGAGAAAGATATTTATGCCGATTGTCTTAATCTGCCTTATGCTGGTGTATGCCGGATTGGGCGCATTTTCCTGGTTGCAACATAAAAAGCACAATAATAAGTCTTACCCGCTGAAAACCGAGCTTCTGATTTTGAGCGGCGCATTATTGGTACATGGCGCAGCATTGATGTTCCCTGTATTGCAGGATAGGGTATTGATTACCGGTTTTGGTTATTCGCTCAGTCTGATAGTCTGGCTGATGCTGATGATGTATTGCTTGGGCAGCTTCTTTTATTGTCTGCGCGGAGTGCAACTCTTATTGTATCCCTGTGCCGCATTGACCTTATTGTTGGGTTTCCTTTTCCCGGGGGATTTTTCAGGTCGCCAAATTGTAGACTTATTGCCACTGTCGCACATCGCATCATCATTGCTTGCATACGGATTGTTTGGCATCGTTACCTTATTTGCCATCCTAATCCTTTTAATCAACCGTAATTTGCACAAACGCCGTTTTTCCGCATTGGTCAGCTTCTTGCCACCTTTATTGAGTTTGGAAAAACTTATGTTTCAAGGTATGTGGGCAGGTTTCGTTTTATTGACCTATTCTGTAATCAGCGGTACGTTTTTTGCAGAAACTATTTTCGGCAAGCCGATGACCTTCACGCATAAAACCATCTTCAGTATTATGTCGTGGCTGATTTATGGCGCATTATTGTTGAAACACAGCATGACCGCATGGCGCGGCAAAAAAGCCGCCGTTTGGACTATTGTCGGATTTGTCAGTCTGATTTTTGCCTATGTGGGCAGTAAATTTGTCCTAGAAATTGTCCTTCAACGTATTGGATAAATAGAAAACATAAAAAAGGCCGTCTGAAAGAGCAATTCAGACGGCCTTTGTTTTGTGTTCTTTTGTATGTATGGATAGTGTAGGAAGGTTGCTGGAGTTTTTTATAAAATAAAAACCCTGTTAAAACAGGGCGGTGGTTAAATTTCTAGAAATAATTTTGCGAAAAGTGTTGACTGGTTTCGTTGTGAGGCGTATAGTTCGGTTCTTCGCTGCTGACGCGGTGAAGAAAACGAAGCAGACAGTATAACACAGTTAGTTAAAATTTTCGATAATTTTAGTTGACATTTGCTAAA
>NZ_JBQCWN010000008.1:0-95507 GCF_051957355.1 Neisseria sp. P0018.S001 | reverse complement strand
TTATTTAGCTCTTAAGGTAGTTAATTTAATTGCTCAAAAAAGAAAAGAAAGCTCAGGAATAAAAAGAATAGCTTTTATTATAAACTCACTAAAGCATGATGAAGAAATAAAATTCCTTAGAGAAATATACAATAAAAATTTCTATCAAATATCACTATATGAATCAAAAGAAATTCGTGAAGATGTTTTAATAAATGGAATAGGTATGACATCAGAACAGGCAATAAAACTCATGGAAAGAGATGAAGGGGAAAATAATGATTATGGTCAACACACGCGAGATGCCTTTCATTTAGCTGATTATTTTATAAAATTTGATAATAAAACAAATGAACATATAAAAAATTCATGCAAAAGGTTTTTAAATTTGATATTTGGACATCCTTATATTACTCCAACAGCTAATGAGTTCTCAATGTATATGGCATATATTTCAAGTTTGAGATCTGCTGACTTATCTCGACAAGTTGGTGCTGTAATTAGCAAGGATAGAAATATCATAGCTACAGGCGCAAACGATATTCCTAAATTTGGTGGTGGCCAGTACTGGCCTGAATACAATGAAAAAAATGGTGAAATATATGATATAGAATATGGTAGAGACTATCAAATTGGATTTGATTCCAATCAAATTGAAAAACAGAAAATTATAAACGAAATATCAGAAAAAATAATTCATGAATTTAATTCATTTTTTAATGAGGAAAATAAACAACACAAGGAAAATAAGATAAAACTTAGGGATATCGTATCTAAGAGTTCATTGAAAGATATTACTGAGTATGGAAGAGTAGTTCATGCTGAAATGGATGCAATTTTATCTTGTGGGAGAACAAATAACTCTACTGTAGGAACATCAATTTTTGTTACTACTTTTCCATGTCATAATTGTGCAAAACATATTGTAGCAGCAGGAATCAAGGAAGTATTTTTTATAGAACCTTATCCTAAGAGTAAAGCTCTAGAATTGTGGAAAGATTCAATGACATTAAAAAACCATAAAACGGAACCAAATAAATTAAACTTTACTCCATTTGTTGGAGTTGGACCTCGTAGTTTTCTTGATTTATTCTCTATATCACAAGGTTATGGTAGTGAAATCATTAGAAAAGACAAGGGAAAAGTTATTGAATGGAAGCCTAAAAATGCGGTATTAAGACTACAATCAAACATATATTCTTTATCGGAAATAGAGAAAGATATACAAAAAAAATTAAAAGAATTAGAAGAAAAATAAAAAGGCAGCCTGAAAACCTTTCAGGCTGCCTTCCTTATTATCAAGCCAGCTTCGCGCCGACCCAATCTTTCACACTCTCAATCATCGCGGGCAGTTTCTCCACATCGCTGCCGCCTGCCTGTGCCAAATCCGGTCTGCCGCCGCCTTTGCCGCCGACTTGTTCGGCTGCAAATTTAACCAGATCGCCTGCTTTGACTTTGCCAGTCAAGGCTTTGGATACACCTGCGCACAGGGAAACTTTGCCGTCGTTGACTGCGGCGAGCAATACGATGGCTTGTTCTGATTTGCCGGTCAAGTCGGTCACGATTTCGCGCAGGGCTGCGGCATCGGCTTCGATTTGGGCGGCAACGAGTTTGGCTGCGCCCAGGTCTTTTGCATCGTCCAAGAGTTTGGCGCCTGCGTGGACGGCGAGTTCGGCTTTGGCGCGTGCCAATTCTTTTTCCAATGCTTTGGCGTGTGCCGCGCCTGCTTGGATTTTCGCCAGTACGTCTTTTTCGGTTTGGGCTTTGGTTTCGGCAATAATGTCTTTCACCAAACGCTCTTGTTCTTGCGCCCATTTGAGTGCGTTCAGGCCGGTGATGGCTTCGATACGGCGTACGCCTGCGGCAATACCGCCTTCGCTGATGATTTTGAAGAGGCCGATGTCGCCGGTGCGTGAAACGTGTGTACCGCCGCACAATTCGGTAGAGAAACCGCCCATTTGCAGTACGCGTACTTCGTCGCCGTATTTTTCGCCGAAGAGCATCATGGCGCCGGTTTTTTGGGCATCTTCCATGCTCATAATGGCTGCATTGACGGCAACGTTGGCCAAAATGGCTTCGTTGACGCGGCGTTCTACTTCGGCGATTTCTTCGGCAGTTACCGCTTGAGGATGGGAAATGTCGAAACGGGTGGATTCGGCGGTAACCAAAGAGCCTTTTTGTTCAACGTGTTCGCCCAATACATCGCGCAGGGCTTTGTGCATCAAGTGGGTTGCGCTGTGGTTGCGCATATTGGCATTGCGGATTTCGTCATCCACTTTGGCGGTAACGCTGTCGCCGACTTTCAGACGGCCTGACGTTTGTACGCCGAATTGGCCGAATACGGCCGCTTTGATTTTTTGGGTATCGTGTACTTCAAAGCGGTTTTCGCCTGCGAAGATATAGCCGACGTCGCCGACTTGACCGCCGGATTCTGCATAGAACGGGGTAAAGTCGATTACGATGGCACCTTCGTCGCCTTCGTTCAATTCATTAACTTGCTCGCCGTCTTTGTAGAGGGCGAGGACTTTAGATTCGGTTTGGCGTTCGCTATAACCTTTAAACTCGGTATCCTGGCCTTCGTAAGGCAGTTGAGCGTTGGCTTTGAAGCTTTGTGCGGCGCGTGCGCGTGTGCGTTGGGCTTCCATCTCACGCTCGAAGCCTGCTTCGTCCAGTTCGATGCCCAGTTCGCGCGCCATGTCGGCGGTTAGGTCGTAGGGGAAACCGTAGGTGTCGTAGAGTTTGAAGATGTGTTCGCCGCCGATAACGAGTTTGCTGTTGGCGATGTTGTCCATCAAGTAGGTATTCAAGGCTTCGGCAAACGGTTTTTTCGCGTCGGGAATATGGGCGGTTTCCAAAGCAGCCTGCAAATCGATATACATGCCTTCGTTCAGGCTGCCTGAAACTCGAGGACGGATAACGATTTGCTTTTTGCTCGGAGCAACACGGGAAGCGGCGGTAAATTCCACACCATCTGCGGTTTTCAATGTCAGAGGTTTGCCTACACCGTCTTGCGGCAACAAGCTTTCCAGTTTCAGGAATTTCATGCCGTTGAGCACTTGGTTGAACAAGCCCATGCCTTTTTCCAGCGTTTCGCCGAAGCGGCTTTCTTCCGCGCGCAAGGCTTCCATAATCTGTGTCTGTTTCTCTTTCAACTCAGGATACGCGGCGCCCATTTCTTTCACCAAATCGGGCACGAGTTTGTAGAAAAACGCCTGTTTCTGGCCTAGTTTGTAACCGTGGCGCACGGCGCGGCGGATGATGCGGCGCAATACGTAGCCGCGGCCTTCGTTGGAAGGCAAGACACCGTCTGCAATCAGGAAGGAGCAGGATCGGATGTGGTCGGCGATGACTTTCAGGCTTGGTTCTTCCATGCTGAAAGGTGCGCCGGTTTCGCGGGCAACGGCTTTGAGCAGGTCTTGGAACAAGTCGATTTCGTAGTTGCTGTGAACATGCTGCATGACGGCGGCCATGCGCTCCAAGCCCATGCCGGTATCGACGGAAGGCTTAGGCAGTGGATTCATATTGCCTTGTTCGTCGCGGTTGAACTGCATAAATACGCAGTTCCAAATTTCAATCCAGCGGTCGCCGTCTTCTTCAGGGCTGCCCGGAATGCCGCCCCAGATTTCTTCGCCGTGGTCGTAGAAAATTTCGGAGCAAGGGCCGCAAGGGCCGGTGTCGCCCATTTGCCAGAAGTTGTCGGATGCGTATTTCGCACCTTTGTTGTCGCCGATGCGGACGATGCGTTCGGCAGGCATACCGATTTCGTTCAACCAGATGTTGTAGGCTTCGTCGTCTTCTGCGTAAACGGTCGCCAAGAGTTTGTCTTTAGGGATGTTCAACCATTCGGGGGAAGTCAGAAATTCCCAAGCGAAGTGGATCGCGTCGCGTTTGAAGTAGTCGCCGAAGGAGAAGTTGCCCATCATTTCAAAGAAGGTGTGGTGACGGGCGGTGTAGCCTACGTTTTCCAAGTCGTTGTGTTTGCCGCCTGCACGTACGCATTTTTGCGCGGTAGTGGCGCGGTTGTAGGGGCGTTTGTCAAAGCCGAGGAATACGTCTTTAAATTGGTTCATACCTGCGTTGGTAAACAGCAGGGTTGGGTCGTCGTGTGGCACGAGCGAGGAGGAGCGGACGATGGTGTGGCCTTTAGATTCGAAAAATTTCAGGAATTTTTGGCGTAGTTCGGTGGTTTTCATAATGTCTCGATAAATTTTTTACAAGGGTTTCAGACGGCCCGGACGGCGCGTTGCGATTAAAAACGAATGGGCGTTATCTTACCGCAAAACCATATTTCAAGCTATCGGCAGAAAGGTTTTAAGTTGGTTGCAATCCGTCTTTCAGACGGCCTCAAGCGGGACGATATCTTTTAACAATGAAGCCTATCCGCTCGGGCTTGCCTGCTTTATAATGCCTCTCTATTTTCAACCGGATACGCAAGGAATGATAATGACCAAACATCTGCCCCTCATCGTACTGACTGCGCTGGCACTTGCCGGCTGCGGCGGCTCGGACAAAACTTCTGCCGACAAGGCACAAACCGATAATCAAAAGGTATTGAGCATTTACAACTGGTCGGAATATGTTGATCCCGAGACGGTTGCCGCGTTTGAGAAAAAACACGGTATCACAGTAACTTACGATGTATATGACAGCGATGAAACGCTGGAGAGCAAGGTGTTGACCGGTAAGTCGGGTTACGACATCGTAGGTCCTTCCAATGCGTTTGTCGGTAGGCAGATTAAGGCAGGTGCGTATCAGAAAATCGACAAATCCCTGATTCCCAACTATAAAAACTTGAATCCTCAGTTGATGAAACTGATGGAAGGCGTTGATCCGAACCACGAATATGCCGTTCCGTTTTATTGGGGTACTAACACCTTCGCTATCAATACCGAGCGTGTGAAAAAGGCTTTGGGCACGGATCAGCTGCCGGACAATCAATGGGATTTGGTGTTTAACCCCGAATACACGTCCAAACTCAAGCAATGCGGCATCAGCTATTTGGACAGCGCAGCAGAGATTTATCCTATGGTATTGAACTATATGGGTAAAAATCCAAACAGTAGCGAAACGGCGGATATTAAGGCGGCTACGGAAGTCTTGAAGAAAAACCGTCCATATATCAAGCGTTTTACTTCGTCCGGTTTTATCGATGATTTGGCGCGCGGCGATACTTGCGTAACGATTGGTTTTGGAGGCGATTTGAACATTGCCAAACGCCGTGCCGAAGAAGCGGGTGGCAAGGAAAAAATCCGTGTGATGATGCCGAAAGAAGGCGTGGGGATTTGGGTGGATTCGTTTGTGATTCCGAAAGATGCCAAACATGTGGCCAATGCCCATGCGTATATCAATGATTTCTTAGATCCTGAAGTTGCGGCGAAAAACGGCAATTTTGTTACTTATGCGCCGTCCAGTAAACCGGCTCAAGAGCTGATGGATGAAGAGTTTAGAAACGACAATACGATTTTCCCGACCGATGAGGATTTGAAAAACAGCTTTATCATGGTGCCTATCCAGCCGGCGGCGTTGAAATTTATGGTCCGTCAATGGCAAAGCGTGAAAGCAGGGACATAAGCTGATTTGAACATATTAAGGCCGTCTGAATGGTGTAACCGAAATCCTTGATTTCGTTTTACGGCTGTTCAGACGGCCTTTGGTTTGTATCAGATTGGCTTGGGTAAGGTTTAAAAAACAAAGGGCGTGTTTATCAATCACGCCCTTTGTGTTTGCTTCAGACGGCCTTAGAATTTCACGCCTTTATGCAGGGCAACGATGCCTGCGCTCATGTTGTGGTAATCCACGCTGTCGAAGCCTGCATCCAGCATCATTTGCTTCAAGGTTTCTTGGTCGGGGTGCATACGGATGGACTCAGCGAGGTATTGGTAGCTGTCGGCATCTTTGGCAATCAGTTTGCCCATAATCGGCAACAGTTTGAAAGAGTAGAGGTCGTATACGCCTTCCAAAGGTTTGTACACTTTGGAGAATTCCAACACCAGCAGGGTGCCTCCCGGTTTCAATACGCGGTACATTTCTTTCAGCGCGGCATCTTTGTGCGTCATGTTGCGCAGGCCGAATGCGACGGAAACCAGATTGAAATAGTTGTCGGGGAACGGCAATTTTTCAGCGTCTGCCAACGATACGGGCAGAATCATGCCTTCGTTGAGCAAGCGGTCGCGGCCGACCGTCAGCATGGAGGAGTTGATGTCTGTCAGCCAAACTTCGCCTTCTTTGCCCACACGTTTCGCCCAGCCTCGGGACAAATCGCCTGTACCGCCGGCGATGTCCAATACTTTGTCGCCTTTTTTCAGGCGGGCAGTATTGATGGTGAAATGTTTCCAAACACGGTGCAGACCGCCGGACATTACGTCATTCATAATGTCGTAGTTTTTTGCCACGGAGTGGAAGACTTCGGCAACTTTGCCTGCTTTTTCGTCTTCGTCAACGGTAGAGAAGCCGAAATGGGTTTTGTGGTCGCTCATAGTGTCTGCCTTCTTAAAATAATACGGATTCAGATATCGAATACGTCGAAATCGCCAACCACTTTCGACGCGGGAAATATTGTTTGTGCCTGCTGCTCCAGCATCAGATGTTGCTCTTCTTCGGTATAACGTGCGCTGATGTGGGTCAGGTAAAGTTGTTTCACATTGGCTTGCAAAGCCAGCTTGGCGGCATCGGATACGGTCGAATGGAACACTCGTTCCGCTGTCTCTTCATCGCCTGCGGCAAAGGTTGCTTCATGCACCAAAACGTCTGCGTTTTGTGCGGCGCGCACTGCACGCGGACAGGCTTTGGTATCGCCGAAGATAGCCGCTACCCGTCCTTTTTTAGGCGGGGAGGAACGCTTTGCCGTCAATGATTCTGCCGTCATCCAATGTCGGCTTCGCCTTTTTTCAGACGGCCTTTCCGCCGCAACCGCCGCTACCGCAGGAATGTGTGCGTTTGGGTTTCAAATCTTCGGCACTTGGTGTTCTAGACGCGCCGGCCTTTTCGAGGCGGTCGAGATAGTCTTGCCAAAGTGCGTCTTGATTGTGCGCCAGTCGGTAGAGATAGTCCCAATCGTAAAGGCCGCTGTCGTGGCCGTCTGAAAAAGTAATTTTCAAGGCGTATTGGCCGACAGGGTCTAAATCGGTAATGCTGACTTCGGCTTTGCCTGTTTGCAAAACATCTTGACCGGCACCGTGTCCGCGCACTTCCGCGCTGGGCGAGTACACGCGCAGGTATTCGGCAGGAAGGCTCTTGGCACCGTCAACATAGACCAAAGTCAGTACGCGTCGCTCTTGCTGGAGGCGGATTTCTTGTGGAATTTTATCGGCTTGGGTCATGTCATGCTCCGTTCTTTTTACGCAAATAGGCAACGCGTACAGAAAAAATACCGCCAAGTACGGCAAACAGCACGATTGCGTAGAGTGAAAACCGTATCAGGCTCACTTGCGTGCCCGCCGTCAGTCCCAAAGGCAGCAACATCACGGCAACGAACAGTAAAAACGCGGCCAACATGGCGGCAATGCTGGCAAAGGCATAGCGGGTATTGGCTGCTGTTTGCGGATGTTTGGTCATGTTAGATAGCTTGCCGTAGGGTGGTGAGGCGGTATTTTATCAGCTTTTTGGTGCTTCATGCCGTCTGAAAACGGCTTTATTTCCATAAATAAAGTGTAATGGCGCGCCTGTCTTCGCCTTCGGGCATTAAGCGGATGCTGCTGCCTTTGCTTCCGTTGACACGGATAATGATGCCGCCGGCCTGTCGTTCGATAATGTCGATTTGGGTGTCGCGGTTCATGCGGTAGTTGTAGCGTTCGCATTGCTTCAAGCACCAAAAATCCTGCCAATGGATAAAATATTTTTGTCCGGATTCGATGGCCAGCGTTTCGCCGCCTTTGACGATGAAGTAAGGGTAATCGGGTTTTTGCGTGCTGAATGTCCATTCGGCTGTTTTGTCTTTTCCGTTTTGACGGTATTCGAACACGGCACGGTAGTCGGTGTCGTATTCCAATGGCTGTAAAGGAAACAGCGCAAATTGGCGTTCGGTCAGGAGGCGGTTTGGGTCATTATCTTTATCTAAGATTTTGACGTCTCTGATTTCTTTTGTGCCCTGATACAGTTTGAACGAACGCATTTTGACCGGAGGCGATTGTTCTGAGAAGGCGATGCTGACCGGATTGCCGGTCATTTCATAATGCGGCATAGGGTCGGGACGTTCGCCATGGAAAACCGGCGAGGCAAAATTGCCTTGCGGATAGGTGATGTAAGGCCGGAATTTGCGGTTGGAGATTTCATCAGCATAAACAATGGCATGGCCATGACAGGCATCTTGATAAAACGAACGGCTGAGGTTGGATAGGGGGCGGTTTTTTTGGCAGAGGCTGTTGAATCTGCTGTCGCCTTGATTGATGCTGAGCGCGATTTGTTTGCCTTGCGATTCAAATGCCGCTCCGGCCTCGTCGATATTTTGATCGAGCAAGGAGAGGCGGTGGTAAATCGCCGTCATCAGATTGTCCAGCTGATGTTGGGCAGGTAGATGGTCGTTGATTTTTTCGTTTGGCGGGTGCTGGCCGGTACTGACGTTTTCATGCACGCCTTTATAGGCATAACCGGCTTTGCGCGTGCGGTCTGATGGGCGTGGGCCTGTATAAAAGGGATTGCGCGTATTGTGTTCGTCATGTCCGTCGTCAGGGTTTTGCAGTAGATAGCGGGCATGATTGCGCGCGGCGCGTTCGAGTGTGGCTGAGTGCGCCAGTGCGGGCAGATTGGCTGAGGAGCGGAGGAAATTTAAATACGCCAAGGCGTCAAAATCGGCAACGGCAGTACGATTTTGCGGCGGTCGGGCGTAAATGAGCTGGTCTTCGGAATAGCGATGGGTTTCGTAGTATTGGAATATGCCGAGGGCGACGGCAAAACCACCCAGCCAGTAAAGAATGTGTTTCATTATATGTGCTGCGTTCAGACGGCCTTGAGCTGCGGCTCTTTCCCCTTGAAACTCATGCCGTTAAATGATTATTTTGATAGCGGCTTGACTTGGAATGCTTCAGGGTGGGATTTGAAATATTCGACAGCGATAAATCCGCCACCAATAATAATCAACAGGGCAATGGCCATGCCGATCATCGCTAAAATGAATTTGTCCATATGTGTCCGTTTGAATGAAGGCCGTCTGAAACACTTGAAAGCGTTCAGACGGCCTTAAAGTCAGGTTAATTAACGTTCGATTTGCGATACGTCGCGTACTGCGCCTTTGTCGGCAGAAGTCGCCATCGCGCCGTAGGCACGCAGGGCTGCGGAGACGTAGCGGTCGCGGTTTTCCGGTTTCCACGCTTTGCTGCCGCGTGCTTCCATTTCGGCACGGCGTGCGGCAAGCTCTTCATCGGAAATGACAAGGTGGATGCTGCGGTTTGGAATGTCGATTTCGATGGTGTCGCCTTCGTGTACCAAACCGATTGCGCCGCCTTCTGCCGCTTCAGGCGAAGCGTGGCCGATTGACAAGCCGGAAGTACCACCGGAGAAGCGGCCGTCAGTCAGGAGGGCGCAGGCTTTGCCCAAACCTTTGGATTTCAGGTAAGAAGTCGGGTACAGCATTTCTTGCATGCCCGGGCCGCCTTTAGGGCCTTCGTAGCGGATGATGACGATATCGCCAGCCACGATTTGGTTGCCCAAAATGCCTTCTACTGCATCTTCTTGGCTTTCAAATACGCGGGCGCGACCGGTAAATTTGAGGATGCTCTCGTCCACGCCTGCGGTTTTCACTACGCAACCGCGTTCTGCGATGTTGCCGAACAATACTGCCAAGCCACCATCTTGCGAGTAGGCATGTTCGACATCGCGGATACAGCCTTTTTCGCGGTCGAGATCGAGGGTTTTCCACATACGGTTTTGCGAGAACGCCTGAGTAGTGCGCACGCCGCCGGGAGCTGCTTTGAAACGCTCGATGGCATGGGTGTTTTCAGGGTTGGTCACGTCCCATTTTTCAATCGCGTCTTTCAGTGTCGGCGCGTGGATGGTGTACACGTCGGTGTGCAGTTTTCCTGCTTTGTCCAATTCTTTCAGGATGGCGAAGATGCCACCGGCGCGGTGCACGTCTTCCATATAGTAGTCGTGATTGTTTGGCGCGGTTTTGCAGATGCAAGGTACAACGCGGCTTAAGCGGTCGATGTCTGCCATTTTGAAATCGACACCGGCTTCGTTGGCGACGGCCAACAGGTGCAAAATGGTATTGGTAGAGCCACCCATGGCGATGTCCATGGTCATGGCGTTTTCAAATGCTTTTTTAGTGGCAATGCTGCGCGGCAATACGGTTTCGTCGTCTTGTTCGTAGTAGCGTTTGGTGATTTCGACAATCATGCGGCCTGCTTCGAGGAACAATTCTTTGCGGCCTGCGTGGGTCGCCAAGTATGAACCGTTGCCCGGCAGGGAAAGGCCGAGTGCTTCAGTCAGGCAGTTCATGGAGTTGGCGGTAAACATGCCGGAGCAGGAGCCGCAAGTCGGGCAGGCGTTTTGCTCGACTTCTTTGACTTGTTTGTCGCTGATATTGTCGTCAGCCGATTCGATCATAGCGTCGATCAAGTCCAAACGGCGTTCGGGTTGAATATTGGCCACGCCGATAACTTTACCGGCTTCCATCGGGCCGCCGGAAACGAAGATGGTCGGAATGTTCAGGCGCATGGCGGCAATCAGCATGCCCGGGGTAATTTTGTCGCAGTTGGAAATGCACACCAGCGCGTCGGCGCAGTGGGCGTTGACCATGTATTCGATGGAGTCGGCAATCAGGTCGCGGCTGGGCAGGGAGTAGAGCATACCGCTGTGACCCATGGCGATACCGTCGTCAATGGCGATGGTGTTGAATTCTTTGGCAATGCCGCCGGCTTTTTCGATTTCACGGGCAACCAGTTGGCCCATATTGTGCAGGTGCACATGGCCTGGGACGAATTGGGTGAAGGAGTTGGCAATGGCGATAATCGGTTTGCCGAAGTCGGTTTCCATTACGCCGGTCGCACGCCACAATGCGCGCGCGCCTGCCATATTGCGGCCGTGGGTAGAGGTTTTGGAGCGGTATTCAGGCATTTTTGTTCCTTTGTTTTATGCTGAGGCCGTCTGAAATAGGCTGGTTGGTTGGCGGCCCGTTGTAGAAATAACTGGCTATTTTATACCAATTACGAGCGATGAAGCACGCTATTTTGTAATAAAACTAAACTGTATTTGCTTCACCTGAATTTGCTGTCCTCTCGTTCAGACGGCCTGAAGTTTTCTTAGGATAAAACGCTGTCTTTCTCAGTTGCAAAAGATGTTAGCATCAAAAAGTGATATGATAGGGAACTTCTCACATTTCTAAGGATAAGACGATGAAAAAAATCATGTTTGCATTGTGTTCGGCCATGTTGGCTTCTGCTGCGTCTGCCGCTGTTTATAAAGTGGACGAATTTCATGCCAATGCCCGCTTTGCCATCGACCATTTCAACACCAGCACCAACGTCGGCGGTATTTATGGTTTGACCGGCAATTTGGAATTTGATCGTGCCAAACGCCAAGGCTCTATCGATATCGTATTGCCTTTGTCCAAACTGCAAACCGGTTCTGATCACTTTACCCAACATTTGAAATCTGCCGATATTTTCAATGCAGACAAATACCCTGAAATCCGTTTTGTATCCACCAAATTCAATTTCAACGGCAAAAAACTGCTTTCCGTTGACGGCAATCTGACCATGAACGGCAAAACTGCGCCGGTAAAACTCAAAGCCGATAAATTCAACTGCTACCAAAGCCCGATGTTAAAAGCAGAAGTATGCGGCGGCGACTTCAGTACCACCATCGACCGTACCAAATGGGGCTTGGATTATTTAGTGAGTGCCGGTATGAGCAAAAAAGTAAACATCAATATCCAAATCGAAGCAGCCAAACAATAATCCTGCTTGATTTCAAAATAAAGGCCGTCTGAACAGGTAAGGCAGAAATCGTTGATTTCGTTTATCCCTGTTCAGACGGCCTTATGATTAAAGACGTTTAGGATTCTTTATTTTTATCGGCTTTGGCTGCCCAATAAGTTGCCAGGAGCGAGCCGGAGATATTGTGCCACACGCTGAACAATGCGCTGGGAACGGCAACAACCGGAGCGGCGGCAAAGTGTGCGGCGGCAAGCGCGGCGCCTAAGCCTGAGTTTTGCATACCGACTTCGATGGCCAGCGTTTTTTGTGCATCATAAGGCAGGCCGGTCCATTTGGCGGCAAAGAAGCCGAGCAGATAGCCGATGCCGTTGTGAAGTACGACAACGGCAAAAATCAACAGGCCGCTTTCAATAATCTTGCCTTTGCTGGCACCGACAACCGCGCCGATAATCAGTACAATGGCGGCAACGGAAACCAGTGGCAGCGCGTCGGTCAGTTTTTCAGTTTTGTTGCCCAAGACTTTATGGACAATCAAGCCCAAAACGATGGGGAACAAAACCATTTTGACGATGGACATCAACATACTGCCCGCTTGTATTTCCAGCATTTCACCGGCAAGCATCAGGAAGATAGCGGGGGTAAGCAATGGAGAAATCAGAGTAGAAACCGATGTAACGGCAACCGACAAAGCCACATTGCCGCGCGCCAGATAAGTCATTACATTGGAAGCCGTACCGCCCGGGCAGCAGCCGACCAAAATCACACCGACCGCGATTTCGGCAGGCAGGTTCAACAGCTTGGCCAGCAGATAGGCGGTTGCAGGCATGATGGCGAATTGGGCAATCACACCGATGATGACGGCTTTGGGGCGTTTAAACAAAATATCGAAGTCGGAAGGTTTGAGCGTCAAGCCCATACCGAACATGATGATGCCCAGAAGCCAAGGAATGTAAGGGCCGACCCATTTGAAGGTATCGGGTGCGAAAAAAGCGATACCGGCAAAGAGCGCAGCCCAAAGGGAAAATGTTTTTCCAATAAAGTTGCTGATTTTATTGAAGATACTCATGATAATATGTTGTGAAGTTGTTTTTAAGGGAAGTCAAGGATACACGCCTTAACCTTAATTTGCAAAATGACTTAAAAATAAACCAGGCCGTCTGAAAATAAGGATTGATTTTCAGACGGCCTGCAATTTGTATTTATGATATAGACAGCATTATTCTTTTGATAAAATATTGCGCAGCCATCGGGCGGCAGGTGCGATTTCTCCGGCGAGCATCCCGGTTTCGATTTGGCCGCTGTGTTTGATGACATCGGCCGCTGCACCATGCAGCCATACGCCTGCGCAGGCGGCTTGGAATGTCGGAATGCCTTGTGCCAGCAGGCTGCCGATAATGCCGCTCAAGACATCGCCGCTGCCGGCGGTGGCCAAACCGGCATTGCCGCTGGTGTTGGTATAGACTATGCCGTCTGCCGTGGCCACCAATGTATGATGGCCTTTCAATACGACGGTTGCGCCATATTTACGGCTGATTTCGGTTACGGCTTTTTGCCTGTCGGCTTGAACTGATTGGGTATCGGTACCGAGTAGGCGTGCAGCTTCTGCCGGATGAGGTGTTAGGACGATATGTTTGTACGATTTGAGGCGTTCGGCCAATTCGGAAGAACGGGCAAGCAGTGTCAAAGCATCGGCATCGAGCAATAAAGGCTGGTCGTGGTGTGTCGACAGGATTTGGGGCAGCAGCTGCTCTGATAATCCGTCCAAACCAAAGCCGCAGCCGATTACGCGTGCGCCGACATCGTTGCGCTCCATCAGTTGGGTTACAGTGGCGAGCATGATTTCAGGGCGTTCGGGAATGATGGCAAAGGGCAGCGTGGCTTGGTTGAAACCCGCCCAAACCTTGCCGCACCCTTGATACATGGCGGCTGTGGCTGCCAAAACCACCGCACCGCTCATTCCTGTTGCGCCTCCGATAATGGCAAGTGTGCCGTATGTGCCTTTGTGCGATTCTTGGATGCGGGGGCGGAATACGTCAGGAAATGCTAAGGCCGTCTGAAAAGCTTGAAGCGATTCGGGAAGCGTGTAGATGGGCTGCATGGCGTAACCTTCCAAGATAAGAAATTTAATTTTAAATCAGAAAGTAAAAGGTAATGAAGCAAAAAATAAAAGTTTGGGACGCACCTACGCGCCTGTTCCATTGGCTCTTGGTGTTATTGATGGGATTCATGTGGTACAGCGCAACCCAAGGCGGCGATATGCTGGTATGGCACTTGCGCGGCGGTTTGTTTATGCTGGCTTTGGTGGTTTTCCGCTTGTGTTGGGGGATTTGGGGCAGCGATACGGCAAAATTCAGCCGATTTGTGCGCCCGTTTTCCGAAATCCGCCGCTATACGCAAGGCCAGATGTCTGAAGACGAATTGGTCGGCCACAATCCTTTGGGCGCGCTGATGGTCATTGCTTTATTGGCCGCCCTGGTTTTTCAGACGGCCACAGGCTTATTTGCCGCCGATGAAAATACGTTTACCAATTCCGGCTTTTTAAATTATTTGGTCAGCGAACACGCCGGTACGCTGGTGCGAAAAATCCATGTCAATTTCTTTAATGTCTTAGCTGTTTTGGTGGGCGTACATATTGCAGCTGTTTTGCTGTATCGCTTTGTGAAAAAACAGGATTTGATTACGCCGATGATTAACGGCTTTAAAACCATCGATGTCCAGCAGCCTAAATTGGCCGGAATGGGGCAACTGCTTGCCGCTTTGTCGGTGGCGATTGTTTTAGTGTGTGCAGTATGGATGTTGCGCGGTTGATGTTTTAAGGCTGATACCTAAAACAAACCGACCCCGATAGCTGAAATGGCTGTCAGGGTCGGTTTATTTTTAGGGTTTAAAAGATGATGTTCAGACGGCCTTAACGCAGCGCAAGATGCTGTGGCCGCGGCCGATGCCGTCTGAAACTTCCGCTACTTTCAATCCGGCTTTTTCAACGCAACGGATCAAGTCTTCAGAGTGGAAGATTTTGCTGTTGCCGTTGGCCATGGCAGTGAAATACAGGCTGGTCATGGTCAGGCAGTAGGCGGCGGTTTCGTAGCGTTGTCTGTCCCAGAAAGGCTCCATGATGTAGAGGCTGGTGTTTTCGCTCATGGATGCAGCGGCGCGTTGAAGAATGCTGGTGGCTTGTTCCTCGGTGAAACAGTCTAGGAATTGGCTCATCCAAATCGCGTCAAAACCGGTTGGGAACGGAATCTCAGGATCAAGCAGGTTGGCCGGATGGGCGTGGATACGGTCCGCGCCGTTTTTGCCTTTAGTCGCTTCGCGCATCAAGCCGATTTGTTGCGGCAGATCCATGATGGTTACTTCGACTTCGGCATTGTGGTTGACACATTGCTCCGCCCAGCGGCCGGTATTGCCGCCGACATCAAGCAGTTTTTTAACCGGCTTGGCGAACACGGTGTTCAGTGCTTCGGCGAAGGAGTTGTCGGAATAATAATGGTCGAATGCAAACCATTTTTCCTGCGCGATGCTTGGCAATGAAGACAGGCCTTCGTAAATGGTCGGCCAGTCGCCGAATACTTTCAGGCCTTCGGGTTTGCCCGTTTGCAGGGTTTTTTCCAAGTCAAACATGCCTTGGTAGCAGATTTCTTGCGTGAAATCCATATTGACGCGGGCCATTTTGTCTTTGAGGACAAACCAACCGGCCTTGCTGATGAAATAGCGGTTGTCGCGAGTCAAGACAGTGCCGATAGACAGTGAAGCTTCCAGCAGGACTTGTGCCGCGTAGTTGCTGATTTTCGCTTTTTCAGCAATTTCGGCTTGAGTGAGGCCGTCTGGATGGTCGTTCAGCAAGTCCAGAATGCCAAATTTCACCATCAGGCGGGAAACTTGGAACACAATCGGTGCAAAAGCGATTTCTTGAGCCAGACGTTGAGCCTCGCCTGCGGACTGGTGTTCGTGGGAATAGCGTTGTTCTAGGGCAGGGAAGAGTTGCATATTGTTGGTTTTCCACTAAAAAGTTAATAAGTATATTCAGACGGCCTCAAACACAATCCGTCCTGATGCACACGGATGCTCTCCGTTGTTGATTTTAAAGCTCAGTTTATTTTTACCTTCATCGTATTTCAGCTCCACCGACACTTCATCGTGAGGACGGATAAACTGCTGATATTTTAGATTTTCGATGCGGATGATACGCTGTTTACTCCATGGCTTGGGCGCGATCAGATTGCGCACCCATTGCAGCTCGACCACGCCTGGAACCAGCGGGAAGGTGGCAAAATGGCCGCCGAAATAAACCAAATCCAAAGGCACGCGCCCGATAAAAGTTTCGATATTGGTTTCATCGTCAGATGATGTTTTTGACCAAACGGGCGATGTCTGGGCGACGGTAAAGGCCGTCTGAAAATCCGCCGCGGCGATTTTGGCTTGGGCATTGCGCGGCAGGCTGTCGGTAAAACGCCAGTAGCGCGGCAGGGCGATGGTGTCCTGCGTGGCGGCCAGATGGCGTTTGAGCGTATCAGCAACCGCGGCACGGCCTTTCTCGCGTAAGGCGGCGATACCGTCTGCGTTCAATGCCGCCCATATGGCAATGCGTTGATGCTGCGGATGGCGGCCGCAGTGGGCGTCGGCAATCCAAGGGTGTTGTAAAAGTTCGTGTTCGATTTGGGTCAGCGACACGCGTTTGTCCTCAAATTTAATAATGCGGTCTTGGCGACCGAGTAACAGAAAACCGTCATCTTGCGGCTCGATCAAATCGGCGGTTTGGCGGGGTTCGGGCGACCAAGGCGAAGAAGCCCACAGTGCGCCTTCTTCGTTTTGCCCGATTTCCACGCCTTCGAAAGGCTGCCATTCTTGGCGTTCGCAACGTGAGGCAATCACGCCGGTTTCGGTACTACCATAAACTTCAAACGGGCGTACGGCAGCCTGTTGCAGCAAATCCGCCGTGGCTGCGGGCAACGCACCGCCGGCCGAGACAATGCCTGTAATTTTATGGCCGATACTCTGCCAGTTGCGGTTTTTGCCCAAGCGGTTGAGCACGGCCGGACTGGCAATCCAAACCACTTTATCGTGTGCGGCCGTGCTGGAAAGCAGGTTTTCCGGATAAACCGCCTGCTGTCGCTCCATAGTCCAACCCATTGTCAGTGCGAGTGCGAAGCGGAACGTGAAGCCGTAAAGATGTTGCGGAATTACGCTGCCGATCACGGTTTCACTGTGTTGTCCAAATGGCAGCGTATTTGCCAAAGTCAGAGCTTCTGCCTGCATTTGCGCGGCGGTTTTCACAATAATCTGCGCTTCACCGCTGGAACCTGATGTTTTCAGCCATGCTCCGGCATGGTCGGGAATCAGATGGTTTTCAGGATAAGTATTCAGCCCTTCCAATTCTGTTTGAGTTAATACATCAGGCAAGTGCCAGATATTCAGGCCGTCTGAAGACAGCTTTTTATCTGTTGAATCCGTTAAAAACGCTTCTGCCGTTTTTCCCCACTCCAAATTGTCTTGCGCCAAATTGGGTAGCAATAAAACTTTTCCGCCAGAATGCCACACTGCCAACACGGCACAGGCAAACAGCGCGGCATCGTCAAACCATAACGCGGCAGTTTGCACGCCTGCCTGTTTCAGACGGCCTGACAGATGAAAAACCGTACGGTTGAAATCAGCACGCGTCCAATTCGGATGCGTGGCGATAAGGTCGTGTTGGGGCAGGTCGGGGGATAGAATTTGGGTTAGGTGCATGATGGTTCTAAGGTTTTATAATTTTGATGTATTTGCCTTGGTATCTTCTTTGAATTGGGCCAAGCATTCATCGTATTGTTTGTTTGTCGTTTGGCATACTAATTCGTAATCATTTGCCTGCCACTCTTCCAATGAATGGCTTTCACTTCTTTTGAAGCAATGGAGTAGCCGATCGGTTTTGCCGCTTTGTCCGTCTAAAAAAAGGCTGACTTCATTGTTCAGAAAGAATCGGTCTCGTTTATTGAATTTTTCATAAACCAAATAGAAACGGCCCGGTTGGACAAATAGTTTTTTATTGGCACTATTGCCTTTAAATGACCGTTTTGCCGCCCAATCGCGAACTTTTGGGGAGAATTGTTCAAAAACAGGATTCGCAAAATTCGGTTTAATGGGCTTCCCGCTTAAACTGTTTTTGCCCAGCAGGTCAGGGCCTTCATATGCAATATGACCGCTACTACCGGCAAGAATGAATAATGCAAAAGTTGCTGTAAATACGGCTGTTTGTGCAGCTCTTGCTTTTACCGTATTGGATTTCCGAATAATCATCAAATTCATGCTGCTGGTTGTGGTATCGTCAGAATAACGATTGTGTATTCGGTCAATGACGGTCAGGTTTCCCGAGCGCGTTTTGATGGTGTGGCTGGCAACTTCCGTATAATTTTTCTTGTATTCGGCTTCTGCCTTTTCTTCAGGGGATAAAGGCGTTTTAGATGTCGAAGAACATGCGGTAAATGTGAAGGAAATCAGGGTGAGTAGGATAATTTTTTTCATTATGGTTATTCGTCTAATTGATGAAATATTTTTAATGGATTAAACCTTCAAAACCAATTTCCGATAAATCCACTCTCCGGCAAATAAGATTCCCATTAACACATAAGACACGATGCCTGTATAAGCCGCCCACCAGTCGTAATATTGCAAGCCAGCCAAAATGGCGGCGGTTGCGCCGTTGAAAATGAAGAAGGCGCACCAGATTTGCGTAACACGACGGGTATGCAGCACACCTTCGGGCGGCAGGTCGGGGTGTTGCAGTCGGGCGAGGCGTTCGGTAACCGTTTGTTTGGCAAACAGGCTGCCGCCGAAAACGGCAAGCATCAGCGCGTTGACGGCAACGGGATACCAATACATCGAGTCGGGCCGTCTGAAAACCAGTATCGCCGCAAAAAAAGCAGCAAGGATAATCGCCGTAATGCGTTGGGCTGTGGTTTGCGGCATGGCGGCGCGTATCAGCCACAGGATGCACATGGCGGCGGCAAGCCAGAAAAACGCGCCGTTTTCCCTGCCGTAATACCATAGGAGCGGATAGGCGAGGCTGGCGAGGGTCAGTAGGAGTTTTCCCAGTGTTTTCATAATGGTGTTCGGTTTCAGACGACTTTTGGGGTTTTTTGGGGGGGAAAGGTCGTCTGAAAGTTGTTTGTAAAATAGCAGGGTCAGTTCAACATGGCAATGGCGGCGGACAGAAAAAACGGTGCGACAAGGGTCAGGATAAAGCCGCTGACGATGGCGTATTTGATGTATTCGACACGGCAGTTTTCTTTGATAAAGGGTAGGGCGGAGTCCATTGCCGCTGCGCCAGAAATGCCGATTGCCGCCATAGGCTGCTTTCGTCCGTAGAAATACAGGAAGACGATGCTGATCATTTCGCGGAAAAAATCGGTCATAAACGCTGCCGCACCCATTTCGGGCGATACAGCTTTTCCAACCATAGGACCCGAAAGGGAGAACCAGCCGAAACCGCCAGACAATACCAGGCTTTGGGCAAACGAATAGGGCGAACATAGCGAAAAAACGAAACACGCGGCGGCGGTTGCAGCAACGGTCAGAAGCGGCAGCAGGAAAATCCTACGTCCGAATCCGCCAAGCTGGAAATGAACCAAGTCTATGCCAACCATGAAAATCAGCAGATAGAGGATATGGGTGCTGTCGATGGGCAGATTGCCGACCTGTCGCCCGAAAAAGGCAAATGTCGCGACACCCAAACCGAAAAAAGCAAAGGCTTTGAAACAGCCGTAAAAGGGTTTGATAAAGCTACCCGATGGAGTGGGAGCAGTCGAGGCTTCGGGTTTGCGATAAAGCGCAATCAAGGTAAACGCGCTGATAATCAGTGCGAGCAGCAGGGCATATTTGACGATGTCCGCGCCCAGATTCGGGTCGGTAAAGACGCCGCCGAACTCATAGCCCATGAAAAAGAGCAGCAGCAGGACAATAAAGGACAGGGGTTTGAGTAGGACTTGTCGAAGGGGTGGTGCAAGAAATTTACCAGATAGGAAACCGGTAGATAACAATGCAAGAACAATAAAGATCGATGATAAAGATGATTCCATATTTATAACTCTCCAGTTGAAAATTATTGATTTGATATTAAATATTTTGTTTCGTAAGAGAGAAATCAATTAATATCATTGTTCTTTGAGCAGGTTTGCCGGTTGCAGTTTGCGGTCGCTTTCGCGTTTGATGTGGTCAATAAGGTCGATGGCGTCTTGGGTTATTCGTTTTCTTCCTTATTTTTATTTTTTTCAAAGGCTTCATATTCTACGAGCAGCTTATAGTATTTTGGATAGAGCTTGGCAATGTGTTTGCGGTTTTTCGGGGTACAGAATTTTGCCACCTCTTTGGGTTCATGAGATTGTGGATAGCGGGAATAAAATTGAGTTTGCTCTTGTTTGGTCATTTTTTTGACCGTTGGGCAGATGGGCGACATTGCTGATTTACTGTTGATAAATCCAGCCATAGTCGATGCCAGCGAACCGTTGTCTTCAGCCTCATCGTTTGCCTCTTTTTCACAAAAAACTATATCGTTATACATATCCAATGAATCACGGATGACTTGCATACACTCGGTATGTGTCATTTTTTTGATGAGAGAAATTTCAGCGTGCGCAGACAAGGCGGGGAGTAAGAGCAGTAGGGAAATGAATTTTTTCATGGTGTCAGTTGTATATTATGGATAAGTGAGAAAGGTTGATGTTGTTTATTGATGTTCAGACGACCTTGCGGATTGACAAGGCCGTCTGAAAATATGCTGATTCAAAGCGGAATCAGGAATCTTGTTGTACTTTAAAAACCGCTTGAACCACGTCTTCTACGGTACGCACATTGCGGAAGTCTTCGGCTTGTAGTTTGCGGCCGGTTTCACGTTTGATGTGGTCGATGAGGTCGATGGCGTCGATACTGTCGATTTCCAAATCTTCGTAGAGGTTGGTTTCGGGTTTGATGCGTTCCGGTTCGATTTCAAACAGGTTAACCAGTGCATCGGTCAGCAGGGTGCGTACTTCTTGTTCGGTCATCTTCTCTCTCCCTTATGCTTGGCGGCTCTTGACGAACTCGGCCAGAGTTTTGACGTTGGCAAAGTTTTCGCGCAGGTTGTCGTTTTCACCGTCGAGCTGGAAGCCGAAGGTTTTTTGTACGGCCAAACCAAGTTCCAATGCATCAACCGAATCCAGGCCCAGGCCGTCGTCGCCGAAAAGAGGATCTTCGCTGCCGATGTCGGCAACGGTAATGTCTTCCAAGCCCAAGCTGTCGATGATTAATTGTTTGATTTGGTTTTCTAAATTGCTCATGTGGTTTTCCTTGTAAAATAGTCTTGCAGGTATTCGTTTAAACGGCGTGCGGCGATAGGTAGGGGTTTTTCTGCCAGCCATTCTTCCGGCAGGATGTCGTCGCCGACGGTAATTTCATAATGAATTTTTTGTGGCGGGATTTTGTACCACGGTTGCCCCTTTTTGAAATTGGGCGGCGTCATCTTGATGCACACGGGCGTGATGACTGATGCGCTGCGCAAACCGAGCGATACGGCGCCGCGGTGCATTTTAACCTGTCCGTCCCAACCTGTGCGCGTGCCTTCGGGGAAAATCAGCATACTTTGCCCGCTTTTGAATACGGCGTCGATTTCTTCCAACATTTCCATGCTTTCGTCGTTGGGGATGTAGCCTGAAGCGATAATCTGGCTTTTCATGCTGGGGTTGTGCAACAGGTCTTTTTTGACCAACACGTTCGGGTCGGGGAAGTGGCTGATCAGTAAAACAACATCCAAAAGCGAGGGATGGTTGGCAAGGATGAGCTGGCCGGGTCTGCCGAGTTTTTCCAAGCCGTTGAAGCGGACGCTCAATACGCCCGACCATTGCAGGTAGCCGACGAAGAAACGCCAAACTTTGCCTATCATGCGCCTTGCTTCAAGTTGGCGTTTGATGTCGCCCTTGGTCGATTTGAGCGTATAGGGCAAAAGTGCGATTTTGAACAATACGCCTGCAACGCCGAAGAGGATGAAGCCGAAGAGTGTGGCAAAAAAGCGACGGAAATAGTCTAAAGTCTTCATGCGTTTTTCTGCCAGTGCCAGTTTCTGCCGATATAGTGTTGCGTGTGTTGTCGGCCGTCTGAAAGCAGGAAGCGTACCCACTCCAGGCTGCTCCAATAGGGCTCGACTGTTGTATCGTTAAGGTTTTCAGACGGCCTTGCGGATGTGGTTTCCAAGCTTAAGGTATAGTCTTCGCCCTTTGTGATTACCAGTGCCAATGCATAGGCAAACGGCGCACGTGTAGCCAAGACGGGATAGTCTTCGGACAACGGATCATCGGCGACAATCACTAAAACAGATGGCGCGCCGTCTTGCAAAAGCGCAAATGCCTCGGTCAGCGCGGTTTCAAAGGAATCGGCGGCAACGGCCAACGCGGTATGCTCACTCATGTCTTTGCGCAACATCGACCATTGCCCAATCGTTGCGTTGTGGACGGACAGGCCGAATGAGGTCGGCGACACGGTATGCGTGTTTAAAAGTTCTTGCCACAATTCAAAGCTGCGGTTGCTTTCGCCGTCATGCGAAACGTACACCGGGACGCTTTCGGGATATTGGTCGGCCAGATTCCATGCGGCATCGCAAACCAAGCGTGCCGCTTTTCCCAAGCGGCGGCGTTGCATTGGCGGTAAAAAGGAGAGCGCGGGTTTGCACTCCGGCAGTGAGGCGGTATCGAGTTTTCCCTGCGCCCAGTCCTGCCATTGCTCCGGCGTACTGATTTTGCTGGAGGAGGCCTGCCATGCGGCGATATTGAAGCTGAAACGGCAAACGTTTTGAGGCATGATGTCTTTCAATGTTTTACATTTTCATACATTGTAATGAAATGGGTTAGTAAAAGCTAGGCTCTGTTATAATGCATATTGTAACGTAATTTATTCCCGGATGACATTTTATGCCTTCAATACCGAGTGCCCCGATTTATGATGTGGCTTCGCTGCTTCCGCACAGCGGACATATGGTGCTTATCGACTGTGTGAAAGAATTTGGCGATGACTATACGGTTTGCCGTGCGCCGGTTGGCGATAAGCATATTTTGCTGCAGGACGGCGTGTTGCCGTCTATGGCTTATATGGAATTGATGGCTCAGGGCATAGGCGCGTATGCAGGCATTGAGGCTTTAAAGGCCGGAGAGCCTGTACGCTTGGGTTTTTTATTGGGAACGCGCAAGCTGGATTTGTTTGCCGATTCCGTGCCTGTCGGTACTGAGCTGGAAGTCAGGGCGCATGTGTCCATTCAGGATTTGGGCGGCATGGGCGTATTTGATTGCGAGTTGCGCTGGACGGATGCGCCGGAAGATGTGAAGCCTCTGTTGCCGCCAGACGGTTTGCTGGCAAAAGCCTCTTTGAATGTGTACAGTCCGAAAGACGGTCAAATCATTTAAACCGTTTACAAGGCCGTCTGAAAAGACAAAGATTCAGACGGCCTGTCGATATAGTGAGAAAACGTATGAGTGAAACTATTTTAATTACAGGGTCTAATCGCGGTATCGGCAAAGCCGTCGCGCTTGGTTTGGCACAAGACGGCTTTGATATTGTCGTCCACTGCCGCAGCCGTCGTGACGAAGCGGAAGCTGTAGCGGAAGAAATCCGTGCATTGGGTAGAAATGCGCGCGTGTTGCAGTTTGACGTGTCCGACCGCGAAGACTGCCGAGAAATTTTGACTGCCGACATTGAGGCAAACGGCACATATTACGGCGTGGTACTGAATGCCGGGCTGACGCGCGACAATGCGTTTCCTGCGTTTACTGATGATGATTGGGACTTGGTGTTGCGTACCAATTTGGACGGTTTTTATAATGTGTTGCACCCTTTGACCATGCCGATGATCCGCCGCCGCAAAGCCGGACGGATTGTGTGCATGGCGTCGGTGTCCGGTTTGACGGGCAACCGCGGTCAGGTCAATTACAGCGCGTCCAAAGCGGGCTTAATCGGCGCGGCAAAAGCCTTGGCAGTTGAGTTGGCAAAACGCAAAATTACCGTCAACTGCGTGGCGCCGGGCCTTATCGATACCGATATTATCGATGAGAACGTGCCTGTCGAAGAAATCTTAAAGGCCGTCCCTGCTGCGCGTATGGGATTGCCCGAGGAAGTGGCGCATGCGGTGCGCTTCCTGATGGATGAAAAAGCGGCGTACATTACGCGTCAAGTGATTGCTGTGAACGGAGGTTTGTGTTGAATACTAGAAGAGTCGTTGTAACAGGTATCGGCGGTATTACCGCTTTCGGCCGTGATTGGCAAAGTATTCAGACGGCCTTTAAAGCCGAAAAAAACGCGGTCAAATACATGGACTGGAGTGGACGCTTTCCTGAATTGGAAGCGCAACTGGGTGCGCCGATTGAAGGCTATTCTCCTCCCGAACACTGGACGCGCAAGCAGCTTAGAAGCATGGGTCGCGTATCGCATTTGTGTGTCGATGCGGCGGAGCAAGCCTTGACGGATGCGGGTTTGCTGGGCGATGAAAGCATTACCGACGGCCGTATGGGCGTAGCGTGCGGTTCGTCTGTCGGCAGCACCAAAGACATCGGCGATATGGGCGAACTTTTGATAACAGGCACATCGCGCAATTTCAACGCCAATACTTATGTGCGCATGATGCCGCATACGACTGCCGCCAATATCGGCATTTTCTTCGGTTTGAAAGGCCGCATCATCCCGACATCAAGCGCGTGCTCTTCCGGCAGCCAAGGCATTGGTTATGCTTACGAAGCGATTAAATACGGCCTGATTGATATGATGCTGGCTGGCGGCGGCGAAGAATTTTGTCCGTCCGAAGTGTATGTTTTCGATTCACTCTATGCCGCCAGCCGCCGCAACGGCGAACCTGAGCTGACGCCGCGCCCTTACGACAACGCTCGAGACGGCTTGGTCATCGGCGAAGGTGCAGGCATTTTCGTATTGGAAGAGTTGGAGCACGCCCGTGCGCGCGGTGCGAAAATCTATGCTGAACTTGTCGGCTATGGTGCCAACAGTGACGGCAGTCACGTTACCCAACCGCAAAAAGAAACTATGCAAAAATGTATGGAGCTTGCGCTGAAAGACGCCGGTATTACGCCTGATAAAGTCGGCTATGTCAGCGGCCACGGTACGGCGACCGAAAAAGGCGATATTGCCGAAACGCTGGCGACTGAGGCAGTGTTTGGTTTTGTGCCGATGAGTTCACAAAAAAGCTATCTCGGCCATACACTCGGTGCATGCGGCGCATTGGAAGCCTGGTTTACCATCGAAATGATGAACAATGGTTGGTTTGCGCCGACTGTCAATTTGGAAAACATTGATCCGCGTTGCGGCAAGGTGGATTACATCCAAACAGGCGGACGTGAGATTCAAACAGATTATGTGGTCAGCAATAACTTTGCTTTTGGCGGCGTCAATACTTCGCTGGTGTTCAAACGTTGGCAAGAATAATCATCGCTTGATTTCATGATTAAAGGCCGTCTGAAACTTATCTTGAGTTTCAGACGGCCTTTATTTTATTTAGAGCTTGAGATGCTTGCGAATTTTATTCGTTTGTTTTCTTCTGATTTAAATCCACCAGCCTTGTTCCGGCCAAGAAGTCGTAGAGGAACTGGTGGTCGGGATGGAACAGGGCGAAGCCCCATGGCAGGATGAGCCAAATAAGCGCAGCACCGAATGCGCCTTTAGGAGGGATATTGAGCAGATGACGCAATCCGGCGTAGGCAAATAGGGGAATGAAGACAATAAAAATGCTTGCCCAAATAAAGCGCAGGCGCAGCTGCGGCAGGGGCGGCTGAGTATCGTTTTTATCGGCCAAGCCGATTTTCCATGTCTGCATGGCGAGGGTTTGGCCTTTTTTGTGCCAGTTGGTGCGGAAGTAGAGCCACCATGCGTAGAACAGAATCAGACAGGTTGCCAGCATGGACAGGCGCGTGGAAACAGGATTGAGAAAGATGGCGACAATACCGGCTGCAAGGGCGGCAATGCTGGTAACGGCGCCGGTCAGGAGAAGTTCGTAAACCAGTGCGGCGAGGCGGCGTTTGAGTGGGGCGGTAGGAAGACGGGTCATAATGCGATGGAAACGGAAATGGGTTTGATGGAAATAAAAACAGGCCGTCTGAAACGGGATAGGATGTTCAGACGGCCTGTTACTGTCGAGATTAGCGATGTGGACGTTTTTGACCGCGTGCCTGTTGGGCAGCCATTTGGTTCATTTCCTGACGGGTCGGACGTTTTTTGAAGATGGCGTGCGCTTCGTCAACGGAACATTTTTGCGACAGGCAAACCAAGGTAATCGCGTCTTTTTGATGTTGACCGCCGCTGTGGTACATGCGGCGCAGGTTGGCTTCGTTGATACGGCCTTTTTCCGGATCGATGTCGAATTTTTTCAGGCGCTCGAGGAATTGGCGTTGCTGACGGCGTGAAGTCCAAACGAAACCGCCTGCGGCAGCGGCCACGATGATGACGGCCAACAGGATGGCAAGCGGCCATGAATCGACGATCAGAACGATGATGAGGCTTAATACGGCAGTGGTCAGCAGGACCAGACCGCCGATGCGAAGTTTGGTTTTATTATCCATATGGTTGGTGTTTCCTTGTTTTTTGCTGGAAGAGGCCGTCTGAAATGCGAGGTTCAGACGGCCTGAATTTGAGTTTACGCTATTTTACAGTATTTTCTGTTTTTGGGGCGTATTACGTGCAAGTTTCTTGATACGTGGCAACGGTTTCAAGCGGCCAGCGAGGTAACGAGTTGTTTGAACTCAGTCCATGCATCGCCTTCTTCCGCGCCTTTGATGATGCGGTCGATTTTGGCGCAGGTTTTGAGTGCGTCGAGCAGGCGGTTGATGGAAATGCGTTTGGCCGCCATCGGTGCAAGGGTCTGCTTGTCGCCCCATAAGCGCAGGCTGTTGCGCAGGCTTTGGATGTTTTGGCCCTGCTTGAGTGCGGCAGTCAGGTGGATTAGGGTGCGGATGTCTTCGGCAACCGCCCACAACAGCAAAACCGGCTCTTCGCCTTCTTCTTCCAAACCGTCCAGCAAACGGGAAACGCGCAGGGCATCGCCTTTCATCCATGCGCCTGCCAGTTGGAATACGTCGAAGCGGGCGACGGTGGCAACTGCGGCTTCTGCGTCGGTAATATTGATTAAATGGCCTTGTGGATGGAGCAGGGCGAGTTTTTCGATTTCCTGACGGGCGGCCAAAAGATTGCCTTCGACGCGCTCGGCAAAAAGGGCGAGTGCTTCAGGTTCGATATCCAAACCCTGCTGTTTCAGACGGCCCTGTATCCATTGCGGCAAAGCATGTGGCGCAACGGCTTTTGCTTCTAAGACGATGCCTTTGCCCGCCAATGCGGAAAACCATTTGGACTGGATTTGCGTTTTTTCAAGCTTGGGCAGGAGGATGAGCGTAACCGTATCTTCGGGCAGGCGTTCGGCGAAGGCTTGCAGGGCATCGCCTCCGTTTTTACCGGGTTTGCCGTTGGGAATGTGGATTTCCAGTAGTTTCAAATCGGCAAACAAACCTGCGCTGCCGGCACTGTGCAACAGCTCGTTCCAGTCAAAATTGTTTTCGGCGGTATAAACTTCGCGGTTGAGATAACCTTGTTTTTTTGCGGCTGCGCGCAGCGTATCCAAAGCCTCGATGCGCAACAAATCCTCTTCGCCGTGGATGATGTACAACGGTTTGAGCGGCGTATCAGGGCGCAGGCTCTCAATGGGCGCGGCAGCCATTATTGTGCCTTCAGGAAAGTCAGGCGGCGGACGATTTGATCTGCAGCGTCGATGCGCATTTCAGACCAAATGGTTTCTTCCTCTTCCTGTTTACCCAAAACTTCGCTGTCGGCGTAGTCCATGGTGCGGTGAACCTTGACTTCCATCGGTTCGCCAACCGGCTCGCCGTTGCGGAAGGCTTGGGCTTTGACGGTCATGGCCAGCAGGTATTCGTTGATTGCGGCGGCGCGGGTAATGGTGTAGATGTCGCGGCGTTTTTGAAAGTCGACAACGCGCAGGGTGATTTGTGATTCGGCTTCGCTAACCGGATGACCGTCGGCACGGCGTAAGGCATTTTCCAGCGCTTTTTGCATGACGGCTCCGCCTTCTACATGCCAGTTTTGATAAGGCAGCGGCTGCGAAGTCACGCCTGTGCCTTTCAGGTGGAAACCGCAAGAGGCAAGCAATAGGGCGAGTGCAGGCAATAGGATTTTTTTCATTGGATATTCCTTCGTTGAAACCGGTTACGGTATCGTCGGATTATAACGAATAATGTTTAGGCCGTCTGAAACCGTAAACGGAAAGTATTTCAGACGGCCTTGTCTTTGATGGTGCAAATCTTATTTTTCCAACCAAATCAGGCTGACCATGCGGCCGGTTTGTCCGTCGCGGCGGTAGGAGAAGAAAGTATCGCGTTCCAAGACGGTGCAATGGGTGCCGCCATAAATCATGTTCACGCCCTCGCGGTGCAGAACCATGCGCGCCAAAGCGTAAATGTCGGCAAGGTATTTGCCGCTGCCGATGTCTTCAAACGCATCGACAGCTTCCGGCATAGGGGTGCAAAACGCATCAAATACATCTTGTCCCACCTCAAACGCATCAGGGCCGATGGCAGGGGCGAGATAGGCCATGATTTCCAACGGCTCGATATTCATTGCTGCAATAGTGTTTTGCAAAACACCACCGGCCAAACCGCGCCAGCCTGCATGAGCCGCCGCAACGACTGTACCTGCTTTGTCGCAAAACAAGACAGGCAGGCAATCGGCAGTCATCGAAGCGCAAGCGACTGTTCCCGTTGTATCCACCGAGGCATCGGCGTCGGGTGTATTTCCTAACGCTTCGGCGGCATTTACAACAATGGTGCTGTGGATTTGATTGAGGTAGGCAACGGGCAGGCCGACTTGTTCCTGTACGATTTCGCGGTTGCAGAGTACGGCTTCCAGATTGTCGCCGACGTGTGAGCCGACATTCAGGCTGCGGTATATGCCTTCGCTGACACCGCCGTTGCGTGTGGTAATAAGCGTTTTAACATTGGCAGGGGCAGGCCAGTCGGCAGTCAAAAAATTCTTGCCTTGCGGGGTGAGGTTTAGGGTATCTGTGATGGTTTTCATAATCTTTGAATCGCTGAATATTGGAACGGATTGATTTCAGAAGGCCTCAAATAATATTTTAGGCCGTCTGAAAATATGGGTTTAATCCCTTACATAAACGACTTCGACATCGTAGTCGTCTTCATTCCAATCATCGTCATCGTCCATGCCGAATTTCTCTTGCCATTCTTCCTCGTTGCTTAGGGATGAATCCAAACCGGCTTCCAGACGCAGGACGGAAAGCAGGTGGTACATATCGTCAGGCATAGGCGCTTCAAAGGAAACGGTTTCACCGGTTTTCGGATGGACAAAACTCAAGCGGTAGGCATGTAGGGCTTGGCGCGCGCCGAGGGCTTTGATGGCTTCTTTAACTGCGTCGCTACATGGATGGCGCAGGTTGCCGTAAACAGGATCGGCGGCCAGCGGATGGTTGGCTTCGCGCATATGAACGCGGATTTGGTGTGTGCGGCCGGTTTCGAGCGAGCATTCGATGTAGCTGTGCGCCAGATAACGTTCCAACACTTTGACGTGGGTAATGGCAGGTTTGCCGCCGAATTTGACGACTGCCATTTTCAGGCGGTTGTGTGGGTCGCGGCCGATTTGGGTTTCGATTTTGCCGTCAAAAGGAACAATGCCGTTGGCGACTGCGCGGTAAATGCGTTTGACTGTGCGCTCTTGAAGCTGTTGAACCAATGAGTTTTGCGCCGGCAGGGTTTTGGCGACTACCATCAGGCCGCTGGTTTCTTTGTCCAAACGGTGTACGATACCTGCACGCGGCACTTGGCTTAATTCGGGACAGTGCGCCAACAGGCCGTTGAGCAGGGTGCCGCTCCAGTTGCCTGCGGCAGGGTGGACGACCAATCCGGCCGGTTTGTTGATGACGATGACGGTATCGTCTTCATAAATAATGTCCAAATCCATGGGTTCGGGTGTGAACGCGAGGTTTTCTTCGCTCGGACGTACCGTAACGGCAATCAATTCACCGCCTATCATTTTATCTTTGGGTTGAGCGGGCTTATCGTTTACAATGACCGCACCCTCTTTAATCCACGAACTCAGACGGCTGCGCGAGTAGTCGGGCATGAGTTTGGCCAATACGGCATCCAGCCTTCCGCCCGCCATTTCGAGCGGAACGGTCAAATTAACACAACTTTCTGTTTCAGGGGATGACGGAAAGTCTAAATCATCGCTATAATCGGCTTCGTTATCAAAGGAAGTATTCTGCATGAAAAAAATTCTTTTAGTAGTTTCTTTAGGTTTGGCACTGAGTGCCTGCGCAAATAAAGGCACAATCGATAAAGACGCCCAAATTACTCAAGATTGGAGTGTGGAAAAGCTTTATGCCGAAGCGCAAGACGAATTGAACAGCAACAATTATACGCGAGCTGTCAAGTTATACGAAATTTTAGAGTCCCGTTTTCCAAACGGCCGCTATGCCCAGCAGTCCCAGTTGGATACGGCGTATGCCTATTATAAAGACGATGAGCCGGAAAAAGCCTTGGCTGCCATTGCGCGCTTCCAACGCCATCATCCGCAACATCCGAATATGGACTACGCGCTGTACTTGAAAGGTTTGGTCCTGTTTAACGAAGACCAGTCTTTCTTGAACAAGCTGGCTTCCCAAGACTGGTCCGACCGCGACCCGAAAGCCAACCGCGATGCTTATCAGGCATTTGCTGAGTTGGTTCAACGTTATCCAAACAGCAAATACGCTGCCGATGCAACCGAGCGTATGGCCAAGCTGGTGGACGCGTTGGGCGGTAACGAGATGTCTGTGGCGCGTTATTACATGAAACGCGGTGCTTATGTCGCAGCGGCCAACCGTGCTCAAAAAATCGTCGGCCGTTACCAAAATACCCGTTACGTTGAAGAAGCTTTGGCGATGATGGAATTGGCGTACAAAAAACTGGATAAGCCGCAACTGGCTGCCGATACACGCCGTGTATTGGAAACCAACTTCCCGCAAAGCCCGTTCTTGCAACACGAATGGCGATCTGACGATATGCCTTGGTGGCGTTACTGGCGTTAAGCGTCGGGTTGTTCAGGCATGAATAAGGCCGTCTGAAAATGATGCAGCTATGCATTTGGTTTTCAGACGGCCTTTGTTTTTAATGTTTTTTTACGATCTCTGTAAACAGGGTGCAAAATTCGTTTTAATATGGTAAAGTCTGATTTTAATAACTCGACGGTTTGAAGTCGTTACTCAGGGGCTGTTTAAATTTAAAATCAGTTTTGTTGAAGCCGCATCGGATTTGCCGTTGATGCATTCAGGAAAATTTCAGTCGTCAGGCTGATTTGGTTTTAAATTTAATCAGCCCTTTATGTTTACAAAAAAACAGAGGTAGATTCTCATGAAGTCTTGGCAGCTTCCTGAACACGTTGCCGACGTGTTACCGACCAATGCCCGACAACTGGAAAGCGCCCGTGAGCGGCTGTTGGCTTTGTTCCGCGTGCATGGTTATGAATTGGTGCAACCGCCGTTGATGGAATACAGCCATTCCTTATTGACACATATCGATGCCGGTTTGTCTTTGAAAACCATTTTGGTCGTCGATCAGCTCAGCGGCCGTCAGCTCGGTATCCGTGCGGATATTACGCCGCAGGTGGCGCGTATTGATGCCCACTTGCTTTCTGCCAATCAAGGCATCAACCGTTTATGCTATGCCGGTTCGGTGCTTCATGCGCGGCCTGACGGATTGCTCAATATGCGCGAACCTTTGCAGGCGGGTGCGGAAATGTACGGCTTGGAAGGCATTGAAGCGGATATCGAATTGATTGATTTGATGCTGAAAAGCATGAAGATTGCCGACATGGGCGAAGTTTTACTTTCATTAGGCCATATCGGCGTATTCCGTGCTTTGGCAAATGCCGCGCATTTAGATGAGCAGCAATCGGCAATCCTGCTGTCATCGATGCAGGACAAGGATGTCGAAGCCGTCAGCCAGTTGGTTAAAGAGTGGAAACTTGATGGCATGTGGGCAAAAGCGTTTTCATTGTTGCCCCGATTGTATGGCGGTCGTGAAGTGCTGACTGTGGCTAGAGAGAAATTACCGGAATTGTCCGCAGTCAGTGCGGCCTTGGATGAATTGCAGGCAGTATGTGATGCGTTCCCAAATCAAAAAGTGCATATCGATTTGTCGGAACTGCGCGTTGACAATTACCACACCGGTTTGCTTTACGCGGCTTATGGTTCAAACCGTCATGATGCCGTGGCACGTGGCGGCCGTTATGATGGATTGGGCGGATACTTCGGACGCGCGCGTCCGGCTGCCGGATTCAGTTTTGATTTGCGCAGCTTTATCGGCCGCCTTCCTGCTATCGGACGGGAATCCGTGGTGGCGGTCGATGTCAAAGACATGCCTGTGGCTCAAGAAGCGGTAGATGCTTTGCGTGAACAAGGACAATGTGTCGTTATCGATTACGGTATCGGCTATAACGGTTCGGAAGAGGTTACAGGCCGTCTGAAACAGGTAGACGGCGTTTGGAAAGTAATCGCTTTGAACGATTGAGTTTTATTTTGAAATTTTGTATCTGAAATAAGGTTAGATGGCTATGGCTAAAAATGTTGTCGTAATCGGTGCCCAATGGGGTGATGAAGGCAAAGGTAAGATTGTTGACTGGCTGGCGGAAGAAACCAGCGGTGTAGTACGTTTCCAAGGCGGCCACAATGCCGGCCATACTTTGGTTGTCGGTGGCAAAAAAACCATTTTGCGCCTGATTCCAAGCGGCATTTTGCATGAGACTTTGGACTGCTTCATCGGCTCAGGTGTTGTCGTTTCTCCTGAAGCATTGCTGGGTGAAATCGACGAATTGAACGCCGCCGGTGTGAAAAACGTTGAAGGCCGTCTGAAAATTGCGCCGACCTGCCCATTGATCCTGCCTTACCACATTGCGCTTGACCAAGCACGCGAAGCTTCCCGCGGTAAAAGCAAAATTGGTACAACCGGTCGCGGCATCGGCCCAGCCTATGAAGATAAAGTTGCCCGTCGCGCGATTCGCGTGGTGGACTTGTTGCACCCTGAAAAACTGGTTGAAAAATTGGAAGCTGTTTTGGCTTATTACAATGTTCAGTTGCAACACCTGCACAATGCCGAGCCGGTAAAAGTTGAAGACGTGATGGCGGTCATTGAAAAAGTTGCACCGCGCATTACGCCGATGATTACCGATGTTTCCCGTGTTTTGAACGAGAAAAACCGTAAAGGTGAAAGCCTGTTGTTTGAAGGCGCGCAAGGTACGTTGCTGGATATCGACTACGGTACTTATCCGTTTGTCACTTCTTCCAACTGCTTGGCAGGTGCCGCATCTGCCGGTGCAGGCGTAGGTCCGCAAATGCTGGATTACGTCTTGGGTATCGTTAAAGCCTATACCACCCGAGTGGGTTCCGGTCCATTCCCGACTGAATTGTTTGACGAAGTGGGCGCAGGTTTGGCTGAACGCGGCCATGAATTCGGTTCTGTAACCGGTCGTGCGCGTCGTTGTGGCTGGTTTGACGCGGCTGCTCTGAAACGCTCTATTCAAGTTAACGGCATTTCCGGCATGTGCATCACCAAGCTGGACGTGATGGACGGTATTGAAAACATCAATATCTGCGTAGGTTATGAATTGCCTGATGGCAGCAAAACCGACATTCTGCCTTGCGGCTCCGATGCGGTGGAAACCTGCAAACCGATTTACGAAACCATGCCGGGTTGGAGCGAGTCGACTTTTGGCGTGAAAGAGTACGACAAGCTGCCTGAAAACGCTAAAGCTTATCTGAAACGTATTGAAGAAGTTTGCGGTGCGCCTGTGGCTATTGTTTCAACCGGTCCTGATCGTGAAGAAACCATCGTTCTGCACCATCCGTTTGCTTAATTGATGAAGTGAATAAAGGCCGTCTGAATGTTTCAGACGGCCTTTATATATGCAATGCAATAAAAAATCAGCCCTGAAGAACACCTGTCTTCGGGGCTGAATTTTGTATTCTACGCCGTTTTTAAGTGCGAATGTTTAGAAACTGCGCTGTAGTACCAAGTAACAATTATTCTCATTGACGTAAATCAAGAAAAACCAAATCTGTAATTTTATTTCACAAAAACCCCTGTAAATAAATGGGTATTGATGTTATCCTTTTAGAAAATTTACAGTCTATATTTTCAATAAAATTAGGAGCTTGATATGTCAAATGATGTTCAGCAACGTCCAGCCGCTTGGGAAGGTTTTGTCGGTGGCAACTGGGAAACCAACGTAGATGTCCGCGATTTTATTCAAAAAAACTACACGCCATATGAAGGCGATGCCTCTTTCTTGGCACCAGCAACCGAAGCCACAACCAAGCTGTGGGCGGAAGTGATGGAAGGCATCAAGGTTGAAAACCGTACGCACGAGCCGTATAAAATCGACGCGCAAATCGTCTCCGGTATTACCAGCCATGCTCCAGGCTATATCGACAAAAATTTGGAAACCATCGTCGGCCTGCAAACAGACGAGCCTTTGAAACGCTCTATCATGCCGTTTGGCGGTTTGAAAATGGTACAAGATGCGTGCAAAGTGTACAACGTTGAATTGAATCCTGAAGTCAGCGAAATTTTCACCAAATATCGCAAAACCCACAACCAAGGCGTATTTGACGTTTATACGCCCGACATCCGCCGCTGCCGTAAATCAGGTGTGATTACCGGCCTGCCGGATGCTTATGGCCGCGGCCGTATTATCGGCGACTACCGCCGCGTGGCATTGTACGGTATCGACTTCTTGATGAAAGACAAACTCAACCAGTTCAACTCACTGCAAGCCGATTTGGAAAACGGTGTGGACTTGGAAGAAGTCATCCGCCGTCGCGAAGAAATCAACGAACAATACAAAGCCTTGGGTCAAATGAAAGAAATGGCGGCTTCTTACGGCTACGACATTTCCGGCCCTGCAAAAAATGCACAAGAAGCCATCCAATGGACTTACTTTGCCTACCTCGCTGCCGTTAAATCTCAAAACGGTGCGGCGATGTCTTTCGGCCGTGTATCTTCATTCTTGGACATCTACATCGAACGCGACCTGAAAAACGGTGTGATTACCGAAACCCAAGCGCAAGAATTCATTGACCACTTGGTGATGAAACTGCGTATGGTCCGTTTCCTGCGTACGCCCGAATACGACCAACTCTTCTCCGGCGACCCGATTTGGGCAACCGAATCCATCGGCGGTATGGGCTTGGATGGCCGTACCTTGGTAACCCGCACCAACTTCCGCGTGCTGCATACCCTGTACAACATGGGCCCGTCTCCTGAGCCAAACATCACTGTATTGTGGTCAGAACAACTGCCGCAAGGCTTTAAAGAATTCTGCGCCAAAGTATCCATCGATACTTCGTCCATCCAATACGAAAACGACGATTTGATGCGCCCTGACTTCAATAGCGACGACTACGCCATTGCCTGCTGCGTCAGCCCGATGGTGGTCGGCAAACAAATGCAGTTCTTCGGCGCACGTGCTAACTTAGCTAAAACTCTGCTGTACGCAATCAACGGCGGCGTGGATGAAAAATCTAAAGAGCAAGTTGGTCCGAAAACCGAGCCGATTATGGACGAAGTTTTGGACTACGACACTGTCTTTGAGCGCATGGACAAATTCATGGATTGGTTGGCAACCCAATACGTTACTGCGCTGAACATTATTCACTACATGCACGACAAATACAGCTACGAAGCCGCGTTGATGGCGCTGCATGATCGTGACGTGAAACGTACGATGGCATGCGGTATCGCCGGTTTGTCTGTAGCTGCCGACTCACTGTCCGCCATCAAATACGCCAAAGTGAAACCGATTCGCGATGAAAACGGTATTGCTGTTGACTTCGAAATCGAAGGCGAATACCCACAATTCGGTAACAACGACGACCGCGTGGACGACATCGCCTGCGACTTGGTAGAACGCTTCATGAAAAAAGTGGCAACCCACAAAACTTACCGCAACGCCACTCCGACTCAGTCCGTACTGACCATTACTTCCAACGTTGTTTACGGTAAGAAAACCGGTAATACTCCGGATGGCCGCCGCGCTGGCGCTCCGTTTGGTCCGGGTGCAAACCCGATGCACGGTCGTGATGTCAACGGTGCAGTTGCTTCATTGACTTCTGTAGCCAAACTGCCATTTGAGTTTGCTAAAGACGGTATTTCCTATACCTTCTCCATTATTCCTGGCGCGTTGGGTAAAGACGAGCATTCTCGCGAACGCAACCTTGCCGGTTTGATGGACGGTTATTTCCACCATGAAGACGGTATTTTGGAAGGCGGCCAACACTTGAACGTCAACGTATTGAATCGCGAGACTTTGGAAGATGCGATGCACAATCCGGAGAAATATCCGCAGTTGACCATTCGTGTTTCCGGTTATGCGGTTCGCTTCAACTCGCTGACCCGCGAACAACAGCTTGACGTGATTACCCGTACATTCACAGAAACCATGTAATCGGGTGGCGAAACAAACCAGAAGCTAAATTTGCATTTGGTTTGTTTTGAAACAAAGCTCCAAGGCCGTCTGAAATGTTCAGACGGCCTTTATTATCGTACAATCCATATAAGCAAAAACATTTTTGAGCCGAACACTATGTCCACGACTTTTGCCATTACCCCCGAGCCGGAACTGAAAGACCTTGGCCACCGTCACTATAACGGCAAAGGCATTATTCATTCTATTGAATCTTGCGGTGCTGTCGATGGTCCGGGTTTGCGCTACGTGCTTTTTTTGCAAGGTTGCCTGATGCGCTGCCTGTATTGCCACAATCGCGACACATGGGATCTCCATACCGAGCAGGCGCAGGAATTGGACGTGGCAACCGTGATGAAGCAGGTTATGACCTATCGTCATTATCTGCGTGCGACAGGCGGAGGCGTAACGGCAACCGGCGGCGAGCCGTTATTGCAATATGAGTTTGTGCGCGATTGGTTTACGGCCTGCCGGGAACATGATATCCATACCTGTCTCGACAGCAATGGCTATGCTTTGCACTATGATTCGATTTTGGATGATTTGCTCGATCATACCAATTTGGTCATGCTCGACTTAAAACAAATCGATCCTGAAATTCATAAAGTGCTTGTTGGTATCCCAAATACCAAAACGCTGAAATTCGCGCGCTATCTTGCCGAACGCAACCAGCCGACGCGTGTGCGCTATGTGGTTGTTCCCGGTTATACCGATGATGAGCGTTCGGCGCATTTATTGGGCGAGTTTATCGGTGATATGGATAATGTCGAAATGGTCGAGCTTTTGCCGTATCACGAATTGGGCGCACACAAATGGGCTTTGTGCGGCGACGAATACAAATTAAAAGGCGTACATCCGCCGCCTAAAGAAACCATTTTGAAAATCAAAGAAATATTAGAGAGCTACGGAAAAAACATTATTTATTAAAACAGAAAAAGGCCGTCTGAAACGAAATAATCAGTTTCAGACGGCCTTTTAACTATTGAAAAAAACTTAAACGTTCAATGCGGCCAAAACCTTGGCGACAACTTCTGATACTGCAACGGCTTGAGCCTGATTGTCACGGCGCTCGGCATATTCGACATTGCCTTCTTTTAAGGCGCGATCGCCGATGACGATGCGGTGAGGGATGCCCAATAGCTCGGAGTCATTCAGTAATACGCCTGCACGTTCGTCGCGGTCATCCAACAAAACATCCGCACCGGCAGCTAAAAGCTCGGCATAGATTTTGTTGGCTGCTTCGCGTACAGCTTCTGATTTTTTGTAGTTCATCGGCACGATAACGACTTCAAATGGCGCCATTGCTTTGGTCCAAACAATGCCTTTTTCGTCGTTGTTTTGCTCGATGGCGGCGGCCACAACGCGGGTAATACCGATACCGTAGCAGCCCATTTCCATGATTTGGGATTTGCCGTTATTGTCCAAGAAGCTGACATTCATGGCTTGGGTATATTTGTCGCGCAATTGGAAAACGTGGCCGACTTCAATACCGCGCGCCAGTTTCAGACGGCCTTGTTCGTCGGGGCTGATGTCGCCTTCGATGACATTGCGCAAATCGACAAATTCAGGTTCGGCAGCATCTCGGTCGAAGTTGAAGCCGGTATAGTGGTAGTCGTCTTCGTTTGCGCCGATAACCCAGTCTGCGCCTTTTTCGGTGGCGAAATCGGCATAGACTTTGCCTTTGAAGTTGACAGGGCCGAGAGAGCCGCAGTTTGCGCCGAACTGTTCAACAATCGCGGCAGGGCTTGCCATGGTCAGTGGCGATTTCACGCCGGCCAGTTTTTCTGCCTTGATGTCGTTAAACTCATGGTCGCCACGCAACAGCAGCAGGACGAGTTTGCCTTCGTTTTCGCCTTCGACCACGATGGACTTGAGGGTTTGTTCAATCGGAATATTGAGGAATTCAACCAAAGACCCAATGGTTTTGACATTCGGTGTATGTACTTTGGTCAATTCAGCCTGAGCGACAGCGCGTTCGCCTTTGAGCGGCAAGGTAGGCGCCAGCTCGATATTGGCGGCATAATCTGAAGTATCGCTGTATGCAATAACGTCTTCGCCGCTTTCAGCCAATACTTGGAATTCGTGAGAGCCGGTACCGCCGATGCTGCCGGTATCCGCGGCAACAGGACGGAATTCCAAACCCAAACGGGTGAAGATACGGCAATAAGCGTCGTACATATCTTGATAGGTCGTCTGAAGCGAGGCATAGTCGGCATGGAAGGAATAAGCATCTTTCATGACGAACTCGCGCGCACGCATCACACCGAAGCGCGGACGCACTTCATCGCGGAATTTGGTTTGGATGTGGTAAAAATTTTTCGGCAGTTGTTTGTAGCTGTTGACTTCTTTGCGCACGATGTCGGCAATCACTTCTTCACAAGTCGGACCCATGCAGAAATCGCGGTCATGACGGTCTTTCAGGCGCAGCAGTTCTTTACCGTAAAACTCCCAGCGGCCGGATTCCTGCCACAGCTCGGCAGGTTGCACCACCGGCATCAGCAGCTCCACGCTACCTGCGCGGGCCATTTCTTCACGCACAATATTTTCAACTTTGCGCAATACACGCAGGCCCATCGGCATCCAAGTATAAAGACCGGATGCGTTGGCTTTGATCAAGCCGGCACGAATCATCAGCTTGTGGCTGGCAAGTGCGGCTTCGGCAGGAGCTTCTTTAAGGGTAGAAATGAAGAACTGGGAGGCTTTCATGGCGTATTTTTCTTTCTTAAAAATAAGTGCGTATTGTAACGCAAAATGTATGGCCGCGCGTCTTTTGAATGGCATCTGATGAAATCGGCCGTTATTTTACGCAGCTTTTGATTCGGGGCGATTTTTAGGGATGTCAACCCTAATTTATGCACAAAGCCGCATAACCTTGTTTTACCTATAAATTTTCACTGTATGATTATAGTAAAATCTTATAAATATAACTATTTGATTTTATTATATTTTATTTGATTAAATTTTAGTCAATTTAAGACTTAGTTTGTTCCTAAAGAAAATTTTACGATTACCCAAAGCTTATCAACAGATTTATCCACAGAGATTGTGTATAGATTTTAAATGCTGTCGGCGTAATGATTTCGCATGATTGGCAAGCCTTGTTTAAAGCAGATTGGGGCACCTTAAAAAGATGGGGCAACAACACGATGGGCAGGTTTTGCGCTAACATTCTGCTTATTGTTGTTTCCTTACAAGGAATAAAATGAAAAATTCAGAATTGCATTTGCTGGAACGCAGAAAGATGTTTAACGGGCATCAGGAACGTTACCGCCATTTTTCTCAAACTTGCCGGACGGATATGGTATTTGATGTCTATCTACCGCCACAAGTCTTAAAAGGCTATCCCGCACCTGTTTTATATTTTCTTTCCGGCTTAAATAGTGATGGTTCTGAATTGGTTCGGCAAAGCGGAATCCAACGTTTTGCGGCACAATGGAATATTATTGTGGTTTTTCCGGATACCTCGCCACGCGGTCAGCATGTTGCCGACAGTGAAGAGCATTATCTTGGACAGGGCGCCGGATTTTATGTCAATGCAACTGAAGCACCTTGGGCGCAGCATTATCAAATGGAAAGCTATATCAGCCAAGAATTGCCTGATTTGATCGAGCATCATTTTCCGGTAACGAAAGAGCGCAGCATTGCAGGTTTCAGCATGGGCGGGCATGGCGCGCTGCATTTGGCTTTGAAGCATCCCGGCCGATATGCTGCGGTTTCTGCCTTTGCGCCTTTATGTCATCCAATCGATACGGAAGGCGGCAGGCAGGCATTTTCAGCTTATTTGGGTCAAAACATGGAAACATGGAAATACTATGACAGTACAGAGCTGCTTCAGATGGCCTCGCATAAATTGCCTGTTTTGATCGATGTCGGCAGTGAAGATACTTTATATCCTGAAGTCCTGCAACCAGAAGGGTTTGTCCGCTCAACGCGTGAAAAAGGTTTCAATATCCAATATAAAGTACGTCCGGGCTATGGGCATGACTATTTCTTTATTGCCAGTTTTATCGATTCGCATATTGAGTTTCACGCTCAGGCATTAGGGCTTTAAACTATATTAAATAAAAGGCCGTCTGAAATCCGATTAATGGTCGGATTTCAGACGGCCTTTATTTGGTCTTTTTGTAACCTTTAATTTCAAACAGGCTTATTCCTCAGGACGTTCGCCGTCGGTATCGTCTAATTTACCTTCGGTAATATCGACATTGATACCGACTGCTGCACGGATTTTGGCATCGATTTCGTTGGCGATATCAGGATTTTCTTTCAGCCAAACGCGTACATTGTCTTTACCTTGGCCGATTTTTGCACCGTTGTAGCTGTACCATGCACCGGATTTCTCAACGATGTTATGTTTGACCCCCAAGTCGATCAATTCACCTTCCCAGCTGATGCCTTCGCCGTAAAGAATATCGAATTCGGCTTGACGGAATGGAGGCGCAACTTTGTTTTTGATGACTTTGACTTTGGTTTCGTTACCAATGACGTCATCACCTTTTTTAATCTGACCGGTACGGCGGATGTCGAGGCGGACGGAGGCGTAGAATTTGAGCGCGTTACCGCCGGTTGTGGTTTCAGGGCTGCCAAACATCACGCCGATTTTCATACGGATTTGGTTGATGAAAACAACCAATGTATTGGTGCGTTTGATGTGGCCGGTCAGTTTGCGCAGGGCTTGGCTCATTAGGCGGGCTTGCAGGCCGACGTGGCTGTCGCCCATTTCGCCTTCGATCTCGGCTTTAGGCACAAGTGCTGCTACGGAGTCGACAACGACCATATCGATACCGCCTGAGCGCACCAAGGTATCGCAGATTTCCAATGCCTGTTCGCCGGTATCCGGTTGGGAGAGATAGAGTTCTTCGACTTTTACGCCGAGTTTGCGGGCATAAATCGGGTCAAAAGCATGCTCGGCATCGATGAATGCGCAGATGCCGCCATTTTTTTGGCATTGGGCAATGGCTTCGAGACAGAGTGTGGTTTTACCGGAGGATTCCGGGCCGAAAATTTCAACCACGCGGCCGCGGGGCAGACCGCCAACGCCGAGTGCCAAGTCCACGCCGAGGGAGCCGGTGGAAATAACATCAAGGTTTTCTTCCTGTTGGCTGCCGTCCATTTTCATGATGGAGCCTTTGCCGAAGTTTTTTTCGATTTGGGCAAGGGCGGCGGCTAAGGCTTTGCTTTTTTCGTCTGACATGTTTTCTCTCCGAAAGGAAATATGAATCGCTAAGAATTTATTTAGCTATTATCGCATAAATTAAGAAAAAGTATAGTTTTATTTTTATTTTTCAGACGGTCTGTGTTTTTTGTATGCAACAGGCCGTCTGAAATGTTGAATAATCAATCAGTTGGTTAATGATGCAAAAACTTGGAAATAGTCGGGGAAAGTTTTATGCGTACATTTTGGGTCGTTGATGATGATGGGGGCGCCCAAAAGCGAAGCCAGAGAGAAACACATGGCCATGCGGTGGTCGTCGTAAGTATCGATGACGGCATCAGGTGTAAGCGTTTCGGGCGGCATAATATGGATGGCTTCGGCTTCTTCGATGACTTCTGCACCCAGTTTGCGCAGTTCGGTTGCCATGGCGGCGATACGGTCGGTTTCTTTGACGCGCCATGAACCGATATTGCGTAGGGTGCATGGTTGCTTAGTGGCCAGTGCGACGATAGCCAGAGTCATGGCCGCGTCTGGAATATGGTTGGCATCCAAATCAAAAGCCTGAATCTTGCGCTCGGCGGGACGGGAAATCTCAACAAAATTTTCGCCCCAAATGACATCCGCACCGATTTTCTCCAGTTCGCGTGCAAAGGCAACGTCGCCTTGAATGCTGTGTGCGCCGATACCGGTTACGCGGATGGGTGTACCCGCAATCAGGCCTGCGCCCAAGAAATAAGACGCGCTGGAGGCATCGCCTTCTACATATAAATGTTCGGGCGCATGATATTTGGCACCGGCCGGGATTTTAAATACACGGTAGTCTTCATTGATGATGTCCACACCGAACTGCGCCATCAGCTTGAGCGTGATGTCGATATAAGGTTTGGAAATCAACTCGCCTACCATGTGGATTTCAAATGCTTGTCCGGTCAAGGGCAAAGCCATCAGCAGGGCGGTCAGGAATTGGCTGGAAACATTGCCTTTAATCGGAATAACGCGCTCGTCGTTGTCTTGGCGTTTGCCGATCTGAAGTGGCGGATAGTTTTCATTGCCCAGATATTGTACGTCCGCGCCTGCAATGCGCAATGCGTCGACCAAATCGCCGATAGGGCGTTCGTGCATACGCGGCACACCATGCAGATGATAGTCGCCACCCAAAACGGCAAGTGCGGCAGTCAAAGGGCGGAATGCCGTACCGGCATTGCCTAAAAACAAATCGGCGGTTGGATTGGGAAAGCGGCCGCCGGTGCCATGAACTTTCAGACGGCCTTCAGGTAAAGATTCAATTTGCACGCCGAGTTTGTCGAGTGCTTCAAGCATTCGGTCGGTATCGTCGGATTTGAGCAAAGAATGGATTTCGCAAACGTTGTCGGAGAGTGCTGCCAAGAGCAACGTGCGGTTGCTGATGCTTTTGGAGCCGGGCAGGGCAACGGTGGAAGGCTTGAGTGTAGAAGCGGGCAGGCGGATGGATTCGGTCATGGCTGGACTAAGCTCGTTTGAATTGTAAATTAGACCGATATTATACGCAGGCAGAGGCCGTCTGAAAAATGAAGAGGGTGCAATTTATTTGTGAAAAAATGAATTTTTATATCGTTACACTATTTCCCAATCGTTTATTTTGAAATTTTCTGCTTCTGTTTTGTGTTTGCCGCTATAACTTATTTTGTTGTGGCAAGTATATAACCAAACACCATAAGAAAATCAGAAACCATTCTTTCCTATTTTTTCAGACGGCCTTTAATATCGGCGGACAATCATTGATAAAGTAAGAGCACGACCATGAGCCATTATCCGTTGTTTGCCGATTTGAAAAACCGCCCTGTTTTACTGGCAGGTGCGGGTAAGGTTGCCGAGCGCAAGGCGGAAAGCCTGTTATCTGCTGGAGCGCGCGTGCGCGTTGTTGCGGAAACTTTGAATATGCAGTTTCAGCAATGGGCGGACGAAGGGAAAATAGTTTGGCTGGGCGGCTTGTTTGAAGAAGCCATGTTGGACGAGGTATATTTCGTTATTGCGGCGACGGATGATGATGGGTTTAACCACCGTGTTTTTGAAGCGGCGGAACAACGGGCGAAATTGTGCAATACGGTGGATACGGCGGATTTGTGTTCGTTTATCGTGCCTGCCGTGGTAGATAGGGGGCCGTTGAAGATAGCCATATCTAGCGGCGGTACTGCGCCTGTATTGGCGCGGAAATGGCGGCAGATTATTGAAACATTGATTCCGCTGCATACGGGCACGATGGCGCGTATTGCCGGAAAATGGCGAGAAAAGGTTAAACAGACGATTCATCATGTCGAACGCCGCCGTTATTTTTGGGAAAAGTTGTTCGACAGCCGTTTTAGTATTTTTGCGGCTCAAAACAATATCGAAGCGGCAGAGCGTGAATTGATCACGCAGTTGAATCGGGAAACGCCGTTTGGCGGCGAAGTGGTTTTGGTGGGCGCAGGGCCGGGCGATCCGGGCTTGCTGACCATACATGCTTTGCAGGCGATACAGGCTGCGGATACGGTGTTTTACGATGCTTTGGTGTCGGATGAGATTTTGGCGATGGTGCGTAAAGATGCGGTGAAAATCAGCGTGGGCAAGCGCGCCGGTGCGCACCATGTTCAGCAGGAAGAAACCAACCGTCTATTGGTTGAACACGCTCAAAAAGGCGAGCGCGTGGTAAGGTTGAAAGGCGGCGATCCTTTTGTGTTCGGTCGCGGAGGGGAGGAAGTGCAAACCCTGCATCAGGCCGGAATCGCCTACCGCATTGTGCCGGGCATTACTGCTGCACTTGGAGCTACTGCTTATGCCGGTATTCCGTTAACCCATCGCGATTGCGCCCAAAGTGCTTTATTTGTAACTGGCCACAGCAAACATGAAGGCAGTCAGCCCGATTGGCAGACTTTGGCTTTAAGCCGCCAAACGTTGGTGATCTATATGGGGACGCTTAAAGCGACCGAGATTGCGGAAAAGCTGATGGCTTATGGCAGGCAGCCTTCTACACCTGTTGCTGTGATTTCCAATGGGACTTTACACAATCAAACCGTACGAACAGGCCGTCTGAAAGATTTGGGCTTGCTGGCTGCCGAAGCAGAGCGTCCTGCTTTAATGGTAATTGGCGAAGTGGTTGCCCTGCGCGATGAGATGAAATGGTTTGGGGAATTTGTCGAATGCTATGAAGAAGCTGCGTAAAGAGGATTGATCAAACAAGGCCGTCTGAATATTGGTTTCAGACGGCCTTGCCTTATTTAAAAGCTTGGTAATATTGCTGATAACGTTCTGCCAGTCCATATAGGATGATTGCTGTCAGCCCCCAGATGTCGTAGTGCCGAAAAGGTAGGGCGGGGAGGGCGAGGGTTTGATTGTTGTGATGAAGCTGACGGAATATGTAGTTTTGCAGGTTTAAGGCGAAGTCCAACGGCAGATAAAAAATTTCTACTACTTCGTTGGGGTTGGCTTTGGGCTTGACGGGCTGGACGCAAACTGCCGGAACAGGCGTAACACGGTAGCCGGAAGGCGTGTCATAAAAGGGTAGCGGCGCAAAAGTCTGCCATGCGGCAATCGGAATGGCGGTTTCTTCATAAGCTTCTCTTAACGCCGTTGCCGTTAGGCTGTCGTCTTGGGCATCTTTGCGGCCGCCGGCAAAGGCGATTTGCCCTGTGTGCTGCCTTAAGGTTTCGGCCCTTTTGGTCAGTAAAATCTGCCACGCTCCTTCATGCAAGACAATACCGACCAAAACGGCTGCTTCTTTGACCGTTTGGGCGCTAACTAATTGATTGCGCTTTGCTTGCATACGGCTGCTGAAGTGTGAAGCTTGAGTTAGGAAATGGATAAGGTGGGCGGTATTCATTTTTGGCGCTGATCGTTTTATGCAGATGAGGATTACACAAGGTTTACGGTTACCGTGTCAACAAAATAGGGTGCGTGTGTTACAGTTATGCCTGAATGATAAATAAAGCTTTGCGTCTGATTTGCAAGTGCTTAGGCCGTCTGAAAATGCCGGCAGGTTCTCAAAAAGGATAGTTATGTTGTTTTCCCCATCCCGTATTCGAGTGGCAGCTGCGGCTGTAATGATGTTGTTTGCTACACAAACTTTTGCCGCGCCCAGCGATTCAAATGCAGTTTTTGAATCGGCTAAGATTATCAAAAAGAAAAGCCGTGCCGACCGTTTTTCTCCCGAAGAGCGCGAGCAGGAGCGGATACGTCTGTTGGGTATACAAAACCGCACCTCGCAGGTTTTCACTTTGTTAAATTCAGAACTGGCTCTGCAAAAGGGTGATGCCGCCTCTGCACTGTTTACTTATATTTTGACGTTGCATCGCACCAAATCTCCCGAAGTGGCCGAACGCGCTTTGGAGATGGCGGTTTCTTTAAATGCCTTTGAACAGGCTGAAGCCATTTACCAAAAATGGCGAGAAATCGAGCCGGAGCCTGGTGAAACACAAAAGCGTATGACTTGGTTGCGCAATTTGCTGCTGGGCAAAGCCGATAAGAATTTGAGCGGATTGGACAAGGTGATTGCCGGCGGTAGTGAAGACGAGCAAAAGCGCGTGTTCCTGCTTTTGGCGCAAACCGCTGCCCAACAGCCGAATCTGACCAGCGATGCGGTCAAGCAAGTACATAAAACAGCATTGAATTATAAAGACTTCCCTGAAGCGGCGATTGCAGATGCAATTTTTAGTGCAAAAGACGGTCAAAAGAAACAAGCCATTGCCGCATTGCAGCGATTGGCCAAGTTGGACAACGAAATTCTGCCGCCGACTTTTGTCACGTTGCGGCTGATGGCGCAACGGCATCCTGATATTTTGGACGGTTTCTTCAAAGATACAGATACTAAAACCTTATCTCCGATTTGGCAGGAGTTGGACATCGCCAATTTGATCGCTCATGGCCAAAATGATAAGGCTTTTAAGCGTTTGCAGACTTTGTTGGAAGAAAATCCCAACCCTGATTTGTATATTCAGGCCGCCTTATTGTCAGCCAGCAAAACGGAAAATATTTCTGCAGTCAACAGCTATCTGGAAAAGGCTTATAAAGCCGGTACGGAGGAGCAGCGCAGCCGTGCGGCGTTGATTGGTGCGGTTTCTTATAATGATGCCGAGGATTTTGCCAAAGCCAAACAATGGTTGGACAAGGTAACGGCTACGGCTTATACATTTGATAAGACCATTTTGGCTGCTTCCATCGAGGCCAAACAGGGCAACCATAAAGAGGCTTGGGCTTTGGTGCAACGTGCACAAAAAATGCCCGAGCAAAGAGGACGTTATTTTGAAGCCGGTGATTTGCTGAATACGGCTTTGTTTGTATTGTCTAAAAATACCAATCTTCAAGAATCGTTGAACGCTTTGAACAGCTTGGTAAATTCCACCGAAAAATCCTTGAAAACCCAAGCTTCTCCCGAGCTGCTTGCCAATGTGTTGTATCAGCGTTCGATGGTGTATGAAAAGCTGAATCAGCCAGGAAAGGCAATTGCCGATTTACGCCGTGTGGTAGAGCTGTATCCGGATAATCCGCATGGTTGGAATGCTTTGGGCTATACCTTGCTGTCCAACGGCAAGGATTTGGACGAGGCTTTCAAAATGGTTCAGACGGCCTATCAAATGGATCCGGAAAGCGCAGCAATTAATGACAGTATAGGCTGGGCGTATTATCTCAAAGGCGATGCGCAAATGGCGCTTCCATATATCCAATATGCCTACGAAAAAGAACCTGAAGCTGAAGTCGCCGCGCATTTGGGCGAAGTCCTATGGGCACTTGGCGACCAAGATAAGGCCAAAGAAATCTGGAATGACGGCTTGAAACGCGGAAGCAATCTCCGAGTATTAAAAGAGACAATGTCCAAATTCGGTATAACGTCCAGTAAACCGCATACTCAAAAACACAAATAAAACCCAAAGGCCGTCTGAAAGCGTTTGATTTCAGACGGCCTATGAAGGAATATCCATGAATTTAAAACAATTATCATCGGTTGCAGCCTTATTGCTTTTAGCTGCCTGTGCGCAGCCAAACTTACCTCAGCAAAACAGTTGGCAAGCAGCAGAGCAGGTGCAGGATTTTAGCGCAGACGGTCGCTTGGCTGTCAAAGTGGAAGGAAAAGGCTCGTATGCCAATTTCGATTGGACTTATCAGAACGCGGTTCAAACCATTGATGTGAATACACCGTTGGGCAATACCGTAGGCCAGTTGTGTCAAGACGGCGAAGGCGTATTGGCAGTAGACAGTAAGGGTAAGGTTTATCAGGTGGAAACGGCTGAGGAATTGAGCAGACAGCTTTTGGGCTTTGCTTTGCCGGTTCAATATCTGCATATTTGGGCAGATGGTAAACGCGTTGCCAATGCGCCATACAAAATCCTGCCTGATGGTCGTCTGGAGCAATTTGACTGGACAATATCGCGCACTTTAAATGGTTCAGGACAGCCCAAAACGCTTCAACTTGAAAATGCCAAGTTTAATATCCGCTTGGTGTTTGACACGGTAAACCACTCTTTGGATAAGAATGGACAAACCCGATGCGCAGCACGCAAATAGAGGATGCCATGTCTGTTTCAGAGGAAATCCAAGCCTTTCCTGCGCCGGCTAAATTAAATTTGGATTTGAGGATTACCGGCCGAAGGAGCGATGGTTATCATAATTTGGAAAGTATTTTCTGTTTGATCGGCTTATATGATACCGTTCATCTGAAAATGCGTACTGATGGGCAGATTATTCTGCATACGCCGGTAGAAGGGCTTGAGCCTGAGCAAGACTTGACTCATCGGGCGGCTAAATTATTACTGCCATATGCAAGCGTGGCGCATGGTGTCGAAATCTGGTTGGATAAGGTGATTCCGACCGGAGGCGGATTGGGCGGCGGCAGCTCTGATGCAGCCACGGTTTTAATGGTTTTAAACCAATGGTGGCAATGCGGCTTGAGCAGGCAGCAACTGATTGATTTAGGCGTAAGTCTTGGTGCAGATGTTCCTTTTTTTATTTTTGGAAGAAGTGCTTTTGCCAAAGGCGTAGGCGAGAAGCTGGCTGAAATAGATGTCCCTAAACAATGGTATGTTATCGTTAAGCCCCCCGTCCATGTGGCAACCGCTAAAATTTTTGCACATGAAGGCTTGACACGGGATTCCAAACCCAGCATAATGCCGACTTTCCAATCGTTACAGCCGTTTCAAAATGATATGCAGGCGGTTGTGTTTCAGGAATATCCTGAAGTTTGGAAGGCTTATGTTGAGTTATCCCAATATGGTTATACATTAATGACCGGTTCCGGGGCTTGTTTATTTATAGCAAGTGCATCTCATCAGGAAGCAAATACAATTTACCAACAGGTTTCTCAATCATATGAAGTTTATTGTGTGGAAGGATTAGATATTCATCCGCTGTTTCATATGATTTAGTAAGTTGGGGAGTCGTCAAGCGGTTAAGACACTGGATTTTGATTCCAGCATGCGAAGGTTCGAATCCTTCCTCCCCAGCCAAACCCTTTGTTGGGGAGTCGTCAAGCGGTTAAGACACTGGATTTTGATTCCAGCATGCGAAGGTTCGAATCCTTCCTCCCCAGCCAACACCCTTTATTGGGGAGTCGTCAAGCGGTTAAGACACTGGATTTTGATTCCAGCATGCGAAGGTTCGAATCCTTCCTCCCCAGCCAAATAAAAGCGTGTAAGTTTTCTTACACGCTTTTTTACGCTAAGAGCAAAATAACGCTGAAAAACTTTTTTTTACCCGTTTTTACGAGTATAATCGCATAATTAGTGTCTTAGACATGGGGCAGAGGGAAGCGTAATGTTTTCTGAGCGTAAATCAAATCTAGAATCAGGTGAAGATATGGCTGCTTATGACAGTTTAATGGTGTTTACCGGTAATGCAAATCCGGAATTGGCGCAACGTGTTGTCAAACATTTGGATATTTCACTCGGTGAAGCCACCGTTTCCAAATTCTCTGATGGCGAAGTAGCCATTGAATTGCTGGAAAATGTGCGTGGTCGCGATGTGTTTATTTTGCAACCTACCTGCGCCCCAACCAATGACAACCTGATGGAAATTTTGACTATGGCCGATGCACTCAAACGTGCTTCCGCAGGTCGTATTACTGCCGCAATTCCTTACTTTGGCTATGCTCGCCAGGATCGTCGTCCTCGCTCTGTTCGTGTACCGATTTCTGCTAAATTGGTAGCGAATATGTTGAACTCAGCAGGTATCGACCGCGTATTGACTGTTGACTTGCATGCCGACCAAATTCAAGGTTTCTTCGATATTCCGGTAGATAATATTTACGCCACCCCGATTTTATTGAACGATATTAAACAACAACGTATCGAAAATCTGACTGTTGTCAGCCCCGATATCGGTGGTGTTGTACGTGCACGTGCTGTTGCTAAATCTTTAAATGCTGATTTGGCTATTATCGACAAGCGTCGTCCTAAAGCCAATGTGGCTGAAGTGATGAACATTATTGGCGATATTCAAGGCCGTACGTGCTTGATTGTAGATGATATGATTGATACGGCAAACACCTTGTGTAAAGCAGCCGTTGCCCTGAAAGAGCGCGGTGCAGATCGTGTACTGGCATACGCCAGCCATGCAGTATTCTCCGGCGAAGCAGTGAATCGAATTGCTTCTTCCGAAATTGACCAAGTAGTTGTGACAGATACGATTCCATTGTCTGAAGCAGCTAAAAAATGTGAACGCATCCGTCAAGTTACCATTGCCGGTTTGCTGGCTGAAACGGTACGCCGTATCAGCAATGAAGAATCCGTCTCATATCTTTTCAATGAAGATGTGATGACTGGCGGCATGTTGCTGCCATAACCCGATGTCGTCTTAAGCTGGTCGCGGCCGATGACGACGATTTTATCTAAATTGGAGTATTAAACATGACTTACGAAATTCAAGCCTCTATTCGCGAAGCCCAAGGCACTGGTGCGAGCCGCCGCCTGCGTCGCGAAGGCCAAATCCCTGGCATCCTGTACGGTGAAGGTCAAGAGCCTGTTGCTATCGCTGTAGACCACAAAACTGTATTCTACGCATTGGAAAAAGAATCTTTCCATACTGCTTTGATTAAACTGTCTTTGAACGGTGAAACTAAAGACGTTATCGTGCGTGACTTCCAAATGCACCCATTCCGTCGCGAAGTTCAACACATCGACTTCCAAGCTGTAAAAGCTGATCAACCTGTACGTATCCGCGTTCCTCTGCACATTGTTAACGCTGAAAACTCTCAAGCTGTTAAATTGCAAGGTGGTCGCGTATCTCTGTTGAACACTTCTGTTGAAGTAGTTGCTTTGCCTGCAAACATTCCTGCTTTCTTGGAGTTGGATTGTGCATCAGTAGTTGCCGGTGACATCCTGCACTTGTCAGACGTCAAATTGCCAGAAGGTGTTGAAAGCGTTTCTCTGAAACGTAACGAAAACCTGGCTGTTGCTACTGTTACCGGTAAAAAACGCTAATCGGTAGTTAATATAATAAAACCGTATCAGATAAATCTGATACGGTTTTGTTTTGTATATAAAATCGTTTGCTATAAAACTTAGGCAAATGTAACAGCGTATGTACTTTATAAGATTGAAGCAATTTCATTGCGAAGTTTATTAAGAAAGCGTCCATGCCGTACCCATTGTGCGGCTGATTCATAATCTTGTTGTTCAAATGCTTGTTGCAAATCTTGATATAGGTTGTTTTGTACTTCTTGAATTTCTTGATCCAGTGCTTGGATGGCATCATGGTTTTGTTCCATTTGAGCATCCATCAATATTTCCCGCCATTCCATCTGCTGCATGAGGAATTCTGGTGAAAACGAAGTGTGTTCAGGTGCATCAGCATCGATATTTTGGCTTTTCAAGAGATAAGCAGCCCGATCAATAGGGCTTTTTAATGTGCGGTAGGCATCATTAATTGTAGAAGACATCATAACGGCTTGTTTCTGTTCAAAAGCTGAAGCAGAAGCAAATTTATCGGGATGAAAACGGGCAGCTAAAGCTCGATAGATCTGTTCGAGTGCTTCGGTATCAATATTGAAAGATGGCTCAAGCTGGAAGAGGTTGAAGTATTGAGACATGATATTAAAGGAAAAAATCTAAAGAAGAGGATTATTTTACGATATAATCTGGAAACTGTTTATACGAAAGGAAAACAATATGACCGGTAAGGTACAACACAATAAAGGCAAGATACGAGACAATGCCTTAAAAGCCTTAGTCAAATCTGATTTGTTCCGACACAAAGTAGAACGAAAAAGAAAAGGCAAGGGCAGCTATAATAGGCAAGAAGCCAAAAAATGGCGGGATGGTTTTGATACTTTCCCGCCATTTTTCATATTTTAAACGTGGAAGCTCTCACCGCAGCCACAGGAGTCTTTAACGTTTGGATTTTCAAATTTGAAACCTTCCTGCAAACCTTCTTTGGTGTAATCGACCTGCGTGCCGTCTAGATAAACCAAGCTTTTCGGATCGATATAAACGCGCGCGCCGTGTTCTTCAAAAATCAGATCATCCTCGTTCACTTCATCGACAAATTCCAGGTTGTATGCCATGCCCGAGCAGCCGCTGGTTTTCACACCCAAGCGCACGCCCAAGCCTTTGCCACGTTTGGTCAGGTAGCTATTGATGTGTTTGGCTGCATTTTCTGTGATGGTAATCATGCTTTTTTCCTCATTTCGCAATCATTTTCTGTTTTGCCTGCTTTTTTATTTCAGACGGCCTCTTGACTATCAGGCCGTCTGAAAACGCTGTTTTGCCCACTCTATTGCAGCGGCAATGGCAGCTTTTGCCTGCGGACTGTTTTTCCAACAGGTCGAGCCGGTCAATTGTGCGCCCTGTTCCAAAATATCGTCCAAATCTGCCGCCGCCAGCTTGGCAACATCATCCAACCCCATTTGCTGCAAACGCTGCAACACGGTTTTGCCTATGCCTTTGACGGCAAGCAGGGATTGGATTTCTTCATTGGTAAAAGGCATATCGTCTTCTTTGATTTTGCAGGTATAACGCTAAATATAAGCTGTAGCTTATTGCCCTCTCCCTAACCCTCTCCCGCGGGGAGAGGGGATAGATCGACAGGTAGTCCCAAACTTGGTAGTAACTTCAAAACGATTAAGTTTCTGCATACTTGGTTTTTCCCTACAAAAGAAGAGGGGAATGAACCACCAAATTTGCTTTTCTCGAAGACTCGCCAGAAATCTTGGGAACACTTGCCGACAAGGGTTCGCTGAATCCAGTTATTTGTTTTCCTGACGTTTGCGATAGTCGGCAACGGCTGCTTTTACTGCATCTTCAGCCAAGATGGAGCAGTGGATTTTCACGGGCGGCAATTCCAACTCTTCGGCGATTTCGCTGTTTTTGATTGCCAGTGCATCGTCAAGGCTTTTGCCTTTGACCCACTCGGTAATCAGGCTGGAAGAAGCGATGGCAGAACCGCAACCGTAAGTTTTGAATTTTGCATCTTCGATAATACCCTCATCGTTTACTTTGATTTGCAGACGCATTACGTCACCGCAGGCCGGTGCGCCGACCATGCCGGTACCGACAGACTCATCGTTTTTGTCGAAAGTACCAACGTTGCGGGGGTTTTCGTAATGGTCGATTACTTTATCGCTGTATGCCATGATGTGGTTTCCTTTGTGTTTTTAGTGGTGTAAATGGTTTGTTTACGAATATTCAGACGGCCTGAAGTTTAGATTTTGCACGCGCCGCCTTCGCAGCCGTCATCATTCTCTGAATCAACGCCGCCTTCTACGGTAACGTCGTCAAAATCTTCGAGCAGATTGTCGAGATTGTCGAGGTCGATTTCTTGTTCGTTCATGGGTTGTATCCTTGATTTTAATGTGGTGGCTTTTAGGTCGTCTGAAAAGGTCTTTGGGGATTTTCAGACGACCTTTTTTATTTATAGGTAGATTGGGTTATTAAACTCAACATTTCAGGCGCTTTAATAGACTCGTTGGGTTTCCAACCCCAACCTACGCTTGCTTAAAATATCGTGGTTTGTTGATGTTTTAGTCGTCTGAAAAAGACGATTGTTCTAAATTTTCTAAAATTAGGCGTGCCAATAAGCTGCTATCGACATGGTATGCCTGAATACAGGCTTGAATCATTTGTTCTGCAGAGATATTTTGCCAATGTATCTGCAAACCGTTTTTTATTGCCAATTGCGTCATAAACAGGCGCAATGTTCTGCCGTTTCCTTCACGAAAAGGATGTAGGACGTTCAACTCGCCCAAATAATAGGCCACACGCTCGGCGAATTTATCTTTATCCAACCCCCGCAAATAGTTTTCGCTTTGCAGCTTCTCCAAAAGTGTACGGCTTTCGTTTTCGATAAAAGCAAAATTGGCAAATCGGGTATTACCTTTGGAAATATCAATTCGCCGGATTTCTCCTGCCCAATCATAAACATTACCAAACAGTTCGCGATGAATGGTCTGTAAATGCGCCAAATCGAAATTGCCTGTAATGGGTTGCAAAAGCAGATTTTGGGCGGAAATAGCAGAAATGTCTCTTTCGACCTTTTCTAATTTAAGTGGATCTTGAATGGCTAATTTATTTCTAAATACACCATCATTCATATAGATTATGTCTTCACCACCGTATTTACTCATTTTTTTAGAACCTTTGTTTAATTTTTCTTATTTCTTTCTCAATATTTGTTTTACCAATCTTTAGAAGTTGCATTGCATATTGAGTTTGTCGACTAATTTCTAAATTCTCCATTTTCCATGAACCAGTGATATCATCAACATCTTTTGTCCAATGATCTTCAATAGTTAACCATTCCAAACTTCCTTTATCACGATCAATAATATCAAGATGATGTCCTCCTTGATAAACAAAAATATTTTTACTCTTAAATAAGGAAGAGAATTTATTGAATATAGATCGATTGTATTCAATAACAGATAAAGCAAATTCAATATCTTTTTTTAATACGTCTAAATCTTGTTCATAATCTAAGTCAAATTGTTCGAAATATTTTCCATAAATAATACGTTTATAACCATTTGGCAAATTAATAATTTTAACTTTCATGGTATTCTTTCTATGAAAATAGCTTACAAGACTGTCTATAAAAAGTGTTTTACTGTATTCAAAAATCAGACTCACTTTCTCAGACAGCCTTTGTTTGACATCAATCTTAATGCGCCGCCCATTCAATTGAGTTTAAATCAATCCCGTCTTTGAACATTTCCCATAGCGGTGACAGTTCGCGCAGTTTGCCGATTTTGGATTTAATCAGTTCTGCTGCGAATTGGACTTCTTCTTCGGTGGTCATGCGGCCGAAGGTGATGCGCAGGGAGGAATGTGCCAACTCGTCGTTGCGGCCGAGTGCGCGTAAAACGTAGCTTGGTTCGAGGCTGGCAGAAGTACAGGCGGAGCCGCTGGATACGGCGAGTTCTTTGACTGCCATAATCAGGCTTTCACCTTCGACGAAGTTGAAGCTGACGTTCAGGTTGTTTGGAGCGCGGTGTTCGAGGTCGCCGTTGATGTAGACTTCTTCGATGCCTTCGATACCTTTGAGGAAGATATCGCGCAGTTTCAAGTAGTGCGCAGTATCTTGGGCCAATTCTTCTTTGGCAATGCGGAAGGCTTCGCCCATACCGACAATTTGGTGGGTCGGCAATGTGCCGGAACGGAAACCGCGCTCGTGGCCGCCACCGTGCATTTGAGCTTCGAGGCGGACGCGTGGTTTACGGCGTACATACAGGGCGCCGATGCCTTTAGGGCCGTATACTTTGTGGCCGGACATAGACAGCAAATCAACTTTGGCGGCTTCAACGTCGACAGGTACTTTGCCGCATGCTTGTGCTGCGTCAACGTGGAAAATGATTTTGCGTTCGCGGCAGATTTCGCCGATGGCAGGAATATCTTGAACCACGCCGATTTCGTTGTTTACCCACATTACGGAAATGAGGATGGTGTCTTCGCGGATAGCAGCTTTCAGTACCTCTAAATCAACCAAACCGTTTTCTTGTACGTCCAGATAAGTCACTTCATAACCTTGGCGTTCGAGTTCGCGCATGGTGTCGAGCACGGCTTTGTGCTCCGTTTTTACGGTGATGAGGTGGTTGCCTTTAGATTTGTAGAAGTGCGCCGCGCCTTTGATGGCGAGGTTGTTGGACTCGGATGCGCCGCTGGTGAAAACGATTTCTTTGGAGTCGGCGTTAATCAGGGCTGCAATGTCTGCACGTGCTTTTTCTACGGCTTCTTCTGCTTCCCAACCGAAACTGTGGCTGTTGGAGGCTGGGTTGCCGAAAATATCGGACAGGTAGGGAATCATTTTTTCGGCAACGCGGCGGTCAACGGGAGTGGTGGCGGCGTAGTCGAGATAAACGGGGGTTTTGACGGTCATGGTTTGCTCTTTCGTTTGGTCATCTGCCTGCGGTCTTTGCCGCAAGTCGGTTTAATGAATGTGTGTAAAGGTAACGACATGACTGCTGTCGCTGCAGTTTTTTTGTTCAATGATGCTTTGCAGCGTAACGCCGCTGAGGTAATCATTGATGGTTTTGTTTAAGTTTTCCCAAAGGTCGTGGGTCAGGCAGGGGGCGCCGTGGTGGCAGTTTGCTTTGCTGCCGCATTGCGTGGCATCCAGTCGGTCTTCGGCTGCGGAGATGATTTGTGCAATATTGATTTGCTCGGCGGGAGCGGCAAGGATGTAGCCTCCGCCGGGGCCGCGTAGGCTTTCAACCAATCCGGCACGGCGCAGTTTGCTGAATAATTGTTCGAGGTAGGAAAGCGATATGCTTTGTCGTTCGCTGATGGCGCTGAGTTTGACAGCGCCGGTTTGCGCGTTCATCGCCAAATCTATCATGGCGGTTACTGCAAATCGCCCTTTGGTAGTCAGTCTCATGGTGTGGTTGCCTGTGTGGGGCGTTTTTATTAGTGGGGGGAATTGTCTAATATCTGAGTGTTTCAGTCAAGTATGTGGCGGCTCGGTTTGATTGTTTGTTTAAATGGTGGCATTGGCTGATTTTTAAATCGGAAAATATTTTCTTTATTTTTCTGCAGTTTGGATTTAAGGCCGTCTGAAAAAAGGCTATCAACCCTACAAATGGCAGGGTTAAAATGTTTTGATTTAATATTGATACTAATATAGATTATCAAAATTATTCTTAAAATTTAGTTGTTTTGATGGAGTAAAATAATGAGGTGTTTGAAATGTTCAGACGGCCTTGACCATCCATCTTTACTTGAACAGAGGCAATCGACCATGAAATGTGATTTAAGCAAAATAACCTGTATCGAAGACTTGCGCCTTGTTGCCAAACGTAAAATGCCGCGTATGTTTTATGACTATATTGACTCAGGCTCTTGGACGGAAACTACTTATCGTGAAAATACTTCGGATTTCAAAGACATCCGTTTCCGCCAAAAGGTATTGGTTAATATGGAGGGGCGCAGTCTCGAAACCAAAATGATTGGGCAGGATGTGAAAATGCCGGTAGCGATTGCACCGACAGGTTTCACGGGCATGGCGCACGCCGACGGCGAAATTTTGGCGGCGCGTGCGGCGGAGAAGTTCGGCATTCCGTTTACGCTATCGACCATGTCCATCTGCTCGATTGAAGATGTGGCTGAAAACACCAGCTCGCCTTTTTGGTTTCAGCTTTATGTGATGCGCGACCGCGAGTTTATGGAAAACCTGATTAAGCGTGCGAAGGATGCCAATTGTTCGGCTTTGGTATTGACTGCCGATTTGCAGGTTTTGGGTCAGCGCCACAAAGACATTAAAAACGGTCTGTCTGCGCCACCGAAACCGACCATCGCCAATTTAATCAATTTGGCGACCAAACCGGAATGGTGCATGAAAATGTTGAACACGGAACGCCGCACCTTCCGCAATATCGTCGGTCATGCGAAAAACGTGGGCGATTTGTCTTCGCTGTCTTCATGGACTTCCGAACAATTCGACCCGCGCCTGAGCTGGGACGATGTAGCACGCATTAAAGATTTGTGGGGCGGCAAGCTGATTATCAAAGGCATTATGGAACCTGAAGACGCGGAAAAGGCAGCGAAAAGCGGTGCGGATGCATTGGTCGTTTCCAATCATGGCGGCCGTCAGCTTGACGATACCGTGTCTGCCATTAAGGCTTTGCCTGATGTGGTCAGCGCGGTGGGTAGCGACATCGAGGTTTGGATGGACAGCGGTATCCGCAGCGGTCAGGATATTTTGAAGGCTTGGGCTTTGGGTGCGAAAGGTACGATGATTGGCCGGGCGTTCCTGTATGGTTTGGGTGCGTATGGTGAAGAAGGCGTAACCCGTGCGCTGGAAATCCTGTATAAAGAAATGGATATTTCCATGGCGTTTACCGGTCATCGCAATATTCAAGATGTGGATTCCAGCATTTTGCGTTCTACACATTGGGCTCAAGATGAATTTTAATTTTCGAACATAAAAAAAGGCCGTCTGAAAATCTGTTTTCAGACGGCCTTTTTATAGACGGCTATTTCTCGTTTTTACGATACCATTCGATGAAGGCATCGGGTTTGACAAAGCCTAATAAGGCTTCACTATGACTGCCGTCGGCGCGGACAACAAACACGCCCGGAGGGCCGAAGAGGCCGTATTCTTTCAGCAAGGCCTGATGGTCGGGAGTATTGGCGGTCACGTCGATTTGGAAGAAGCGCTGCATATCGACCGCTTCGTGTACCTGCGGTTGGTTGAGCGTGTAGGCGGCCATTTCTTTGCAGGATACGCACCAGTCGGCGTAGAAATCAATCAGCACGGGCTTGTTTGGGTCGGCTTTCAAAGCGGCATCCATAGCGGCTTTGAGTTCGCCGACATCGGTAAACATCTTGCCGTGGTCGGTTTCTTGTCCGGCTTCGGATGGCGGAACCAGCGTTAAGAAGTGGTGCAGGGCGGTGGTTTGTTTATTGAAGCTTTGCCAGCCAAACCATGAGCCGCCAATCAGCAGTAAAAAGCCCAATACGGCGGCAACTGTTTTCAGACGGCCTTTTTGTTTGCCGGATTTCGCCAAAAGCATAAGGGCGGGAACAATCATCAGCAAGGTGTAGAGGCCGACTACTGCGAAATAAGGCAGATGTGGTGTGGCAAGATATACGGCAACGGCCAGCAAAATGAAGCCGAATGCGTATTTGATGCCGTTCATCCAGTCGCCTGCTTTAGGCAGGATATGGCCGCCGAATGTGCCGATGATGATGAGCGGCACGCCGGTGCCGAGCGCTAATGTATAGAGTGCAAGGCCACCCAATACGGCATCGCCGGTCTGGCCGATATAGCCCAGAGCAAATGCCAGTGGAGGCGCAACGCAAGGGCCGACTATCAGGGCGGACAAAATACCCATGATGAAAACGGAAATGATTTTGCCGCCGGAGAGTTTGTTGCTTTGGTTTTGGAAATAGGATTGGACGGAGTTTGGCAGTTGGATATTGAAGAGGCCGAACATAGACAGGGCCAGTACCACCATCAATGCGGCAGCGGCAAGCACAACCCAAGGCTGTTGCAGCCATACGGTCAAGAGCGCGCCTGTCAAACCGGCAATCACGCCAACCAAGGTATAGGTCAATGCCAAACCTTGTACATACACCATCGACAAGGTGAACGCGCGGCCTTTGCCGGCTTTTTTATCGCCTACGACAATGCTGGAAACAATCGGCAGGAGCGGATACATACAGGCGGTAAAGCTTAAGCCCAAACCTGCGACAAAAAACGCCAATAGGTTGGCGTTTAAAGTATCCCAAGAGAGCTTGAAGCGGCTGCTGTCGGGATTGTTTGTACTGGGTTGGGCGGGCATTTGGCCGTCTGAAGAGGCGGATGGTTGCAAAAAGCGGTCTTTGGCAGAAACCGGCTCGTCGCTTTGAGGCTGGTAAACCCCGTTGCCTTTTACGTCAAACTCGGTGTCCACAGGCGGATAACACACACCCACTTCGGCGCAGCCTTGATAAGTCAGCGTCAGTTTGTATTGTGGCGCAGCTTGTTTGTAAGGCAGGTCAACCTGTGCGGTATGGTGGTAAACCGTTTGTTTGCCGAAGAATTCGTCTTCTTTTTCTTCGCCTTTGCTGAATTTGGGTTCGGCCAAGACTTTGTCAGGATTGGTCGCTGCAACGATTTTGGACTGGTACATATAGTAGCCGTCAGCAATTTTGAACTGTACGCTGATGCCTTGATCGGTTACATTGACTTGAGGCACAAAGGCTTGCTCTGGAGGCAGCAAATCATTGGCATCTACTGCAAATGCGAAGCTGCTCAAGCCTAAAAATGCAATGAGGAAATAAAGGAATTTTTTCATAGTATCTACGGAGATGCCGTTGAGGAACCGTCATTATAAATGATGGAAAAACAATCGGCTTAATTTATGTCAAATATTGCGAGAGAAATCTAATACTTTTGAATTATATCGAAATAGGGTTGCCCGTATATGACCGATAGTCTCATGTTATCGTTCAATCTATGCCAAAGGCCGTCTGAAATTTTCAGACGGCCTTTGTTTCTATTCGGCTCGGCTTTTAAGGATAAGCGATATAAGCGTAAGCGGAATGGTTGTGTATCGATTCGAAGTTTTCGCTTTCGACAACAAACGACTCGATGCGTTTGTCGGCAATCAGCGCAGTGGCTACATCGCGAACCATGTCTTCGACAAACTTCGGATTTTCGTACGCTTTTTCCGTTACATACTTCTCGTCAGGGCGTTTGAGCAAACCGTAGAGCTGGCAGCTTGCTTGCGCTTCGACGTAATTGATGATTTCTTCAATGCCTACATCCGAGTTTGCAATCAGGCTGACGGTCACATGCGAACGTTGGTTGTGCGCGCCGTATTGGGAAATTTCTTTGGAACACGGACACAATGAAGTAACCGGAACCATTACTTTCAGATTGTGGCTGTATGTGCCGTTTTTGATTTCGCCGGTCAGGGTGACATCATAGTCCAGCAGCGATTGGATACCGGAGACGGGCGCACTTTTCTTGCGGAAAAACGGGAAGGAAACGCTGATTTTGCCGGAATGCGAATCCAACAGGGCAACCATATCGGCGGTCAGCTTGTGCAGCGTATCGAAATCCAAAGCATCGGTTTGTTTTTCCATCAGGGCGACAAAGCGCGACATATGCGTGCCTTTTTGGTCGGCAGGCAGGAAAACCGTCATGGTCAGGCGGGCGACGGTGGATTGTTCGCCTTCTTTGCTTTTGAGCGAGATTGGAAAGCGCAGGTCTTTGATGCCGACCTGATTAATCGGCAGGTTGCGTAAATCGCGGCTGGATTGCACGTCTGCAATGGCGTTCATGCGTGGTATGTCCTTCATGATAGGATTGTTGAGATGCGTGTGGAGGGAATCGGCTCGTGTCGGCCGATTTGCAAATGCGAGATTATATCACTTGCTTTATCCGCCTGCATTGATTGTTTCTATTTTTCAGATAGTGATAAAATCTTCGATTATTCACATCTATATAGGCAGAGACCCAATGAAATTCGCCACGAAAGCCATTCATTCCAGCTACGATTGCGACGAACACAACCGCGCGCTGATGCCGCCGATTTATCAAAACAGTATGTTTGCGTTGCACGAGATTGGCGAAAATGTGCCTTACCGCTACTCGCGCTTGAGCAACCCGACTCGTCAGGTATTGGAAGATACTGTTGCCGATCTGGAGCATGGTGCGGCCGGCTTTGCATTTTCCAGCGGTATGGCGGGGATTGATGCCGTATGGCGCACTTTTCTGCGCCCGGGCGATACCATTGTCGCCGTCGCCGACATTTACGGCGGTGCTTATGATTTATTGGTCGATGTTTATCAAAAATGGGGTGTGAACGTTGTTTTTGCCGATTTGGGCAATCCGGATAATTTGGACGAGCTGCTTAAAGCGCACAATGTCAAATTGGTTTGGCTGGAAACGCCGTCCAACCCGCTTTTGCGCTTGGTAGACATCAAAGCCCTCGCAGCGAAAGCCAAAGCAGCCGGTGCGCTGGTCGGCATCGATAACACCTTTGCCACGCCGTATCTGCAACAGCCGTTGGATATGGGTTGTGATTTTGTGTTCCATTCCGCTACCAAATATTTGTGCGGTCATTCCGACGTACTGATGGGCGTAGTCGTTGCCAAAACCAAAGAGCTGGCTCAGCCTTTGCACGACATGATGGTGCATACCGGCGCGATAGCAGGCCCGATGGACTGCTGGCTGGTGTTGCGCGGTATCAAAACACTGGCTCTGCGCATGAATGCCCATTGCCAAAACGCGCTCGAAATCGCACGCCGTTTGGAAGCTCATCCTGCCATTGAAAAAGTGTTCTATCCCGGCCTGCCGTCGCACGAACATTACGAACTCGCCCAAGCACAAATGCCCAAAGGCATCGGCGGCGTGGTGACGGTTTATCTCAAAAACGACACGCGTGAAGCGGCCAATAGCGTGATTAAAAACATGAAACTGGTCAAAATGGCTTCCAGCCTCGGCGGCGTGGAAAGTCTGGTCAACCATTGCTATTCCCAATCCCACAGCGGCGTGCCGCATGATGTGAAAATGGAAATGGGCATCAAAGTCGGCCTGCTGCGTTTCTCTGTCGGTATTGAAGACGTTGACGATATTTGGAACGATATTTCCAAAGCATTGGATACGACTTTGTAAATAAGGCTTAAAGGCCGTCTGAAGGTGAATAGTTTTTCAGACGGCCTTTAGCAATGATTAAGGAATGGATATGAAAACATTATTCGGCGCATTAATGAGTATGGTAGTTTTGGCAGCTTGTACATCTCCTTCAGCATCTCAGCCTGAACAAGCCTCTAAAGTGCAGGTACAAACTCAACAAACGACGCAACCTACTCTAGCCGCCAAATGGCGTGTTGTCGCTTTCAATAAATTCACTGAAAAAGAATTGGCAGATAAAAACGCCTATTTGGATTTCAGCAAAATGCCTAAGGCTTATGGCAATATGGGTTGCAACGGTATTATGTTTCAAGCGAATGTAATCGGAGCGGGCAAAATTGATTTTGGCCATATTGCGGTAAGCATGATGCTGTGTGAAGACATGAAGCTGGAAGATGCGTTTTTGCGCAAACAAAGCGTGTGGGACTATCGTTTTGACGGTAACGATTTGATTTTGGAACAAAAAGGCATCAGTATCCGTTTGCGCCGTGAATAATCTTAAAGGCCGTCTGAAAATAAATATTTCAGACGGCCTTTTGAATCTTTATAATAAGCCCTATTTGAAACTGATACCGAATATCAAGGAAACCTATTATGGCAGCTTCTCCAGAAGCCAAGTTTACTGAAGAAAAAGTCTTGTGGATCAAACACCATACGCCTAAGCTGATGACTTTTGCCATCAGCCGCCCCGAGTCCTACCGTTTTTCGGCAGGGCAGTTTTCGCGCCTTGGTTTCCGTGACGGCGAGGGCTTTATTTGGCGCGCGTATTCCGTCGTGTCTGCCGAATACGCCGATACGCTTGAGTATTTCGCGGTATTAATCGAAGGCGGCCCGATGTCGGCGCGTTTTACTGCGATGAAAGAGGGTGATACTATTTTGCTGGATAAAACGGCTACCGGTTTCCTCTTGCCCGAGCGTTTCCCCGACGGCAAAGATTTGGTTATGCTCTGCACGGGTTCCGGCATTGCGCCTTTCCTCTCCATTATCGAGCAGCCTGAAATTTGGCAGCGTTTCGACCGTTTGGTTTTGGCGCATTCCGTCTCTTACGCCGACGAGTTGATTTTCAACCAGCGCCTTACCGATTTGAAAGAGCATCCGCTGATTGAAGAATATTTCCATAAATTCACTTTTGTTCCGGTCACTACGCGTGAGGAAACGGAAGGCGCATTGAGCGGCAAACGGATTCCCGAATTGCTGAAGAATGGCGGCTTGGAAGAAAAAGTCGGTTTCAAGTTTACCAAAGCCAATACGCGCTTTATGGTTTGCGGCAATCCGGCAATGGTCAAAGACACTTTCCAAGCCCTAATGGATTTGGGCTACGCCATGCACCGCAACCGCATTCCCGGCGAAATCATGATGGAAAATGGTTTCTAACAGGTAAATGGTCAAAGGCCGTCTGAAAGTTTCAGACGGCCTTCAATATTAAATATAAATCGAAAATCAGAGAAAATATGAATATCAAACAAATTATCCAAGCCCTGCCCAAAGCAGAGTTGCACGTCCACATCGAAGGGACGTTCGAGCCGGAATTGATGTTTGAAATCGCCAAGCGCAACCACATAGCGATTCCTTATGAAAATGTCGATGCGGTACGGCAGGCTTATGATTTTCACAATTTACAGTCGTTTTTGGATATTTATTATGCCGGTGCCGGCGTATTGCTGCACGAGGCGGATTTTTACGATTTGACCCGTTCGTATCTTGAGCGTTGCCGCGAAGACAATGTCGTGCATACGGAAATATTTTTCGATCCGCAAACCCATACTGCGCGTGGCGTGGCGTTTGAAACCGTGATTAACGGCATTGTCCGCGCCTGTCGTGAAGCCGGGCAGCAATGGGGCATAAGCACGCGTTTGATTATGTGTTTCCTGCGGCATTTGTCGGAAGAAAGCGCATTTGAAACCTTAAATCAGGCTTTGCCATATAAAGAACACATCATCGGCGTAGGCTTGGATTCGAGCGAATTGGGGCATCCGCCGTCTAAGTTTGAGCGCGTGTTTGCGCAGGCGCAGGGTTTGTTGACGGTGTGTCATGCTGGAGAAGAAGGCCCGCCCGAATATGTTTATGAGGCTTTGGACTTGCTGCATGTCCGCCGTATCGATCATGGCGTACGGGCGGAAGAAGATGAGGCCTTGATGGCGCGTTTGATTGCAGAGCAAATGCCGTTGACCGTTTGCCCGTTGAGCAATTTGAAATTAAAAGTGTTCCCTGAAATGGCGAAACACAATTTGCGCCGTATGTTGCAACGCGGCGTGTTGGTAACCGTCAATTCCGATGATCCGGCATATTTTGGTGGCTATATGAACCGCAATTTTGAAGCGCTTGCCGAGGCTTTGGATTTGAGTGCGGAAGAAATCAAAAACTTGTGCGCCAATTCGTTCCGCGCTTCGTTTTTGAGCGAGGCGGAAAAGGAAGAGTGGATACGGAAGATTGAAGGTTTTGATGCTGAATAACGATAAAAGGCCGTCTGAAAAAGTTTTAGACGGCCTTTTATGTCGGCGACGGGCTTATTCGCCTACGGTTTTTTGTATCAGTTTTTCGGCGTTTGCCAAAGTGTTTGCCACTTCGTCAAAACCGATGCGGCTGCCGGCGATGAGGGCGCGCGTATCGGTATAGGCGGCGCGTACTTTGCCGTCCGTTTCGGTAACGAGGACGCGCAGGGGCAGTTGCAGGGCGAAGGCGGGGTCTTTGACCATCAGCGGCGTGCCGGCTTTGGGCGTGCCGAAGACGATGACTTTTGCCGGCTGCATCGTTAAGCCGTTTCGGCGGGCGGCTTCCTGATGGTCAATGACGGCAAAAATGTCCATTCCTTTGCTTTTTATGGCGGTTTCAAGGCGGCTGACGGTTTCGTCAAAGCTGTATTTTGAGGTGAGGGTATGCGTGGTCATAGCGGTTTCGTTTTGGGTGGACGGTTCGCCGGTAGGATGTGCCGAAGCGGTTGAAATGCAGAGTGCGGATGCGGCAATCAGGGGGAGTATGTGTTTCATCGTATTTCCTTATCGGTTTGTTTATCAGGCTTCGGACGGGGCGGCACGCGCCGCGCCTGATGTTGCGCCGCGTGCCGGAGTGCCGTATGCCGTCTGAAAAAGTTTCAGACGGCCTTTTATGATGATAGTTAATAGTCGACTTTGATTTTAGGCGTTTCCTGCGCGGCTTTGTATTCTTCTTCCAATTCAAAGCGCAGCGGATACAAATTCAATTTTTCCATCAGCAGGCGGTCGCCGTCCTCGTCCGGATTGCCCGTAGTCAGCAGCTTGTCGCCGTAGAAAATCGAGTTTGCGCCAGCCATGAAACACATGGCCTGCATGGATTCCGGCATATTGCTGCGGCCTGCGGAGAGGCGGACGTAGCTATGCGGCATGGTAATGCGCGCGACGGCGATGGTGCGGACAAATTCCGTCCAGTCCAAATCTTCGGCATCGGCCAGCGGCGTGCCTTCTACTTTGACCAACTGGTTGATCGGCACGCTTTCGGGTTGCGGATCGAGGTTGGCAAGGCTGGCAATCAGGCCTGCGCGTTCGGTGCGGGTTTCGTTCATGCCGACGATGCCGCCGCAGCAGACTTTCAAACCGGCATTGCGGACTTTGCCCAAAGTATCCATACGGTCTTCGTGTTTGCGGGTGTGGATGATGTCGTTGTAGCGTTCGGGGTCGGTGTCGAGGTTGTGGTTGTAGTAGTCCAAACCGGCTTTTTTGAAGTCTTCAGCCATGCCGTCTTCAAGCATGCCGAAGGTGCCGCACACTTCCATGCCCAAGCCTTTCACCGCGCTGATGATTTCGGAAACGACAGCTACGTCTTTGGGTTTGGGGCCGCGCCATGCCGCGCCCATGCAGAAACGGCTGGCACCGCGCGATTGGGCAATTTTGGCTTTTTCAACGATTTCGTCCACATCCATCATCTGCTCTTTGCCCAGATTGGTGTTGTGGTGTGCCGATTGCGGACAGTAGGCGCAGTCTTCGGGGCAGCCGCCGGTTTTGATGGAGAGCAGGGTGGAAAGTTGGATTTCACGCGGGTTGAAGTTTTGGCGGTGGATTTCGGCGGCTTGGAAAACGAGGTCGAGGAAAGGCAGTCCAAACAAAGCCTCGACATCGCATTTTTTCCAATAACGCGCAGTCGGATGCGGCTTGCGCTCGGTTTGACGGCGCAAGGCTACAGGAGATACGGTCATAGTGTGTTCTTTCGTGTTTACAGCGACGCAGTGTCGCTGACGGCTTGACTGTCGGCGCAATGACGGCAGCAGCAGGTTTGAAATCAATATAAAAGGCCGTCTGTAACGGCGCAGCAAGTGTAACGCTTTTGATAATGTAGAGCAAATGTTTCAGACGGCCTGAAATATGGTCTGCCCGGGTTTGCTATAATCGCATTTTTAATTTTTCCGTTTTCTTATGAACGCGCCCAAAGCCTTCGCCGTACTCGGCCCGACCGCCGGCGGTAAAACCGCACTGGCCTTAAATATTGCCCAATCGCTGCCGGTGGAAATCATCAGTTTGGATTCCGCACTGGTGTATCGCGGCATGGACATCGGTACGGCCAAGCCGACTGCCGAAGAGCTTGCCGCCGTACCGCATCATTTGATTGATATTATTTCGCCGCTGGAAAGTTACAGTGCGGCAGATTTTGTCGGCGACTGCGTGCGCTTGGTGAACGAAATACATGCGCGCGGTCGCTATCCGCTGATTGTCGGCGGTACGATGATGTATTTCCACGCGCTGACGGAAGGTTTGAACGACTTACCTAGCGCGGATGCGGCAGTGCGCGCACAGCTTCAGGCAGAAAAAAACGAACACGGTCTGGCAGGCCTATATCGCCGTTTGCAGGAAGTTGACCCGATTACAGCAGGCCGTCTGAAAGCCAATGACAGTCAGCGTATTGAGCGCGCTTTGGAAGTCTATCTTCTGACCAGCAAGCCTTTGAGCGAACATTTCACAGAGCAGAAGCAGGCTGCGCCCTTATTGGATTTATGCACGGTTGCCCTGATTCCCGAAGACCGCCATTTGTTACACCAGCAAATCGAAAAACGCTTTTTAAATATGCTGGAACACGGTTTCCTCGATGAAATGCACGCCTTACGCCGCGATTATCCGCAGCTGCATGCCGATATGCCGTCTATGCGCTGCGTGGGCTACCGTCAGGCTTGGGATTATCTCGAAGGCGAAACCGATTATGTTACCTTTGTCGAAAAAGGCATTGTCGCCACGCGCCAGCTTGCCAAACGCCAGTTGACCTGGTTGCGGAAAATTCCTTTGGCGCACACGTTAGATCCTTACTCAGACAGCGATTATGTTCAGACGGCCTTAGCCTTGGCGCGTCAGCATTTTCAGGAATAATCCATGCTGACCACGCCACCACTTGCCCCTAAAACATTGACCGCGCTAAAAGAATTGGGTGTTTGTACGCTGGAAGATTTACAGGAAATCGGCGCAGTCCGCACATTTCTATTGCTGAAAGCGTCGGGTTTGACCGTAACCAAAAGCACCTTGTGGCAACTGGCTGCGCTGGTTTCAGGAGTGGATGTCCGGCATATTTCCGAGGAGAGAAAGACGGAGCTGGGCGAGGCCTTGAAAAACCATCCGCCTGTTGCCGTTTTCCCTTCGCAAAACGATATGGAAACCTTTATGCGGCTGGCGATAGAACAGGCCAGACAATCGGCGGCCTTGGGCGAGATACCAGTTGGCGCGCTCATCGTATATCAAGGTAAGGCAATCGCAGCGGCACACAATACCTGCATTGGCGACCACAATGTCAGCCACCACGCCGAAATTAATGCGCTTGCCGCCGCAGGTAAGGCCTTGCAAAACTATCGCTTGGCAGACTGCGACGTGTATATCACATTAGAGCCTTGCTCCATGTGCGCATCTGCCTTGATACAGGCGCGGGTCGGGCGCGTGATTTATGGTGCGGCCGAAGCCAAAACCGGTGCGGCAGGCAGCGTGGTCGATTTGTTTGCCGACAAACGTCTGAACAAGCATACCGCAATTTTGGGCGGCATATTGGCAGAAGAATGCCAAAGCGTATTGCAGGATTTCTTTGCGGCCAAACGTAAGGCCGTCTGAATTTCAGACGGCCTGTCAGCAAAAACACTTTATTTTAAATTTTCGGATTTCCCCATGTCAGTCAATCATTACGAAAACTTCCCAGTCGGCTCTATTGTGCTGCCGCGCCGTTTGCGCAAGCCGGTTCACGCCGTTTACGCTTTTGCGCGGACGGCGGACGATATTGCCGACGAAGGCAATGCCGAAGCAGTCGAACGCCTGCGCCAACTGGACAAACTGAAGGCAGAGTTAGACCGCATTGCAAAAGGAGGGGAACCGCAAACGGCATTGATGCAGCGTTTATATAACGAAGCGATTGTGCCGTTTCAATTACCGTTGCAGCCGTTTTATGATTTGCTGGCGGCGTTCAGTCAGGATGTAGTCAAAACCCGTTATGAAAACTTTGGCGAATTGATTGCCTATTGCCGCTTGTCCGCCAATCCGGTGGGGCGCATTATGCTGCATTTGTACGGGCAAACCGATGAAGTGAGCATGGCGCAAAGCGACGGCATTTGCATTGCCTTGCAGCTGATTAATTTCTGGCAGGACGTGGCGGTAGATTGGCAGAAAGGGCGCGTGTACATCCCTCAGGAAGATTTGCGGAAGTTCAAAGTCAGTGAAGGGCAGATTGCGGCCGGCAAAGCCGACTTCGCCTTTCAACGATTGATGGCGCACGAGTGCCAACGTGCTTTTCAAATGCTGAAGGCAGGCTCGCCGTTGGGCAAAACCCTCAAAGGGCGAATCGGTTTTGAGCTGCGCATGATTATTGTCGGCGGCCAGTTGATTTTGCAGAAGCTGGACGGTTGCAAATATGACGTGTTTAACCAGCGGCCGCTGTTGGATAAGAAAGACTGGATGATTATCATCAAACGGGCTTTGATGAAGAAATAAAAAAAGGCCGTCTGAAATGGATGTTTCAGACGGCCTTGATGTTTTCGATTAGCGGTTTTTCAAACGGTTGATGCGGTTGTCCAAAGAAGGATGGGTACTGAACCAAGAGTCTTTGGATTCGCTGGCAATGCCCATTGCGGTCATGGTTTGCGGCAGATCGCTGGTGCTGCCTTTTAAGCGTTGCAGGGCGGCAATCATTTTCGGCGCGCCCACCAGTTTTGCAGCGCCCGCATCGGCGCGGTATTCGCGTTGGCGGCTGAACCACATCACAATGATGCTGGCGAGGAAGCCGAATACGATCTGCAATACCATGCTGACCATAAAATATGTACCTTGCGAAGTGCTGCCGTCATTGTTGCGCGCCACCATGCTGGAAACGATACGCGCCAAGAAGACGACGAAAGTATTCACAATACCTTGAATCAGCGTCAGCGTTACCATATCGCCGTTGCCGACGTGCGCCATTTCATGCGCCAAAACGGCTTCGACTTCATCGCGGGTCATGTGGTCGAGCAGGCCGGTGCTGACGGCGACGAGCGAGCTGTTTTTAGTCGCGCCGGTTGCAAAGGCGTTAGGCTCTGGAGAGTCGTAAATGGCTACTTCCGGTGTTTTCAGATTCCATTGGCGGGCTTGCGCTTCAACAGTTGCCAACAGCCAAGCTTCTTCTTCGCTTTGGGGCTGGTCGATGACGACGGCGCCGACCGAATGTTTGGCGATGGTTTTCGACATCAGCAGGGAGACAATCGAGCCGCTGAAGCCGACGACTGCGGAATAAGCCAACAGGCTGCCGACTTGGTCGGTACTGTTGATGCCCAAGATAGCCAAAATAACACGGATGACAACCAGAACTGCGATATTGGTTGCGATAAATAAGAAAATGCGTTTCACCGATTATTCCTTTTTAGTGTGGTTTGTGAGGTGATTTTTATATGGGCGCATTGTCTCAAAAACTCTATAGAGATGAAACAGCGCAATAGGCAAAGGTATGCAAATTCAAAGCAATGTCTCAAAAACTCTATAGAGATGAAACAGCGCAATAGGCAAAGGTATGCAAATTCAAAGCAATTGAAGCAAAGGCCGTCTGAAAAAGCAGGATTTATGATTAAAAACAGCTTTTCAGACGGCCTGATTGCAAACAGATATTATTTTCCGAATTCCTGCAGCCAGTCTCGCGCTACCAAAAATTGATTTAATGCGGCTTCTGGAGAACCTTCTTCCGGCGCATATTGATACTCGAAGCGTACTAAAGGCGGCATGGACATCAAAATGCTTTCCGTACGGCCGCCGCTTTGCAGGCCGAACAGCGTGCCTCTGTCCCAAACCAAGTTAAATTCCACATAGCGTCCGCGACGGTAGAGTTGGAAATCTCGTTCACGTTCTCCATAAGGCGTATTTTTGCGTTTGGCCACAATCGGTAGATACGCTGCGATATAGCCTTCCCCGACTGCCTTGATAAAATTCAAGCAGGTATCGAAATCCCAGCGGTTTAAATCGTCAAAAAACAGGCCGCCCACGCCGCGTGTTTCGTTACGGTGTTTCAAATAGAAATATTCGTCACACCATTGTTTGAATTCAGGATAAACCGATTCTCCAAATGGCGCGCATACGTCCCGAGTCACTGTGTGCCAATGCACGATATCTTCTTCAAAAGGATAAAACGGCGTCAAATCAAAGCCGCCGCCAAACCACCAAACCGGCTCGGCATTTTCAGGGTAGGCAATAAAAAAGCGCACATTGGCATGGCTGGTCGGAACATAAGGATTTTTCGGATGAATGACCAGCGACACGCCCATGGCTTCAAACGCCGCGCCTGCCAATTCCGGACGATGGGCCGTAGCAGAAGCCGGCATTTTTGTTCCCTTTACATGCGAAAAATTCACACCGGCCTGCTCGAATACTGCGCCGTTTTTCAATACACGGGTTTCGCCGATACCCAGCTTCCCAGTCCATACTTCATGCACAAATTTGGCTTCGCCATCTTCTTGCTCCAGCGCGGCGCAGATTTGGTTTTGCAGTGTTTTGAGGAGGGTTAGAACGGATTCTGTGTGCATGATATATCCTTGATGGTTTCGTATTTGTAAAATGACAGGGCGGAAGATGATTTAAGTTGTTGAAACTAATTGTTATTTTTCTGTTTCTTTATTATGGGTAAATTTTTGCATGGGCGTATCTTGCAATCAAGCGTTACTCATCGGCAATAGATTGAAAGGTATTACGGGGTTAAAAATACAGTTGCTACTCTTGCTGCATGATATTGGCAAGATTTAATTTAAATGTTTGTTGAATCTTGTTTACATCCTTAGCAAAAATATGATAGTCACTCGAAGAATAGATAGATTTTATTCTATCCAAATTAGTTTGTTGATAACATTTTTTCATTTCCGCGATGAAAAAATTATCTTTTCCTCTTTCATTGAGACAGTTATTTTCTAACAGATAGATTGCCCATGCTGTAAAAATAAATGTACTATCTTCCGGATATTCAGATAAATAAATTTCGAATTCAATTATAGAATATTCAGCTGCTTCAATTAATGTTATATCTAAATCTCTGACAAATTTTTCCGTTATATTTTTAAATAATTTCTTGAATTCTATATAATTTTTTATTTTTTCCATGATTCTATTTTCCTGTAAAAATATTTAATTGAATATTTGGATAGCGATTTCTAAACTCTAAAATAACATTGCTGCAAGATTGACAGGCCTTTAATGATGATATTGCGATACCTTTCAGACGGCCTTGATTTATTCAGTAAAAAAAGTATGTGCGCCCAAATAGTTTTTTGCGTAGAACGGAGTGGAAAGTTTTTCGGTTTTGATGGTTTTACCGCTGCTGGGGGCGTGAATAAATTCGCCGTTGCCGATGTAGAGGCCGACATGGGAATATTTGTGTGCGCCGCCGGTATTGAAGAAGACAAGATCGCCGGCTTTCAATTTGCTGTCGGGAATTTTTCGGCTGGCTGCGGCCATATCGCGTGCGGTGCGTGGCAGATTGACGTTGAGGGCGTTTTTATAGACGAATTGGATCATGCCGCTACAGTCAAAGCCTGTGGCTGTGGTGCTGCCTCCCCATTTGTAGGGCGTACCGATCAGGCCTAGGCTGTGAAGCATCAATTCCTGCGAACCTTGGGTGTGGTCGATATGGGAAATGCGGACAGGTTGGACTTTTCTGACGGTTGTTTGCGGCTTGTGGGATTTGTGTTTACCGGTAGTGCCGCAGGAGGCCAACAATAGGCTGGTGGTACAAACAAATAGGGTTTTGCAGATGAGTCGAGACATGGTGAATTCCTCCGGCTGCATGATTTCTGTTTTCAGACGACCTCTATAATAATCCTTCTATGGGTAGGATGGACAGGATTTTTGAAGTAACTCGTTTCCAGAACTTGGCTTCGGGCTCGTGTGCGTAAGTTCGTTTTTCGCTTGGGTCATACCAGTATAGTTTGTTGTAATTGCCAAGCGTTACCTGATAGGCGTAGCTTGGGGTGGTCGTTACGAGGGTGCGCTGCATTTGGCCTGCGATTTCGGGACTTTCGATGACGACACCCATTTCGGTATTGAGGCGTGCGGAGCGTGGGTCGAGGTTGAATGAGCCGATGAAAATGCGTTTCTCGTCCACGATGAATGTTTTGGCGTGCAAGCTGGTAGCTGAGCTACCGGTTAAGCCGCGGTCTTTGGAGGTCGGAACGGCGTGGTTGGGCTGGAGCTCATAGAGTTTGACCCCAGCTTTAAGCAAGGGCTTGCGGTATTTGACGTAGCCGGAATGGACGGCGGCAACGTCGGTTGCTTGGAGCGAATTGGTCAAAACGGTAACGTCCACGCCGTTGTGAATCAGCTTTTCTATGGCCTTAACGCCCGATTTTGTGGGCACAAAATAGGGGGAGACAAGGTAAACGCTTTTTTCGGGTTGCTTGAGGGCGTCTTGCAGGCGTTCGGAAATAGGCGGTTTGTGCCGGTCGCGGTCTAAGCCTTTGGCCGGATCGTCGCTGATTAAACGTGTGCTGACGCTTTGCCACTCCATAAGGTTGCTCTGCATTTTTTGATAGAGGTTGGAGTGTTCGATACTTTGACGGTAGCGGATGAGCGTTTGATTTTTATCTTGGTCGGTGTAATCAAGCTCTGCCAATCCTTTTTGCAGGTTTCCCCGTTTGATGATGCTGGTCGCGTTATAGGCGGAGTGGCTTGCCCAATAGCGGTCGAAGTCTTGGGATACTTCGGTTACGACGCGGCCTGTGGCGAGGATATCGAGGTCGGCAAAGATGGTATCGTCGTTAACCTTAAAATATTCGTCGCCGATATTGCGTCCGCCCAAAATGGTGGCACGGTTGTCGGCGGTAAACGATTTGTTGTGCATCCGGCGATTAAGTCGCGGAAAGTCGGCAACGTAGCCGAGTGCACGCCATTTTCTGAAAATAAAGGGATTAAACAGACGGACTTCAATATTGGGATGATTGTCGAGTGCCAGCAGGAGATCATCCATGCCGTTGGTGTTGTTGTCGTCCAGAAGCAAACGCACACGGACGCCGCGTTCGGCCGCGCGATGAATCAGGTTGAAGAGAAGCTTGCCGGAGATGTCGTTGTGCCAGATATAGTACTGCAAATCGAGGGTATGGTCGGCAGATTCAATCAGGGTGGCACGGGCAACAAAGGCTTCATGGGCATCGTTCAGCAGATAGATATGGGAAACATCGGTCTTGGAGGATGTAGAAGGAATGCCTAATGCGCTGTCCAGCCGCGGCGTTGCAGGTATGTCAAGATAACTGCTTTGGGTGCGTTCATCCAATGAAGGCAAAAACGCGGCGCACCCACCCAATAGCAGGATATAAAGAAAGGGAAGATGAAATTTCATGGGGAACCGGTACAAACAATCCCTACCTAAATGACATTTAGGCAGGGATTGAAGTGAAATTAGGTTGCTTGAATCAGCTTAGAAGGCAACATAACTTGCCGGATTGACCGGTTTGCCGTTTTGACGGATTTCAAAGTGCAATTGGGTACGAGATGCATCGGTATTACCCATGTGCGCAATAGTTTGACCGCGTTTAACGGTTTGGTTTTCATTAACCAGCAGGCGTTGGTTGTGGCCGTATGCGCTCAAGAATGAGGAGTTGTGTTGGATGATGACCAAGTTGCCGTAACCGCGCAAGCCTGAGCCTGCGTAAACGACTTTACCGTCTGCCGCTGCAACAACAGGCTGGCCTTGCGTACCGGCGATATCTACACCTTTGTTGCTGCCGCCGAAGTTGGCGATAACGTTACCGGTAGTCGGACGTTGCCATGTGATGCCGCTGACGTTGCGGCTGCTGCCGGTAGACACGGTTGGTGTATTGGCAGGAATACTTGGAGCCGGAGCAGTGGTTGTAGTTGTTGGCGTAGAAGGTTTGCTTGCAGAAGCTGCAGGTGCAACGTAGCCTTCAGGTTTCACACGGAGGGTTTGACCAATGCTGATGGTGTTGTCGGCCAAGTTATTCCATGCGCGCAGATTGTCTTGGGTAATGTTGTAGCGTTTGGAGATGTTGTAAACGGTATCACCACGAACAACAGTATGTGTCGCTGCATTAATATCAACAGGCGCATAAGAAGGCGTGTAAGTGCCGGTGCTGCCGCTGTTGTACGTTGGAGCAGGTGTACTTGCCGGCGGAGTGTATGGAGCATCTGCCGCTAGGCTGGTGTTGGTATTGTAAGGCGCTGCACCGTAAGGATTGTCAGCGGTAGAGTTTGTTGTTGAACCACCGCTTTGTGTGCCGACGACTACAGGAGCCGGTTGTTGGCTGGCACAGGCTGCAAGTAATAAAACCAAAGCTGCCGATCCGGCATAAGATACACTTTTTTTCAACATGTTAATGACTTTCGTATTCGGGTAATTGTTCTCGTCGGGGCATATCATAATAAAAATATGCTTGTTTCTCAAGTGTTCGGCTGTTAGGGACTGTTAAGGCGCAGGGATTTCTGACCAAAAGGAAGCGGTTTGCTCCATTTGTCCGTAGGCAGTCAAATCGACTTGCAGGGGGGTAATTGTGATGAAGCCGGACGCGCATTCGCCAAAGTCGGTACCTTCTTCGCTGTCGGAAACATCGCCGACCGGCCCAATCCAATAAATTTGTTCGCCACGTGGATTATACATGGGAACAATGCTTTGCTCATGATGACGGCGGCCGAGCCGTGTAATTTTGATGCCTTGGATATCCTCAGGTGCGACGGCAGGGATATTGATGTTCCATAAAATGGGTTCGGAAATAGGGCGTTTGAGAAAGTAGGAAAGCAGTATCCAAGCGGCTTTTTCCGCAGTTTCCCAATAACGGCCGCTGGAATCGGCAAGCGAGAAAGCAATGGCGGGTATGCCCATCAGGTAGGCTTCCGTCGCGGCGGCAACTGTACCGGAATAAAGCGTATCGTCGCCCATGTTCGCGCCGTTGTTAATGCCGGACAAGACTAAGTCGGGTTTGAAATCGGCGAGGGCGTGTTGGCCGACATGAATGCAGTCGGTAGGGGTGCCATTCACATAGTAAAACCCGTTTTCCGCCTGTTTCAGTTGTAAAGGACGGTCTAAAGTCAGGGAATTGCTGACGCCGCTGCGATCGCGTTCGGGCGCAACCACCCTGACATTGGCAAATTCTGCACATACTCTTGCCAAAACTGCCAAACCGGGCGCAAGATAACCATCGTCGTTTGAGATTAATATGTTCATGTGACAATACTGTGTCTATCGGTAAGATGGGCGGTATTGTACTGGTTTGCTTGAGCGATTGTCCACGAATCGGCAACGTTTGGGCGGAAAGGATAATAATGAAACATTATGAGTTAGATCCCAAAGCTTTATTGGGCGGCGTGATTGCTTCAGACGGCAATCAGGAGATTGTTCAGCTTTCACTGCAAAAGGATAATGAAATTCCGGCATATGAGGCGGATGCGATTATTTTGCTTTTGGTTTTAAACGGCAAAGCCGAAATCAAAACGGTAGACGAAATTTTGCAAACCGAAGGCTTGCAAGTTATCCGTCTTGAACCGATAGAAGCACACAGCATTCGTGCGTTGGCCGATAACACCAATATTTTGGTTATCAAACAATTGATTCATGAAACCGGTCTCAGCAAACGTTTGAGATTTGGAAGTTGCTGCCTGTAATGCAATAAAGGCCGTCTGAAAAGTTTCAGACGGCCTTTTTAAAATCAACCAGATTTATTTCAAACCTTTTTTCACCAAGTCTTCATAACCGCCATGGTTGGTTACGTTGGTGTAGCCGGCTTTTTTCAGCTCAGTCAGCGCGGCTTCTGCACGGCGGCCGCTGCGGCAGTAGAGGTTTACCGGTGCGTTTTTATCCAGGCTGACGGATTTGATGCGGTCAACGATTTGGTCATGAGGGATATTGAGCGCACCTTGCAAGTGGCCTTCTTTAAATTCTTCGGCAGAGCGGACATCAATCCAAACGCCTTTTGCTTTTGCAGGCTGTGCCGCGCTTTTTTCAACCTTAGGCATAGAGGCTGCGGAAGCGGCCAAAGGAGTGGCAATAGCGGCGGCAAAAAGTACGGCGGTCAGCAGTTTCTTCATGGTTCAATCTCCTATTAGACAGAAAACAATATGATAACTTTATCAGTTTAGCATTTCATAAGGCCGTCTGAAAGGGGAGTCGGCTTTCAGACGGCCTGATTTTACAAACCGATTAGCGTTGGGTTTCTACTGCTTCCAAAGCGCGCAAAGCGTATGTATAAGCGGCACCTGCATTCAGTGCGATAGCGGTGGCCAATGCGCCGGCGATTTCGCTTTCGGTTGCACCTGCTTTGGCTGCGGCGGCTGCATGCACGCTGATGCAGCTTTCGCAACGTGTGGTAATGGCAACGGCAATGGCAATCAGTTCGCGTGTTTTGGCATCCAGTGCTTCGGCAGCGGCTGCTTGATCCAGTGCGCCGTAGGCTTGCAGCATTTTAGGATGGTTTTTACCCAGTTCGCCGAATGCTTTTTTTACCAAGGCGGTATGTTCAGGCCAGTCTTTAAACATGATATGTCCTTTCTTAATGTGAGTGGATAAGATAAAAAATCCTATCCGTTTGTGTTTGGTGTGTGTATTATTGCAATAACTGGAAGATTTAAATCGTCAAAACATCTCATTTATTGGTAAAAAAACACTATGGATATTTTGGATAGGCTGGTCGAATTGGCGCAGGTAAAAGGCAGCGTGGATGTTCAATGTCTGTTTCGGGGGGAGTGGTATGTGCGGCATGAACCAAAGCGTGCGCATGGTTTGGTGCATATCGTCACTGCCGGTTCGGGTTATATCCGAATTGATGGGGAGCAAGAGACAAGGCTGCTGAGTGCGGGGGATATCATTTTTTTTCCGCGCAGCGTAGGGCATACTTTGAGCAGCGACAGCAGTTGTGAAAATCTTGGCGTCAACGTGCTGACGAGTGAAAAAGGCGCATTTAAAGTCAAGCAAAGTCATGCAGGAGGCGATGCGGCTTTGCATCTTTTCTGCGCGCGGTTTGAATATGAAGCGCAGGCAGATATTATGGCGGGGCTGCCTGACACGGTTTTGCTGAATATCAACCATCCTTCTTTGCAATATTTGGTGGCGTTATTGCAATATGAGAGCGGCCAGGCTTTGTCCGGCTCGGTAGCGGTTGTGAACGCATTGGCTTCGGTGTTGCTGGTATTTCTACTTCGAGCCAGCTTGGAAAAAAATGGGGAAGCGCAATTAAGCGGTTTGCTGAATGGTTGGCAGGACAAACGCCTGCGGAATCTGCTTCAGGCAGTAGTGGATAAGCCGGAAGAAGAGTGGAATATCGAGAAAATGACCGAGATGGCCAACTTATCTCGCGCCCAGTTGATGCGGGTATTTAAGCAGCAGACGGGAACAAGCCCGCACGCCTTTGTAAACAGTATCCGCTTGCAGCAGGGGGCATTATTGTTGAAACAGACGGCGGATTCGGTTTTATCGGTTGCGCTCTCGGTGGGTTTTCAATCGGAAACGCATTTTGGCAAGGCATTTAAAAAGCAATATGGGATATCGCCGGGGCAATATCGTAAGAATGATCGCGCTGATGAAGCGGCAGTACAAGCGGAAGAAATGCCGATTTACTTTATTTAAACAGATGATAAAAGGCCGTCTGAAAGTGTAAAAATGAAATCTAAGATTTCCAAAACACTTTTCAGACGGCCTTAGTTTTAAAACTTATCAATCAAACAGAATTAGTCCAGTTTTTTGAAATGACGGCGACGTTCCAATTCGCTCAGATAGCGTTTACGCAAGCGGATAGATTGTGGCGTAATTTCAACCAGTTCGTCATCGTCGATGAACTCAACCGCGCCTTCTAAAGTTAATTTGATAGGCGTAGTCAGGCGCACGGCTTCATCTGTACCACTGGCACGAACATTGGTCAGTTTTTTACCTTTCAGAGGGTTTACCACCAAGTCGTTGTCGCGACTGTGAATACCGATAATCATGCCTTCGTAGACTTTGTCGTTTGGAGAAATGAACATACGGCCGCGGTCTTCCAAGTTCCACAGGGCGTAAGCAACAGCTTCACCTTGCTCTTGAGAAACCAGTACGCCGTTGTGACGGCCGGGCATATCGGGTTTAACCGGTGCGTAGTCGTCAAAAACGTGGCTCATCAAGCCGGTACCGCGGGTCAAAGTCAGGAACTCGCCTTGGAAACCGATCAGGCCGCGGGCAGGAATGTGGTACTCCAGACGGGTACGGCCATTGCCGTCGCTTTCCATATTGGTCAATTCGCCACGGCGACGGCCAAGCTCTTCCATAACGGCACCTTGGTTGTCATCCGGTACGTCCACGGTCAGGTTTTCGTAAGGCTCGCATTTTTGACCGTTGATTTCACGGAATACCACGCGCGGTTTACCGACTGCCAATTCAAAGCCTTCACGGCGCATGTTTTCCAACAAAATGGTCAGGTGCAATTCGCCACGGCCGGAAACGCGGAATACATCAGCGTCGGCAGTATCTTCAACACGCAGGGCAACGTTGGTCAGCAATTCTTTTTGCAGGCGGTCGCGGATTTGGCGGGAAGTCACGAATTTGCCTTCAGTACCGGCCAAAGGAGAAGTATTGACCATAAAGTCCATGGTCAGGGTAGGCTCGTCCACGCTCAACATAGGCAAGCCTTTAGGATTGTCTTTGTCGGTAATGGTTACGCCGATACCGATGTCTTCGATACCGGAAATAATCACGATATCGCCGGCTTCAGCTTCTTCCAAAGGTACGCGTTCCAAGCCTTGGAAGCCCAACAGCTGGTTGATGCGGCCTTGGGCGACTTGTTCTTCATGATTCATAACGGCAACGACTTGGCCGGGTTTGATGCGGCCGTTCAGGATGCGGCCGATACCGAGGCGGCCGGTATAGTTGTCGTAGTCCAGTTGGGAAATTTGCAGTTGCAGCGTTTCGTCCGCGCTGCCGCTTGGTGCAGGCGTGTGTTTCAAAATGGTCTCGAACAGAGGACGCATATCGCTGCTCTCGTCGTTTTCATCCAGTTTGGCAAAGCCGGACAGGCCGGAAGCATAGACGATAGGGAAGTCCAATTGTTCGTCGGTTGCGCCCAAGTTGTCGAAGAGTTCGAAAGTTTGGTCGATAACCCAGCTTGGACGGGCAGACGGTTTGTCGATTTTGTTGATAACAACGATAGGTTTCAGACCCAAAGCCAAGGCTTTTTTGGTCACGAAACGGGTTTGCGGCATAGGGCCTTCTTGTGCGTCAACCAACAGTACGACGCAGTCAACCATGCCCAATACACGTTCCACTTCGCCACCAAAATCGGCGTGTCCCGGGGTATCTACGATGTTGATATGGTAGCCTTCGTATTCGATGGCGGTATTTTTAGCGAGAATGGTAATGCCGCGCTCTTTTTCAAGATCGTTGCTGTCCATGACGCGTTCTTCGACTTGTTGGTTGGAACGGAATGTACCGGACTGGCGCAGCAATTGGTCAACTAATGTGGTTTTGCCATGGTCGACGTGGGCGATGATGGCAATATTGCGGATTTGTTTCATGATAATTTATGTGTTTCAACTAGGTGCTTAAAAAAAAGATAACTGGTAATTATAGCATGATTCCTAAGTGTTGGCCGAATAGAAGAGTCAAAAAAATGAGGCAACAGTAGTTGAGAATAATCCATAATTAAATTTGATTGATTTTGTTGGATTATTTGCTTTTATTTATGGTTAATAAATGTAAATGTTTTTGAATAATGCAATGGATTCTTAATACTAATGTCAAAAAATTATTATTAAAAACAGGGGATTAATTTTTCAGACGGCCTTTTAAGCGGGTTAAATTTTTTGATAATTGTTTGTATTTTAAATAGAAAATTTGTCAAAAGTGCTACTTATGCATACAATTACCTCATTCCATAACAACACACGAATCTTCATTTCGTGATTATCAACTTTTAAAAGAAAGAGAAAGAATTATGCAAGGCAACCAAGCAGTTATTGATTACATGAACGAATTATTGTCTGGTGAGTTGGCTGCTCGCGACCAATATTTTATCCACTCTCGCCTGTACTCTGAATGGGGTTACACCAAACTGTTCGAACGTTTGAACCACGAGATGGAAGAAGAAACCACTCACGCCGAAGACTTCATCCGTCGTATCCTGATGTTGGGCGGTACGCCTAAAATGACCCGTGCCGAACTGAACATCGGTACTGACGTAGTCTCTTGTCTGAAAGCAGACTTGAATACTGAATACGAAGTACGCGATGCGTTGAAAAAAGGCATCAAATTGTGCGAAGAAGCTCAAGACTACGTTACCCGCGATTTGATGGTTGCCCAACTGAAAGACACTGAAGAAGATCACGCTCACTGGTTGGAACAACAACTGCGTCTGATCGAATTGGTCGGCGAAGGCAACTACTACCAAAGCCAACTGTAATCTAGCCTATAACATATAAGGAGCTGAATATGAAAGGCGATCGCTTAGTTATTCGCGAGCTGAACAAAAACTTAGGTTTGTTGCTGATTACCATTAACCAATACTTCCTGCATGCCCGCATTTTGAAAAACTGGGGTTTTGAAGAATTGGGCGAACACTTCTTCAAACAATCCATCCGCGAAATGAAATCCGCAGACGATTTGATCGAGCGTATTTTGTTCTTGGAAGGCCTGCCTAATCTGCAAGAATTGGGTAAACTGTTGATCGGTGAATCTACCGAAGAAATCATTGCCTGCGATCTGAAAAAAGAGTATGAAAAACATGATGCTCTGGTTGCAGCCATCGCTCTTGCAGAAGAGCAACAAGACTACGTCAGCCGTGATTTGTTGGAAAAACAAAAAGACATCAACGAAGAACACATCGACTGGCTTGAAACTCAGCAGGAATTAATTGGTAAAGTTGGTTTGCCAAACTACCTGCAAACAGCGGCGCAAGAGGACTAAAACACAAACCACTGCCAAATATAGCAGTCCCTGCTCCCATCAACGGCATATCTTTACGATATGCCGTTTTCTTTTGTGGAAATGCTTAAAGGCCGTCTGAATGTTCAGACGGCCTTGATTTTATATCGCTTTCAGACAGTATAGATAAGTAGTTTCCTTGTTTCTGGCAAACGCCAAAGGATCGGATTCATCTATTGCTTTTTTGTGTTGCGGTTTGGTTTTCAAAATATCGACTACATTGAGTGAGGCCGTCTGAAAGCATTGGTTTAGAAAGTCTTTATCACGCAAATGCAAGTGTTCTGCCAAATCTGAAATAATCAGCCAAGCTTCGCCGTTTGGATTTAAGTGATGACGTACGCCGTTAATGAAGGCTGTCAACATGGCATTGTTTGGGTCGTAAAGTGCAGTCTCAATAGCGGAGGTCGGTTTTGCCGGCAGCCAAGGCGGATTGCAGACGATAAGGTCGGCGCAACTTTTGGGAAATAAATCAATCAATTGGATATTGACGGCTTTATCCAAGCCTAGGCGTTCGAGGTTTGCTATGGCGCAGGCAATTGCTTTGGGGTTGGTGTCTGTGGCAATGATGTCGGGTATGCCTCGTTTGGCCAAAATTGCGGCAATAACGCCTGAACCGGTGCCGATGTCAAAGGCCGTCTGAATATTGGGAGCGAGTGGGGCTTGTGTGATTAAATCCAAATACTCGCCGCGCAGTGGAGAGAATACGCCGAAAGGAACATGGATTTTTCCGTCTAGTTGAGGGATATCTATGCCTTTTTTGTGCCATTCGTGTGCACCGATAAAGCCCAGTAATTGATTCAGCGGCAAAAGAAACGGCTTGTCGTTTGGTGTGTCGTAAACATCGCACAGGGCAGAGTAGATGTTGGGTGCGCGTGCATTGCCCAGTTGAAAATTCGGTTGAATTTCAACGGCAAGCATATTGAGCAAACGACTTTGCTGAGCTTGTTTCATACGGTGGGCGTGGAAGGCCGTCTGAATATCGGCAGGTGCGCCTTTCTTTTTTTCAGACGGCCTGCGGATACGCTTTTTCATTGCGGCTAAGACTTGCTTGGCATTATGAAAATCGCCAGTCCAAACAGTTGCAGTTTGCGCGTGGGCATTTTTTAAAATTTCTGCTGTGGCTGCTTCTTGGATGTAAACCGCCTGCTTAGGCGGCTTTTGTGTGCTTTCGTTGCGCCATTCGATGTCGGAACGGTCGGTAGGGATGGTGTGGGGCATAATGTGTTTCAAATCGGAGAAATAGGGGATTAGTTTACTATATTTAGGATGTGTTCGGTTTGAGAGGAGCTTTTAATAGTCTGAATTAGACAAAATGTATAAAATTTTCTCAGATTTTAAAATTTATACTAATATTTTGATAAAAATAGATTGTCGTTTTGTCTAAAATGAGTATAATGCAAAACTAGAACACAATAATCTTAATCAGATTTGGACAAGGAACATCATGCAATTAGACATTGACCGTTTGGTTGCCTATTTTGGTGGCGTAAACGCGCTGGCCGAAGCCCTGAAACAGCACGACCCGGAAAATGCTGCAACGACGGCGGCTATCTATAAATGGCGTACACGCGGTTCCCTGCCTTTGGCTCAGTTGCAAAAACTGACCGCTTTGGCGGAAGTGCAAGGCAGACCGCTTGATTTGAATGCTTTTTTACAAAAAAACGAATCTCTGGAGAGAACAGAAATGACACAAACCAACCGCGTTATCATTTTCGATACCACCATGCGCGACGGCGAGCAGTCGCCCGGTGCATCCATGACCAAAGAGGAGAAAATCCGTATTGCCCGCCAGTTGGAAAAGATGGGTGTTGATGTGATTGAGGCAGGTTTTGCAGCAGCCAGTCCGGGCGATTTTGAATCGGTTAATGCGATTGCCAAAATCATTACTAAATCTACAGTTTGCTCATTGGCGCGTGCCGTTGAAAACGATGTGCGCAAAGCAGGCGAAGCTGTTTCCCCTGCTCCGAATAAACGTATTCACACTTTTATCGCCACCAGCCCGATCCACATGGAGCACAAACTGAAAATGAAGCCGCAGCAGGTCATCGATGCGGCGGTCAAAGCGGTAAAAATTGCTAAAGAATACACTGACGATGTGGAATTTTCTGCTGAAGACGCAGTACGTTCGGATTTGGACTTCCTTGCCAAAATCTTTACGGCGGTTATTGAAGCGGGGGCGACTACTATCAATATTCCTGATACTGTCGGCTACTCCATCCCTTCCGTATGGTACGAGCGTATCAGCAACATCATCAAAAGCGTTCCCAATGGCGACAAAGTAGTTTGGTCGACCCACTGCCATAATGACTTGGGTATGGCGGTTGCTAACTCATTGGCTGCTGTTCAGGCAGGTGTGCGTCAGGTGGAATGTACCATCAACGGCTTGGGCGAACGCGCGGGCAATGCCAGCCTTGAAGAAATCGTGATGGCGTTGAAAGTGCGTCATGATTTGTTCGGCTTGGAAACCGGCATCGATACCACGCAAATCGTGCCGGTATCCAAACTGGTATCTACTATCACCGGCTATCCGATTCAGCCAAACAAAGCAGTAGTCGGCGCAAACGCCTTTGCGCACGAATCAGGCATCCACCAAGACGGCGTGTTGAAACACCCTGAAACCTATGAAATCATGACTGCCGAATCAGTCGGCTGGTCAACCAACCGCTTGACTTTGGGCAAACTCTCTGGCCGCAGCGCATTCCGCAGCAAGCTGGCAGATTTGGGTATTGAGTTGGAAAGCGAAGAGGCGTTGAATGCGGCATTTGCACGCTTCAAAGAGCTGGCGGATAAGAAACGCGAAATCTTTGATGAAGACCTGCACGCTTTGGTGTCTGACGAAATGGGCAATATGAATACCGAAAGCTATAAATTCATTTCCCAAAAAATCAGCACCGAAACCGGCGAAGAACCTCGTGCCAATATCGTGTTCAGTATTCGCGGAGAAGAAAAACACGCTACCGCTAGCGGCTCAGGCCCTGTTGATGCCATCTTCAAAGCCATTGAAAGCGTGGCTCAAAGTGGCGCAACCTTGCAGATTTACTCTGTCAACGCAGTAACGCAAGGCACAGAAAGCCAAGGCGAAACTTCTGTCCGCCTGCAACGTGGCGACCGTGTGGTCAACGGTCAAGGCGCAGATACCGACGTGTTGGTGGCGACTGCTAAGGCTTATCTGTCTGCACTGAGCAAATTGGAATTCGGTCAAGCCAAGCCTAAAGCGCAAGGCAGCGGCATGATTTGATTTATTGAAAAAGTAAAGGCCGTCTGAAATCGTAGTGATGCGTTTCAGACGGCTTTTTTATTTGGTTAAAGAACGAATCTGTTTATTGAAGTTTAAGCAGTCGGTCTTGTTCGACCGACAATACGCCATTTATTTTTTTGAAATAGGCAATGGCATCTTGAATATTGGTTTTGGCTGATGGACGAATGGCAATGCCGTGCAGGTTTTTGTATTCGTAAATCAAACTTGCACCGGAGGTTTTCACTGCTTTTAGCAATGGCGCGGAACCGGTTTGGGTATCATAGAAGATAATCAGGTTTCCGGTTGTATCTTGGGCTTGCTGTTGAGATGGAATGGCGGTTGATTGAGTAGGAATACTTGGGCTTTGGCAGGCGCAAAGCAGGGTGGAGAGTAGGACGAATGCTAGGGTTTTCATGGTATTAGTTCAATTTGATAAAAGACTAAGGCCGTCTAAACAATCGTAAAACGAAATCAAAGTTTCCCTTTACAACGTTCAGACGGCCTTTGTCAGTTATGCTTCAGGCAATTCCATGGCTAGAACGGTTTGTTCTTGTTTGGCACGGAAAGCCGCCAGTTTTTCAGCCAATTCAGGATTTTCATTGGCCAAAAGTGAAATGGCAAACAGCGCTGCATTGGCTGCGCCTGCTTCGCCAATGGCAAATGTGGCAACTGGAACGCCTTTGGGCATTTGTACAATCGAAAGCAGGGAGTCTTCGCCGCGCAGATATTTGCTGGGAACGGGAACGCCCAAGACGGGAACCGTGGTTTTGGCAGCGACCATGCCCGGTAAATGCGCTGCGCCGCCCGCGCCGGCAATGATGGCTTTGATGCCGCGTTCGCGTGCGGTTTCGGCGTATTCAAACATCAAATCAGGCGTACGGTGTGCAGAGACGACACGCGCTTCGTATTCAACGCCGAATTCTTTGAGAAATTGTGCTGCCTGCTGCATCACCGGCCAATCGCTGTTGCTGCCCATAATAATGCCGACTTGGATCATGAGGAGTTCCTTTTGCTTGAATGGATTAAGGGTAAAAAAATATTCAGACGGCCTTGGAGATGACAAGGCCGTCTGAACGTTTATCTTTGTTTGAGACTGATGGAAGCGCGTTTTGCCGCTTCGCTGTTGGGGAAGCTTTGTATCAGTTTGCGCCATGTGCTGCGGGCGATGTCTTTTTGTTGCAGCTTGTATTGGCACTGGCCGATGCTGTACATGGCATCAGGAGCTTGCGGGCTGTTGCGGAATCGGTTGGCGTAGCGGTTGCCGATTTCTATAACGGATTCGCAGTTGCCCAGACGTTGTTGGCTTTGCAGGAGCAGGTACATATTGCGGCGGGCAATTTCGTTGCCGTTTCCGCCGTCAGCCTCTTTTAAGATGGCTACTGCGGCGGAGAAGTTGTTACGCTGATAGTATTTTTGCGCTTGGTTATAAAGGCGCAGTTCATTTTGTGCGGCTGAATCTGTTTCAGACGGCACGCCGCCGCCATTGGCCAAATAGTTCATTTTCAGCTTGCGGTCATCCAATCGCTGGGCTTTGGGTTTGGAAGCCGAAGTAGTCGGACGTTTGCTGTTTCGTTGTTGTTCTAGTGTTTGCAAGCGTTGATTTAATTCTTCGACCGTGCGTTCCAGTCGGGCAATTTGTATGCCCAAGTGGTCAATCTGGGTTTGTGCGTCTAAACGCGGATAGGGGATACTTTTTTCATGTAAAGGCTCACGCGGAATATCCGGTAGGACAAAGTTGGGATTGTCGGTAGATTGGGGAGGATGGGAAACGGTGCATGATGCGGCCAATAGAGTAAGCGGCAAAAGAAACAGAGAATGTGATAATGTTTTCATCGGATTGTGTCGTTTTATTTTTTTAGTAGCAATGTCAAACCATCGCCGACAGGCAGGGTAATGGGAGTAATGCGTGTATCGTGCGGCAGATTTTGGTTGAAATGGCGCAGGATATCCAAGCTGGGCGGATCATTTTCGGTAGCTTCATTCATGACGCGTCCTCCCAATAAAATATTGTCGATGGCAATCACGCCGCCACTCCGTACCAGTTGCAAACAGCGTTCAAAATATTTCGGCGTAGGCGGTTTGTCGGCATCGATAAGCGCCAAGTCATAGCTTTCCGATTCGCCTTGCACAATCAAATCGTCCAAAGTCAGCAAAGCCGGTTGCAGATGAAGCGAGATTTTATGCGCTATGCCTGCTGCCTGCCATGTTTCGCGGGCAATATCGGTAAAGGTTACATTGATGTCGCAAGCCGTGATTTTGCCGTCTTCGGGGAGGGCAAGCGCCATGGCGGTGCTGCTGTAACCGGTAAAGACGCCAACTTCCAAATATTTTTTGGCATTCAATAATTTAGCCAACCACACCAACATGGCCGCCTGCTCTTGGGCGATGGCCATCTTTCCCAGGCGATGTGATTGGGTACGCTCGCGCAATGCGGTCAAAACGGGATGTTCGGATTGACCGATGCTGTTGAGGTAATGTTGTAATGCCGGATCGGTATTGTGTGTGTTGGTCGTCATGCCGATACGGGATTAGTCTTGATAGTAGGTATAGGGTTTTTTGTTGACTTTGGCTGCTTCAAATTCGGCCTGCTCGGTCGGATTGAGGGTAACATCCCACAGTAAATGGCGGTTTTCGAGGCGTTGCGCTTCCATTTCGGGATTGTCTTCCATGAGTTTGTCGAGGAATTGGGTAGCTTCGGATTTGTAGTAGTACATGATGTTCTGCCTGAATCGTTGTCAGACCGTCATTATAGCCGATATTTTTTGCCAATACGCTAATTAATCGAACTTCCATAAGGTATAATGGCACGTCTTTTTTAGGCCGTCTGAAGCCTTTGCTCAATGTTTTGCTCCTTCTACGGCAGAATATTGTGCAAAGGCTTAAGCCAGACAAGTTTCAGACGGCCTTTTTTATTGTGAAAAGAGCTGCTTATGTTAAAGAAATGGCTGCATAAAGTGTTGCCTAAAAAACACGTCAAATCGTTGCCTGAAAAGGAAATTATCCCGCTTGAGCAACACGGTATCCGCGCGGATATGTTGAGCTTTGCTGCAGAGAAAATTGCCAAACGCCTGCATGAAGCCGGTTTTCAGGCTTATGTTGTGGGTGGTGCCGTTCGAGATTTGTTGCTCGGGGTCGAGCCCAAAGACTTTGATATCGCAACCGATGCCACGCCGGAGCAAATCCGCAAAGTATTCCGCCGCAGCCGCATTATCGGCCGCCGTTTCCAAATTGTTCATGTGATGATCGGACCTGAAACCATTGAAGTCACGACGTTCCGCGGTGGCGATAAGGTTCAGCAAAATGCGCAAGGCCGTATTATGAAGGACAATACTTACGGCAGCATTGAAGAAGATGCCATGCGTCGCGACTTTACTTGTAATGCGCTGTATTACGACCCGATTAAAGAGGAGATTTGGGATTTCCATCAGGGTGTGGCTGATGTTGCCGATAAAAAATTGGTGATGATAGGCGATCCTGCCGAACGCTATCAGGAAGATCCTGTCCGTATTCTTCGTGCCGTCCGTTTGTCGGGCAAGTTGGGCTTTGAAGTGGAAGAGCAAACGGCTTTGCCAATTGCAGAATATGCAGGCCGTCTGAAAAATGAGCCTGTTGCTCGTCTTTTTGACGAAATTCTGAAAATTCTGTTTTCCGGTTATTCTCGTGCCTGTTTGAAAAGGCTAAACGAGTTGGGTATTCCCGAAGGCATCCATCCGCTTTTAGATGCCTTGAAAACTGCCGAAGCGGCTGAAAACCGTATGATTATGTTGGCCTTGAAAAATACCGACGAGCGTATCCGTGCGGATAAGTCCGTTTCCGTCGGTTTCGTATTGGCGGCAGTATTGTGGCCGACACTGAACGCTATTTGGCAACGCAATCTAAGCCATGGACAAAAAACTGTCCCTGCATTGATGGATGCGATGAACACCATGCGTGACACAGTAGAGAAGGGTTGGGGTGTACCGCAACGATTTTCTGCAACCATGCGTGAAGTCTGGCAATTTCAGCCGCAATTTGACAATATGCGCGGCGCACGCCCATATCGCCTGCTATCGCAAACACGTTTCCGAGCCGCTTATGATTTCCTGATTTTGCGTAGCGAGGTTGGCGAGGTTGATAAAGAGATGGCTTCTTGGTGGACAACTTTCCAACATGCCGATGAGGAAACACGCCAGCAAATGACTGTTGCCAATGATCACAAACGTCAGAAACAAAGTGGATCAACCGATGGCAAACCCAAACGTCGCCGCCGCCATCCGAAAAAGAAAACCACTGAAACTGAATAAATTATCAAAATAAGTTTAAGGCCGTCTGAAACGATTAAATCTTTTGAGATTTGTTTTTCAGACGGCCTTATTATATTTCAATAAAAAACCGCAGGTCTTTTAACCTGCGGTTTGCTTTTATGATTTGTTTTCTTCGCTGTCGAGGAAGCTGCGGAGGCGGTCGCTGCGGGTCGGGTGGCGCAGCTTGCGCAGGGCTTTGGCTTCGATTTGACGGATACGTTCACGGGTTACGTCAAATTGTTTGCCGACTTCTTCCAAAGTGTGGTCGGTATTCATATCGATACCGAAACGCATACGCAAAACTTTGGCTTCACGCGGCGTCAGGCTTTCGAGGATTTCTTTAGTTACTTCGTGCAGGCTGGTGTACATCGCAGCTTCTGCCGGAGCAACGTTGTTGGCATCTTCGATGAAGTCGCCCAAGTGCGAATCATCGTCATCGCCAATCGGTGTTTCCATGGAAATCGGCTCTTTGGCGATTTTCATGATTTTGCGGATTTTATCTTCCGGCATTTCCATCAGCTCGGCCAGTTTGGCAGAATCCGGCTCTTCACCGGTTTCTTGCAGGTATTGGCGCGAGATACGGTTCATTTTGTTGATGGTTTCAATCATGTGAACCGGAATACGGATGGTACGCGCTTGGTCGGCGATGGAACGGGTAATCGCTTGACGGATCCACCATGTGGCATAAGTAGAGAACTTGTAGCCGCGGCGGTATTCGAATTTGTCTACCGCTTTCATCAGACCGATATTGCCTTCTTGAATCAAATCAAGGAACTGCAAGCCGCGGTTGGTGTATTTTTTAGCAATGGAAATAACCAAACGCAAGTTGGCCTGAATCATTTCCTGTTTGGCGGCTGAGGTTTCTTTTTCGCTCAACACCATGTTTTTGTTGATTTCTTTCAACTCTTCGATGGAAATGCGGGTTTCAGCTTCCATATTTGCCAGCTCGGTTTGTTTTTCGAGGATGGCGTGGCGGAAACGATCTAACGCGTTTGCCCATACACGGCCTTTGGCTACTTCTTCTTCTACCCATTCCAAATCGGTAATAGCTGGCAGGAAGTTTTTGATGAAGTAGTCGCGATCCATACGGACGCGGTCGATACAGATGTCGCGGATTTCACGCTCGAGTTTACGGATGTTTTCAACGCGGCTGCGCAGGTTGCTGCTCAAATTTTCGATTTGACGTGTGGCAAAACGGACTTCTAACAGTTTGTTGGCAATGGCATCACGGTGTTTCAGGTAGTTGGCGTGCAGGCTGCCGTATTTTTCCAACTGCTTGATCATTTTGCCGTATTCGCTCTCGATAAAGGCGAAGTGTTCCAAAACTTTTTGTTTCAGTTCGGCCAAATGGGCAGCGGATATGGCTTCAGAGTCGCTACCTGAATCGTCTTCATCTTCATCGTCGCTATCTTCATCATCGCTAACGGTTTCGCCTTCTTCGTCATCTGGTTTGGCATTTTCTAAGTGACCTAAGCCCAATTCGTTCAACAAGACTTCATTAGGGTCGATAATGGCTTCAACGACTTCATCCACACGGATTTCGTCGTTGCGGACTTGTTCGATCAAAGCCAGAATTTCGGCAATCGAGCCTGGGCAGGCGGAGATTGCCTGCACCATGTTTTTCAGTGCATTTTCGATTTTTTTGGCGATAATGATTTCGTCTTCACGCGTCAACAGATCGACTTGACCCATTTCACGCATATACATACGCACAGGGTCGGTTGTGCGGCCGAATTCTGAATCTGCACTGGAGAGTGCTGCTTCGGCTTCTTCAACGGCATCGTCGTCGGTCATGGCGGCGGCGTTGTCGCTCAAGAGGATGTCTTCAGCATCGGGAGCTTGCTCGGTTACTTGGATACCCAAGCCGGAAATCATGCTGACGATGTTGTCGATTTGCTCGGCGTCGGACATATCGTCGGGCAGCGCGTCGTTAATTTCGGAATAAGTGATGTAGCCGCGTTCTTTACCCATAATAATGAGTTGACGCAGGCGGGCGCGCTGCTCTTCGATACTCAAGGGACGGTTGTCGTCTTGGTCTTGGTATTCTTCGTAGTTTTGGTTTTTAGACATGGATTGCTCTCTAGGTTGATAGGATGCCGACGGTTTACGGTGATGTAGCCGTACCTGAAGGCGGAGCAGAGCTTTTTGTTGTGAAATCAGATTTCACTTTAATACTCTGAGGCCGTCTGAAAATATTACAGATGGAGTGTTCTGCGTGTCATGTTTCGCAGCGTGTGTTTAGATTGTTCAGACGGCCTGAGGGGTTAGTTTTGCTTTGCCGTCAAAAGCGACAGCAAAAGTCTTTTTTCATTTTCGGTCAAACCAGTTTGAATACTTTTTTGCTTTAAAGTTTCGATTTGACTGTATTTTAATTCATTTAACAACTTTTTCATGCCGATTTGGAAACTTTCGCAATCTTCCTCGTTATCCCCTTCCATTTCTTCAGAGTGAAGGGTCGATAAAAAGATTTGATTGACGGTTTCCTCATAGGGCGAACCGCGCATATATTCAAGCACTTGTGCGGTTGCAGGAGTCGTATCGTGATGTTTGATGGTTTCGGCCAAATTGGCAAGGCAGGCAAAGTCGCCGCTTAAAGCCAGATAATCGGGCAGGTCTATATATGAAGCCCAAGCCGGATTTATCAAGAGGCTGCGTATCTGTCTTTGAACCAGCGTCAGCATGGTTGGCTGTTTGACAGAAATAGGCGGCAGTTTGTAACTTTTTTGTTTGACGTGCCGTTTTGGCGCTTCTTGTCCGAGTAACTGGGCGAGGTTGTCAGGGTCAATGCCCACTAGCTCGCTGAGTTTTTGTTTCAGAAGATAGCCCAATGCCGGTGCGGTAATCTGAGCCAAAAGCGGAGAACTGGTTTTGACCAATTCTGCTTTACCTTCTTGCGTATTGAGGTTGAGGCCGTCTGAAAGATGTTCCCAAAAGTATTCCGATAGGGGCTTGCTTTGGTTTAACAAGGCATCTTCAAATTGAGTCTTGCCGTAGGCGCGGATGTAGCTGTCTGGGTCGTGTTCTTCAGGTAGGAATAGAAAATGCAGCGATTTATCGTCTTTTAATTGCGGTAACGCATTTTCCAGCGCGCGCCAAGCCGCTTTACGTCCTGCACTGTCGCCATCAAAACAAAAATAAATACTGTCGGCCTGACGCATCAGGATTTTGACGTGTTCTGCAGTGGTTGCCGTACCTAAAGCCGCTACGCCGTAGCCAATGCCGAACTGCGCCAATGCGACCACGTCCATGTAGCCTTCGACCACCAAAATCCGTCCTGCCTCTTTTACGGCAGCACGCCCTTCATGTAGCCCGTAAAGGTTTTTCCCTTTGTCAAACAAAGGCGTATCGGGCGAGTTCAGGTATTTGGGTTTGGAGTCGTCCAATACGCGGCCGCCAAAGCCGATGACTTGTCCGCGCGGATTACGGATAGGGAACATAATCCGATGACGAAAGCGGTCGTAATGTTTGCCTTCGTTATCGATGACCATGCCCGTATCCACCAACGCAGTATTAGGATAGGGTTGGAATACTTGCGCCAAAGGCTGCCAACCGTCAGGCGCATAGCCCAAACCATAATGTGCGATGACTTCCGCACTCAAGCCGCGTTTGTCTAAATAAGCCTTCGCCTCCGGATTCAATTTCAACTGTTGCGCGTAAAAATCCGCTGCCGCTGCCGTTGTTTCTTCCAAAGTTTGTTGCTTTTTTTTACGTTCGGCACGGATTTCGGGGTTGTCTTCCTGCCCACGAACTTTAGGTACCGTCATGCCGACGCGATCAGCCAAAAACTGCACCGCCTCCGGAAACGACAGCCCCTGATGTTCCATCACAAAACCAATCGCCGAACCATGAGCCCCGCAACTGAAGCAATGGTAAAACTGCTTGGTCGGGCTGACCGAAAACGACGGCGTCTTTTCCTTGTGAAACGGACAGCAGGCCATATAGTTCGCCCCGCCTTTCTTCAGCGGAACCTGCTCGTCGATAATATCGACAATATCGACTTTGGACAAAAGCTCGTCAATGAAATCAGATGGAATCATGGTTCGGCAGAAGAGGATGGACGGAAAACATTTCAGACGGCCTTATAAACAGACAAAGGCCGTCTGAAAATGGAATTTTGGATGAGGGTTGAACTGATTTTTATATTATAGCAAATTGTTGTAATACATGTGTCTTATCCTTTTGAGGTAGGGTATTAATCATCGTATTTCATTCGTTATTTAAGATAGATATGATGTCGTTAAAGCAAAGGCCGTCTGTAAGATATTCAGACGGCCTTTGATGTTGGTTTATTTTTCTATTTAGTTGCACTTTGATGGTATGAATATGATAATGAACGTATATCCTCGGTTTTAGAAAGGTCGTTTCTCATGAAAGATTTTGCCCGTTTGCTCAATCATCCCGATATTTCCTTTTCTCCGATTCCAAATGCCATTAAAGTTGATAACCCTGCAACAGGTGAGGCTTTGGCGTTTGTCCGTAAGACTGATTCAGACGGCCTGAAACTTTTGATTCAAAAAGCAGAGACGGCACAAAAATTATGGGCGGCAAAAACTGCGTTGGAACGCGCCGATGTATTGTGGCGTTGGTATTTTTTGATTAAAGAAAACAAAGAAGAACTGGCGCGTATCATGACGATGGAGCAAGGTAAAAGTCTGACTGAGGCGCGTGGTGAAATTGATTATGCGGCTTCGTTTGTGCGCTGGTTTGCGGAAGAGGCGAGGCGGATTGACGGCGATGTGTTGACGAGTGTGAAAGAGTCGCAAAAACTGGTTGTATTGAAACAGCCTGTCGGCGTTACCGCTGCGATTACGCCATGGAATTTTCCATCCGCGATGATTGCGCGCAAGGCTGCGCCTGCTTTGGCGGTGGGCTGTGCGATGATTGTCAAACCTGCATCGCTCACGCCTTTGAGTGCGTATGCGTTGGCCGTGCTGGCTTATGAATCAGGTATGCCGCAGGATTTGTTGCCTGTTGTCAGTGGTAGCGCTTCGGAAATCAGCCATGAATTTGCTACGAACCCGACTGTACGCAAAATCAGCTTTACCGGCTCAACCGAAGTAGGTGCGAAAATTTTTGCCGACAGCGCGGCAGACATTAAAAAACTCAGTTTGGAGCTGGGCGGTAATGCGCCGTTTATCGTGTTTGACGATGCCGATTTGGACAAAGCCGTCGAAGGCGCGCTGGCCAGCAAGTTCCGTAACAGCGGTCAGACCTGCGTCTGCACCAACCGCGTTTACGCTCAATCCGGCATTTACGACGAATTTTGCCGCAAATTGAGTGAAAAAGTGGCGGCGCTTAAATTGGGCAACGGCTTGGAAGATGGCGTAAACCAAGGGCCGTTGATTGAGGAAAAAGCGGTAGAAAAAGTTGAGCAGCACATCGCCGACGCATTGGCTAAAGGAGCAAGTTGCCTGACCGGCGGCAAACGCAGCGCATTGGGCAGAACGTTTTTTGAGCCTACCGTTTTAAGCGGCGTTACGGCGCAAATGGCGGTAGCTCGCGAAGAAACCTTCGGGCCTTTGTGTCCCGTGTTCCGTTTTGAAACCGAAGCCGAAGTCATCGAGGCTGCGAACAATACGGAATACGGTTTGGCAGCTTACCTTTTCACCTCCGACGTCGCCCGTCAATGGCGCGTCGGCGAAGCCTTGGAATACGGCATGGTCGGTATCAATACGGGCTTAATCAGTAATGAAGTGGCACCATTTGGCGGCGTAAAACGCAGCGGTTTGGGACGTGAAGGCAGCAAATATGGTGCGGATGAATATTTGGAATTGAAATATTTGTGCATTGATGTAGCGGAATAAAGCTGCAAAGTAAAGACCGTCTGAAATTTGGTTTTCAGACGGCCTTTTTTAAACGCAGAAAAGGTATTGGGTAATTTTCATATTATGAGAACGAGTTTTATAAAGAAGCAAAACCATAAGAAACAAAGTTGCAAAAAATTTGTCACATGTTTATAAAATTAGTTTGATAACTATTTTATATGTTTTTAATTGCATTAGATGTGTATTCCAAATTTCTGGCAGTAGTTTTTCTTTGAGTGATGGCAACGGAAATTTTGGTACATATATCGGCGGCAATACAACAGTGAGCAAGGTAAGATTAGTTCTTTTTGCTTGCACAGTGTAGCTCATATCGATAGCGTAGAAACTTTATTCAGGGTACAATTTTTGGGTGTGACTTTTATAAAAAAGGTGATGTGAATGTTGAAGAAATTTTTAATCCTGTTTTGCGTAGCTTTCACCGGCGCATGCAGTTCATTTGATGGAGATGGTTTGACAAATGGCTCATATTCTCAAGGAAAACGTCTTGATCCGAATTGTGATCATTATGCTGTCGGCGGTAGTGGCGGCGGTTGTACACCGGCAGGTCAATGGCATCTTAAAGATAAACAAGGACAAAGAGTGCCATTCTAGCTTTTAAAAATGATTGTAGAACGGGCATTTAATTATTTAGGCCGTCTGATAGTTGGTTTTCAGACGGCCTGAGACCTTTGCAAAATCCCCTAAAATCCCCTAAATTCCTACTAAGACATTTAGGGGATTTTCCATGAGCACCTTCTTTCAGCAAACCGCCCAAGCCATGATCGCCAAACACAT
>NZ_JBQCWN010000007.1:0-125310 GCF_051957355.1 Neisseria sp. P0018.S001 | reverse complement strand
GATCGGAGAGGCTGTGCCATTGTCCGAGCAGGACGGCTTTGAACATGGACAACAGGGGATAGGCGGGACGCCCTCGGTGGTCTCTAAGGTAACGGGTTCTTTGACGATTCAGGTATTGTTCGATCGGTTGCCAATCAATCACTTGATCCAACTTCAATAGTGGGAAACGGTCGATGTGTTTGGCAATCATGGCTTGTGCGGTTTGCTGGAAGAAGGTGCTCATGGAAAATCCCCTAAATGTCTTGGTGGGAATTTAGGGGATTTTGGGGAATTTTGCAAAGGTCTCCTATTGCCTTGATGCACGGTTGCTTAGGTTAAAACTTCATCTCCAAAGTCAGGGTGTAATTTCGTCCCGGTGCGGCGTAGCGGTTATACCTGCCGACATTATTGTGCCTATTGACCGCTCCTTCGGCAGTCTGCCTTACAGACTCCCAAGTGGTATACCGGTAGTTGAAGAGGTTATACACGCCTGCGCGCAGGGTCAGGTGTTTCTTGATATTGTAATATCCGGAAACATCCGTAACATGCCAAGGCCGCGTCCGCCGTGATGCTGCTTTTTTAGCATTGGCATTACCGTTCAACAGCGCCTGGCTGCCTAGCAGTTCGTCAACAGATTTTGCCTTAGAATAAGTAAACATCGTATTGATGCCCCATATTCCGTCAGGATGGTCGTAACCCAAACCCAATACATATCGTGAAGGTTGGACGGCATCAAAGAGATATGAAGTTACAAACGTCCTGTCGGCGCGTATATCGGCATCTTTGACCTTGATACGGTTATAGGCAAGCGTGGAATACAACCCGTCCGGCAACCCGTCCCATACACCGTGCCAATCGATTTTACCCAAAATATTGATACCGGCTATCCGTGCATTTTGAGCATTTCGATATCCGGGGTCGCCAGAAGCCGAAGTTTGCCCGTTTTGAGTTCGGGTTTCATAACCGAATGCAATCAGGTCGCGATAAGCATTGTTGAAATAGCTGGCTTCCAAATTGCCGAAGTCCCCTTTAAATACAATACCTGTCTCTCTATTAAAGGATTTTTCCGGTTTCAGATCCAACGTTTTCAAAGACTCCCCGGCTCTCCAGCCGTACATTTCGGCAAACGACGGTAGACGGAAGCCCGTAGAAGCGCGATAAGTCAAATCCATCCAGGTGAAAGGCTTGAGGACTACGCCTGCGTTCCAAGAAAGGTTGCGGTGAGTGCCGGTAGAGACACCCTTATCTTCCGAATGCGTACTGCGATAATCGTAACGTATGCCTGCTCCGACATCCGCCCATCTGCCCAAACGAACATTGTCTTGAACGGCTGCATAATAACCGTTGCCGCCGATATTCCTCGGTGTGCAGTCTGTATAGGTGTTATTGCCGAAACGGCATATCGGCGATGTATTGACCGTGGTCTTGCCGATAGACACCCAATACGGTTTGCCTTGGCTTCCGTTGGGTGACTGCGCCCCTTCCGGGATTTTCGATCCATATGCCTGAACTGCGTTTTGAAGATAATAATCGCTGTGGGATAATTGCGACTTAAAGCGGTCGTACCCTAGATTGATACTCAAATTGTGACGGATTTTAGCCGTATCAAATGCCTTTTTAAATACTGCTTGGAACAGGTTTCGGCTTTCTTCATAAATCATCCGGTCGGATTTATAGAAGGAATACGGTTTATTGCCGTCGGGACGGCAATTTTTATCCGAACCGTCGTGAGAGCAATGCGTCTGCTGCAAACGGTTGTCCAAATCTATACCTTGCCGGTCATAAGAAAGTCGGGCGTAATCGGCCCAGGTATCCTTGTCAGCATTATGGTAAACATATTCGACCCCGTACCGGTTTTTAGTATGGCGTTCATCATAAAACACGCCGGTACCGTAACCGATACCCTGCAATGTACCGCCCTCTCCCTGAACAAACAGCCTTTCGGCCTTATTATTGCCCGAATATTTGCCAAAGCCGCTCGGCGTACCGTTTCTCCGGACACTTTCATTCAGATCGGCCTCGGTAAAATAGGCAGGAACAGTCATATCCCGTGTATCAAAGGTCTGCTGCGTACGTTCAAGAACGGCTCCGACATAATGGCGGTTGTCCAAATGCCAACCCGGTCGGAACAGCCATGATTGGCTGCCATACTCAAGCGGGTCCGCAAGGAAGCGGCTGGGGCCGGTATAATCCTGCGTGCTGACGGTTTTGCGCTCATCTTTGGCCAAAGCATCTTTTTTCGCATTGTCTTTACAGGCCGCATATCCATTGGAACATTCCTCCTCGACAATGAAATTTGCGTACGGATGGGTATCCTCGACCGGCATCAGCCGGTTGAAACTCTGCACACCTTTACCAGCATCTTTATGCGCATGGATTTCCTGCCCCCGCCGTTTAGTATAAATAAGGAGGGCTTCCGCGCCGCCGCTGCGTCCTGCAAGCGCAAGGGACTGTGTCAGGGCATGGTCTTTTCCAGAATAGGCAGTTTTACTCTGAATGCCCCACTGTTTTCCCTCTCCGATAATGTCGGCTGCGGTTTTGGTTTGAAATGCGACCGAACCTGCCAATGCGCCGTTTCCGTATTCTGATGAATTCGAACCCTTGCTGATTTCAACGGCCTTAACGTTTTCATACTCAATTTCATTGATTGCGCCGCTGCTGCCCGCCGTCCTCGTCCCACCCAATGCCGCCTGCGCGGTGTAGGACTGTATTTGCGAAACGCCGTCTACCGTTAAGGAAACGCGGTTTTTATCCATGCCGCGTATTGAATAGCCGGAACTTGCGCCCCGACCCTGTTCGACCACGGCAATACCCGGATCGTAACGGGTCAGGTCTCGGATATTCAAAACCTGTTCTTTACTTAGCGTCTCGGAAGATTTGACCAGCTTGCCCAGCCCGGTTACTTCGTTATCACGGCGGGTTTTCTGTTTTTTCGCATTGACCTGCACGGTATCGAGCTGCTTTTCCCACACTTGTCCAGACGGTAAAACATCCGCATAAGCAGGCAGCGCAGTCATCAGCGACAGGCATAAAATATTTAATCGGAACAAATGTTGCTGTTTCATATCATTTCTCTACTTACTGCCTTCAGACGGCATTTAAAGCCGATATGCCGTCTGAAGAACTTTCCTCTGGCAACCGGCAGCCCAGTTTACCGGACAAGCTGTTGGCGTTTCGTACCGAATACCACTGCCGCCTTGCCGCTTTCTCCCTCCAATGTATTTCCGGAGAACGATCCGCCCATCTCAATGGCGGTTTTGCCGTAGAAGCCGCCGGACACATCTGCACGGATATTCGTCCGTTTCGGATCGATGGTATTTTTCGGATCTAATGCAAAGCCGTTTTCACCGGTTTTCGCTACACCTGAAAAACCGTTGCCCTGAATCGTGGCAGTGATGGTGAATACGGGGGCAATGCGGTCTTTCGCCGTCAGCATACCGTTGAGGGTTTTCTCGGCAAAATTAACTTTAAACTCCGCCCGGTTACCGCCTTCCTTATTGGAAGGTTCGGCACTCCAGCTCGTACCATTAACAATAGTACCCAACCATGTACCGCGATATACCGTCTCTCCCGTCGTTACAGGCATATCGGAAACCGGCGTACGGCTGCCCTGCAGGAACATATCGTGCGAACCGCCGTGTTCCAACACCCCGAAATGCAGGTAATCCAAATTGGAGCAGCATACCGACACCTTCACACCGTCTTTCTCAAATACATGTTGGAATGCCGTCTGAGTGCCTTCGGACGGCACAAGCGTAAGCTCTACGCCGTCAATCAGCAGTTTGGCCACGTTGCCGAAGCTGTCTATTTGTTTTTTCACAAAATCCGCACCGATGCGGTAAGCGTCCATAAAGGTTTCAGCCAATGGTTTTTCTGCACCGTCTTTCTGTTTCGCGCTGAATACGGTAAGCACTTTCTTATCATTTGCCAAAAACTTGCCGCCCAACTCATCGCCCTGAGGCCCGTAGAAACCACCTTCCAGACTATCAGAATCAGAAACGAAGGGATGACCGTTCCCAGTATCTTTATCTGCAGCCAACGCCTTACCTTTGAAACGGTTACCGTGCAGGTTAGCCTGAATGTCGTAACGTTTAATTTGTTTGGCTTTATTTTCGGTTTCGTTATGGGTAATTCGGTTATTGCGGTAGAGCGCGCCGGTCATGGTCTTGGCGGCGAAGTCCACCTCAAATTCGCTGGTCAGCCCAAAATCGGTCTGACCTTCCGGTGCCTCGCTTTTATTGCGCAACACATCCGCTTCCTCGGCAGACAAAGCCCCGTACCTATCGCCCGCTTGCGAATTACCCAACTGGGAAAACTTCTGTTTTTCCTTGGCATCGGTTACATAATCCCAAGTGCCTTTGTAAATCGACTTGCCCATCGGCAGAGCTTGGGAAGGATTGCTGCCTTTGTAGAAAAGGTAGCCGTCCGCGCCGGAAAGGGCGATATTGTTTTTGAAATCGATTTTATTGGCACCGTTGCGGTAGATATAGCCCGAGCGGACATATTGGAAATCCGTGTATCCTTCCACACGGCTTTTGCCGTCGCCCGTTGTGATGGATTCGTTCAGCGTACCCTTATCCATCGCAAAAATCTCATTCTTTTGGGGAAACTCACCCGGCTCACCCGCACCTAATTTCTCCCAATCCGCTTCTGATAATGCCTTATGATCTTCTTTATTTTTCGGGTGCCAGTTCCGACGCGGTATTTTGGCTGCAAAACCGTAAACCGGACGGTCGTTTTCCGCCGCCTGCGCTTCATCGGATTTTGCCGGTTTTTCAGTCTGTTCGTCTTGGTATTTCGGTGCTTCGGACTGCGGGTTGTGCTGTTTTGTTTCCACGCTGTCCAAATCGAAACTGCCGCCGCCCGCGCAGGCAGAAAGCAGTAGCACAGGCAGGATACCGGCTGCTTGGGCAATAAGTGAATTTTTCATATCAACTTTTTTAAAAATGATAATAATTTATATTTTATTAACTTAAAATGTAATTTGCAAACATTTTCTGACGAACCTTCACAAAAAACACCCGCACATTCTTACTCCGGATATGCGGGTGTTTGAGCAAACCTTGCCTAACCCAAAGACACCATTTCGATCTGATCCATCGTCCTACCCAGAAAACGTTCGCCTATCGTTCTGAATTTCAAAGGAATATCGCTGACATAAAAACGATAGTCGGGATTATTGTTGTCAGTATTGAGTAATCCCTCCTGCGCAAGGACGCGTGCTGTTTCTTCAGTCGTCGTAATTGCAGAATCAACCAACGCTACATCAACACTTCCGTATTGAAGCGGGGTTGATTCCGAAAAATAAATGCCGTCTGAACATTTTTCAGACGGCATTTTTGTACACTTTCCTCAACGGTTCGATCCCTGCACCATATCAATCAGGAACAGGCGGTAATTGAGGTTGCCGTTATAAAGTGGGATTTTGCGTTTTGGCGACAGGCGCATGAATTTGGGCATTTCCCTGTCGCCGGTAAACATGCCGACTCGCCAGCCGGTATAGTGTTTTTTCAACCACGTACCCAACTGCGGATAAAGTGCCTGCAAAGCGTGGACTTCCTCAAGGCGCACACCGTAGGGCGGATTGGATAACATAATGCCGCCCACGCCGTTCGGCCGGACGGACTGCACATCGGCAACGCTGAAGGAAACGATGTCGTCCACCCCGGCACTGCGTGCGTTGGCCAATGCCGTCTGAGACCTTTGCAAAAAAGCCCTTCCCCCGACAGCCGGAACCCAAACACAAGTTTTTGGCTATTTCCCTCCCCCAATACCTCCTAATTTTACCCAAATACCCCCTTAATCCTCCCCGAATACCCGATAAGCAGGCATCCGGGCCACCTTTTAGGCGGCAACAGGCACACTTAGCCTGTTGGCGGCTTTCAATAGGTTCAAACACATCGCCTTCAGATGGCTTTGTGCACTCACTTTGAGCAGCCCGAAATAGGCTGCCCGCGCATAGCGGAATTTACGGTGCAGCGTACCGAAGCTCTGTTCGACCACATAACGGGTCTTCGACAAATAGCGGTTGCGTTTGGTTTGCGCTTCCGTCAGCGGACGGTTGCGGTGGGCTTTGCGCATAATGCCGTCCAGCAACTGATGCCCTTCCAGATGTTGCCGGTTTTCCTTACTGTCATAGCCTTTGTCGGCATAGACGGTCGTACCTTCGGCAATACCTTCCAGCAAAGGCAACAGATGGTTGCACTCATGGGTATTGGCGGGAGTGATGTACAGTTTCTCGATATAGCCTTCCTCATCGGTACGGGTATGTTGTTTGTAACCGAGTTTGTAAAGGCCGTTTTTCTTTATCCAACGGGCATCGCTGTCTTTACTCGGTGTGGTTTGGCCGCTGACTTGTCCTTCTTCATCGACTTCTATGGCCTGACGCTGTTTGCTGCCGGCGGTCTGAATAATGGTGGCGTCAACGACGGCGGCGGATGCTTTCTCTACTTTTAGGCCTTTTTCGGTCAGTTGACGGTTAATCAGTTCCAGCAGTTCGGACAGGGTATTGTCTTACGCCAGCCAGTTGCGGTAGCGGCATAAGGTGCTGTAATCGGGGATGCTCAGTTCGTCAAAACGGCAAAACAGGTTGAAATCGATGCGGGTGATGAGGCTGTGTTCGAGTTCGGGATCGGAGAGGCTGTGCCATTGTCCGAGCAGGATGGCTTTGAACATGGACAACAGGGGATAGGCGGGACGGCCGCGGTGGTCTCGAAGGTAACGGGTTCTTTGACGATTCAGGTACTGTTCGATCGGTTGCCAATCAATTACCTGATCCAACTTCAATAGTGGGAAACGGTCGATGTGTTTGTCAATCATGGCTTGTGCGGTTTGCCGGAAGAAGGTGCTCATGGAAAATCCCCTAAATGTCTTTGTGGGAATTTAGGGGATTTTGGGGAATTTTGCAAAGGTCTCAGGGTAGGTATAAAAAAAAGGGGGTGGCTTTCGGCCACACCCAAACACACACACATCAAGAGGAAAGAAAAATCATTTAATAAGAGAGCTGGCTCTTATAGAGGAAAACTGGAGGATTCGGGCTTGGCCCTGAAGCATTGAAAGGCATTATAAATGAAAATAGGGTTAGGGTATTGATACAGGTCAATTCGGGTTTGATTTAGAAAATATATTTTTAGAATAGTGGAAATAAATTAAGAATAAGGTTTGATTGTGAATAAAAGTCATCAGGCCGTCTGAAAGAATTGGTTTCAGACGGCCTGATTGGTTTAAAGGCTGCTATTTATACATAAATTAAGTATTAAGCCAAACCTTTATCTTTGGCTTCTTGCAGGCGGGCTTCAAAGTTGCTGAGATTGACGCCAGCCTGTTCGGCTGCGGCAACTACTTCGGCTACGGATGAGCCGTGTTGCACTTGATGATAACCCCAAAGCAGGGAGCAGCGAGTGCCGGTACGGCAGAAGGCAAGAATGGGAGTCGGAGATTGTTGCAACAGATTTTGGAAGGCTGCAACATCGGCTGCGTTGATTTGAGGCGCAACAACGGGCTGGTGTGAGAATTGGTTGATGCCGGCCTCTTTAAACCAGTTTTGCACTTCGGCAAAAGCCGGTTGGTTTTCTTCTTCGCCGTCCGGTCGGTTGCAGATAACGGTTTGGATGCCGAGACGTACGGCTTCTTGGACATCGGCTTCGGTTAGTTGGGGGGCAATATAGAGGGAGTCGGTCAGTTTATGGATAGGCATAGTTTTTCCTTTCTTTATATTGAGCGGATATGTTGATTTCAGACGGCCTAGGAAGTGGCAGGCCGTTTGAAGTTTTATTTAATGATTGTACAACCAGTTTTCGAGTTTTTGGCGATCGGTAATGTGCAGCAGGGCAGTATTGGCTTCTGCTGCTTGAACTGTGATGCTGGTTTCGCGCAATAGGCCTTGGCGGAAGAAATGGATGGTGGTGCGCGTGCCGATAGGCAGTTTGCTCCACTGCGCTGCAAGGTCATTGCAGGCATAGCCGCCTAAGGCGATGATTTTGTCTTGCGGGCAGAGTCCGGCATTTTCTGCGCTGCCGCCATTAAATACATGAGTCAGGACGGCATGGTCGCTGCTTTGTTTGAAACGTGCGCCCAAATCGTTGGCGGGGGCAACCGATTGGGGTTCGCTTGCAAATGCTCCGCCGTGCTGGCGTGGCAGGGGGATAAAGTCGAGTTTGACACCTACGCTTTGTAGGCATTCTGCGAGCGGAAGGTCTTCGGTGCTGTATAAGGCCGTCTGAAAGAAGGTTTCTAAATCTAAACCGGTCATTTCTTGGCAACGGGTTTGCCAGTGTTTTTCGGGTATGCCTTGATGGGTGTTGCACCAGTCACGATAGTGTTGCTGCATTACGTTGTCGAGGGTGTATTTGCCTTGGCTTTTTTCACGGATGATGAGGTCGAGGCAAAGTGCGGCCAGTGCACCTTTTTGATAGTAGCTGACGATGGCGTTGGGGCTATTTTCGTCTTGTTTGTAGAACTTGTCCCATGCGCTGAAACTGGATTGGGCAAGGGTTTGTTTCAGACGGCCTTGTGTTTGCTGTACGCGTGTGATGCTTTGTGCAAGCAGGGTAAGGTAGGCTTCGGGGCTGATGGTTTTGCTTCGGGCTAGAAAGAGGTCGTCGTAGTAGGACGTAATGCCTTCAAATGCCCAAAGTTGTTCGGTGTAGTTCTCTTGGTCGAGATTGTAAGGTGCGAAGACGGCCGGTTTGATGGATTTAACGTTCCATGCGTGGAAGTATTCATGGGAGAAGAGGCCGAGCAGTTCGGTATAGGCTTTGTCGGCTTCGCCCATATCGTAAGATGGCAGACTGTGGCGGTCGGCGAGTAGGGCGGTGCTGCTGATGTGTTCCAGTCCGCCGTAGAGGTTGTCGCCCAGATGTAGTAGAAAAAGGTATTCGGTAAACGGGGCAGGGGAGGGGAGCATCGCCAACTCGGTTTCGCAGATTTTTTGAATATCGGCGAGGAAGCGGGTGCGGTCGAAATCAGGGTAAATACCGCTTAATGCAATACGGTGGGGAATGCCTTGTGCTTTAAAGTCGAGGAATTCGATGATGCCTGTTTCAATGGGGTGATCAATAAGCTCGGCATATGAGGCCGTCTGAAAAGTGGTCGCCGAAATTTTGGGCAGGGTTGTGGCTATCTGCCATGTGTGTGGCAGGGTAGGAAATTCGACTTGGTGCGGTTGTTCCTCTTGTTCATGTACTTTTAAGAAGAGGCATGCGCCGTCGAAAAAGCCGCGCTCGGTACTGAGGAATGAGCCGCGTACAGACAAGTCGAATGCGTAGACGGTGTAGTAAATTTCCCACTCTCCACTGAGAGCAGGGATTTGCCAATGGTTTTTGCTGGTTTGTGTCAGCGGCTGGGCTTTGCCGTTGCAACGCGCGCTGATGTGCGTGATGTGGCGGGCAAAGTCACGGATGAGGTAGCTGCCGGGAACCCAGTTTGGCAGGCTGATTTCTGTTTCAAAATCATTGGGTTGAGTGAATGATAAGGTGATGTGCCATTCATGAGACAGAAAGTTGGGGGTAATTTTGTAATTAATCATAGCTATTGCATAGTTTGCTAAAGTTTATTAAGGATAAGTGTTTTTAAAGGTTAGGTTTAATCTATATCAATAAATTTGTACGAAAAAGGGGGCTTGAAAAAATGCTGTGTCCGATTTATTGGATATGTTTAAATAATTTATTGATTATAAAAGAAATGAGATTATCTCTCACTAAAGGTTTTATGCAATGTGGAATGTAATTTTGCTTGGCATGTTGTGGTGTCTATGTTAAATTTAGAAAAATTTGAGCCTTAGCCGTATTGCGCTTTTCATAAACGTAAGGGTTGGGGTGAGATAAAAATTTTTTATACCCATAATTTATGGAGACTTCCATGGACACACAAACTTATAACTACAAAGTGGTGCGCCAGTTTGCCATCATGACTGTAGTTTGGGGTATTGTGGGCATGTTGGTCGGTGTAATTGTAGCCGCCCAATTATTTGCTCCATCCCTTGATTTATCTGAAATTGGACCTTGGTTCCACTTTGGTCGCCTGCGTCCGCTGCATACCAATGCGGTTATTTTTGCATTCGGTGGTTGCGGTCTGATCGGTACATCATACTACGTTGTTCAACGTACATGTAATACCCGTCTGTTTGGCGGTTGGTTGCCTGCATTTACCTTCTGGGGTTGGCAGGCTGTCATCGTGGCTGCGGCTATCAGCTTGCCTATGGGTTACACCCAAGGTAAAGAATACGCCGAGTTGGAATGGCCTATCGATATTTTGATTACGCTGGTGTGGGTTGCCTACGCTATCGTATTCTTCGGTACGATTGCCAAACGTAAAATCAAACATATTTACGTTGCCAACTGGTTCTACGGCGGCTTTATTTTGGCCGTTGCGCTGTTGCACATCGTCAATAATATCAGCATCCCTGCCGGTTTGATGAAATCTTACCCAGTTTACTCTGGTGCGATTGATGCGATGGTTCAATGGTGGTACGGCCACAATGCAGTGGGCTTTTTCCTGACAGCCGGCTTCTTGGGTATGATGTACTACTTTGTACCAAAACAAGCAGGCCGTCCTATTTACTCTTACCGCTTGTCCGTTGTTCACTTCTGGGCTTTGATTTTCACTTATATGTGGGCAGGTTCTCACCACTTGCACTACACCGCATTGCCTGACTGGACTCAATCTTTGGGTATGGTATTGTCTTTGATCCTGTTCGCACCTTCTTGGGGCGGTATGATCAACGGTATCATGACTCTGTCTGGTGCATGGGACAAACTGCGTACCGACCCGATTTTGAAATTCTTGATCGTATCTCTGTCCTTCTACGGTATGTCTACCTTCGAAGGCCCGATGATGTCTATCAAAACAGTTAACGCTCTGAGCCACTATACTGACTGGACTGTTGCACACGTTCACGCCGGTGCATTGGGTTGGGTAGGCTTCGTAACCATCGGTTCCGTTTACTACATGATCCCACGCCTCTTCGGTAAAAACGAAATGTACAGCACCAAATTGGTTGAAGCGCATTTCTGGATTGCAACCATCGGTGTGGTTCTGTATATCGCCGCGATGTGGATTGCCGGTGTGATGCAAGGCCTGATGTGGGGTTCTTTGAACGAAGACGGCACACTGACTTATTCCTTTGTCGAATCTGTAAAACGTACCATGCCTTACTACATGATTCGTTTCACCGGCGGTCTTCTGTACCTGAGCGGTATGTGCATCATGGCATATAACGTTTACCGTACTGCTATCAGTGGTAAAGCGGTTGATGCTGAGATTCCTGCGGTTTCTCAAACCCAACACCACTAATAATAAGAAAGATAGGCTACCAAAATGAAATTGCAACAATTAGCTGAAGAAAAAGTCGGTGTACTGATTGTATTCACCCTGCTTGTAGTCAGCGTCGGCCTTCTGATCGAGGCTGTCCCGCTGTTCTTCTCCAAGGCAGTTACTGAACCTGCACCCGGCGTGAAACCATATAACTCCCTGCAAGTGGCAGGTCGCGATATTTATGTGCGCGAAGGCTGCTACAACTGCCACTCTCAAATGATTCGTCCATTCCGTGCAGAAACTGAACGTTACGGCCACTACTCCGTTGCCGGTGAGTCTGTTTATGACCATCCGTTCCAATGGGGTTCTAAACGTACCGGTCCGGATTTGGCTCGTGTCGGCGGCCGTTATTCCGATGAATGGCACCGCATCCACCTGCTGAACCCGCGCGACGTTGTGCCGGAGTCCAATATGCCTGCATTTCCATGGCTCGCACGCAATAAAGTCGATGCCGAGGCAACTGTGGCGCATATGAAAGCCCTGCGTAAAGTGGGTACACCTTACAGCGATGAAGAAATTGCCAAAGCACCTGAAATGCTGGCCAACAAATCAGAGCTGGACGCTGTTATCGCCTACCTGCAAGGCTTGGGCTTGGCATTGAAAAACGTAAGGTAACATCATGGACGCTAACTGGGCTCGCTCGCTCTTTACTGTTTGGGTATTCATCAGCTTTATTTTAGTCCTCTATATTGTGTTCAATAGACGCAATAAGAAAAACTATGATGATGCAGCCAGCAGTATTTTCGATAATGACGAACAAAGGCCGTCTGAAAAGGACGATCAAGCTCAGTCAGTCCGTGATCACGGAGCAAAATAATGAACACAACATCCCAATTTACCAGTAGTTTCTGGAGTATATATATTGCCGTTATCGTCGTGCTCAGCTTCATCGGCCTGGCTTGGCTTCTGCTTTCGCAAAACGTTGTGAAACGCCCTAAAAAAGGCGAAGAAGTAAAAACCACAGGTCATGAGTGGGACGGCATTTCGGAGTACAACAACCCTCTGCCACGTTGGTGGTTTTGGCTTTATGTCTGCACATGGCTGTTTGGCGTCGGCTACCTGATTATGTATCCAGGTATTGGCGATTACAAAGGCATGTGGGGCTGGAGCAGCCATGGTCAATATGAAGAAGAAGTTGCCAAAGCCAATCAGCAATACGGTAAAGTGTATGCTAAATTTTCCAATATGCCGATTGAGAAAGTGGCTAAAGACCCTGAAGCTCGTGCTATTGCACAAAACCTTTTCAATACCTACTGTATCCAATGTCACGGCTCAGATGCCAAAGGCTCTAAAGGCTTTCCAAATCTGACTGACAACGACTGGTTGTGGGGCGGTGAACCTGAAAAGATTCAGGAAACCATTGAAAAAGGCCGTACTGCCGCCATGCCTGCATGGGGTCCTGCTTTGGGTGAAGAAGGCGTGAAAAACGTAACACAGTATGTTATGTCTCTTTCTAAACCTAAAGGCCAATATGACGAAGAACGTGCAGAACGCGGTAAAGTCCTGTTTAGCGGCCCACCTGCCAACTGTTTCACTTGTCACGGTGACAAAGGTCAAGGTATCCAAGGCCTCGGCCCGAATCTGACCGACGATGTATGGTTGTGGGGCGGTACTCAAAAAGCGATTACCGAAACCATTACCAACGGTCGCAGCAGCCAAATGCCTGCTTGGGGTCACTTCCTCGACAAAGACAAGCTGCACATCATGACCGCTTATGTTTGGGGTTTGTCCAACAAAGACGGTAAAAAAGCTCCTGCTAAAAAAGCCGAGCCTGCTCCGGCAGCTCAACCTGCCGATGCTTCTGCTCCAGCGGCTGCTTCAGCTCCTGCTGCCGATAAAGCTGCTTCAGATGCTAAAGCTGCTCCTGCTGCTGAAGCCAAACCTGCTGAAAAAGCAGAAGCAGCTCCGGTTAAGGTAGACGGCAAAGCTGTTTTTGAAGCCAACTGTAAAACATGTCATGGCGGTTTGATTCCAGGCGCTCCTGTCGTAGGTAAAAAAGAAGACTGGGCTCCTCGTATCAAACAAGGTAAAGACACTCTGCACAAACACGCAATCGAAGGCTTTAATTCTATGCCGGCTAAAGGTGGCAATGGTAGCCTGAGCGATGATGAAGTTAAAGCAGCTGTTGACTTTATGGCAAATGAGTCTGGCGCAAAATTCTAATTTTGAGTTAGATTGAAAAAAAGCGTACCTTTCTAGGTACGCTTTTTTTATGTTTGATAAAACCGTATGGAAGAAACATACAAAAGGCCGTCTGAAACATTCAGACGGCCTTTGTTCTTGGTTCAACCAAAATTAATCAATCCAAAGTGGACGTACTGCGTTTCAGGAACCATTCGCTGAAAGGCCACTCGACGCTGTCGAGTAAGTTTTTGGTAATTAACCCCAGTTCCGTATCGCCTTCAATTTGCAATTTACGGTTGAAAAATAAGGTATCGGGATCTTCCTCGCGCATCATCATGCGCATGAAGTCTATGCCGTTGGCGGCCAGCCTCAGATCGGGGGCACCGCTGAAGTTGTCGTCCAGGAATTTTTCCGTATCGGCACTAAACCGCACTTTGATACCGGCATCTAAAACTTCAATTTCGAATTTTCTTCCGGCAAAAAGTTCCATATCGGCAGGCAGTAAACCTTTTTTCAGCATGGTATTCAATACGGAGACCAAAACAAAGCGTGGAGGTTTGCCGGGAAGTTTGGTACCGATTTTTGTCATCCATTTGGGTAATATGATTTCAGGCAGCGCCATAATATGCCTCCTTCACGGTTTCAATACCGGGCTGACCGCGCCAATAGCCGTCAACCAGTGTTCCGGTAGTCAGTCGTTCCAACTCGGGGCGGACATCTTCCCATATGGATTTTCCGTCCAATACATTGCGGTGAATTTGGATAATTTCAGCCATGCCGTGCATTTGTGGCGACAGTCTGAGCATATTCACGCCGATTTTATTTAAGTCTTCATGGTGGGGCAGTAGGTTTTGGCAGCCGTAAGACATGGTTTGGATGCCGTTGATGGTGAGAAACGGCTGGCCTTCTCGCGTATTCATGGCCATGCCGTGATCGTGGTCGAGGCAGCGGAACTCGCAACTGTCTTTATTCAGATTGTAATGGCGGGCGGTAAAGCAACGTGATGAATAGGCGAGCGGCATTTTACCCCAGGCGAAGAGTTCGGTTTCAATGCCGTCTGAAGCTTTGATGATTTCGACAACCTTATCGCGGCTCAGCTCGGACGGTGCAATCCAGCGGAATGCCCCTAATTTTCGGAATACGTCTAAAGTGGTTTCGTTGTAGATATTCAGGCTTGCACCGGCAACGAACGGGATGCCGTGTTTGCGTGCCAATTTGACCGCACCCATGTCGTTGGCTTCAACTTTAAACTTTCCCTGCTCCGTAATTTTGCGCAGGCGTTTCAGATCGGATTCGCTTTCGAGCAGGACTTGTGAAGAAAGAATAATCTCCTTACCGCTTTCTGCCAGGTCTTCAGCCAGTCCGAACCAGTCGGCAAAGCGCATTTTCTGACGGCGTGAGCAGACTACCTCACCCAAATAAACAGTGTCCAACGGCGTATCCAGCATGGAAACGTAAAATTCCAGTAGGGCTTCTTTTTGCCAGAAAAATAAAATAGGGCCCAGCGACAATTTCAATGAATTCATTTTCTTCCCCTTATTTCCATGGGCGGTTGTATGCGCCCAAAGTTGTCTGATGACCTTCCGAAACTTTGCTCAAGGCATTGTTCCAGGACGGATTGACTTTGAAATGCGACGGGTCGGCTGCGGCTGCATTCAGTGCTTGGCGGAGGGATTTGGTTACTTGCGCCGTATACATCGGGCTGCGTTGGCGTCCCTCGATTTTGATGGCGGACACACCGATTTTGATGAGTTCGGGCAACATTTCCAAAACATTCAGGCTGGTCGGTTCTTCCAAGGCATAGTAGGTTTCATCATTGACTTCAAAGCGGCCTTTGCATAAGGTTGGATAACCTGCCGGTTCATTGGGTTTGTATTGGTCTATCAATACCTGGTTTAGACGTACGTTCATGCGGTCGGGCAGTTGTTCCCAGCGGACGGATTTTGCCGGAGAGCAGACACCTTGCATATTGGGCGATTCGCCTGTTGCATAGCTCGACAAGATGCAACGGCCTTCCACCATCACACACAAACTGCCGAAACCAAAGACTTCAATTTCCACATCAGTATTGTCAATTACATGTTTGACCTGATCGATGGTCAGCACGCGCGGCAAAACGGCACGACGGATGCCGAACAGCTCTTTCATCATATTGATGGCTTCGTAATTGGTGGCCGAACCTTGTACTGACATATGCAGGCGTAAATTCGGATGTTTGTCTGCCGCATACGCCATGATGGCGGGGTCGGCAACAATAATCGCATCGGCACCCAAATCCGCCGCCGTATCCACAGCAGCGTGCCAACGCTCCACTTGGCCGGCTTGTGCGAATGTATTGATGGCCATCAGTACATTGCGCCCGCGCGCATGGGCGTAAGCTACGCCTTCCCGCGCAGATTTCATATCGAAATTCAGTCCCGGAAAGTTTCGTGCATTGGTCGCATCTTTCAAACCCATGTAAACCGTGTCCGCACCGTTGTCCACAGCGGTTTTCAGTGCAGGCAGGTTGCCGGTGGGACAGACCAATTCTGGAATTTTCTGCATTTTGTGTTCCTCGTCTTGATGATAACCTCTATCGGGTTAATCAATATTTTGTAGAATTCCGGATATTTTATGGATTAATGACACAAGATATGCTGACTTAAATCAAATCGAAAAATTCATGTTGACGTGGACATATTATTTACAAAATCTTAACAGACGTTGTTTTTTATATATTTCATGTGCTTAAAAATTTTGATGACGGATTTTGTTTCAAAATCGGCTTATGTTTTTAACTATCGTATTTATTAATTTTTACAATAATTGCGATAGAAAAATGAAAAAAGGCCGTCTGAAAATCTGGTTTCAGACGGCCTTTCGCTTTAAAGGGATATATTTAAGAGAAGCCCAAGCGTTTATCGGGTCGGGTAAACACAAAAATAAACAGGGAAGTTAATGCGCCCAAAGTATCGGCAAGCATGTCTTTTTGCGCGTCCCAAATATCGCCTTGGGAACCTAAGAATTCCAGTCCGGCCTCTCCGCCGTCGATAACAGCATATTGCCATTCAATGATTTCATAGGCGGCAGCCACGCTCATAATGAAGAACAGGCCGAAAAACAAAGCCAGCGGCAGATTACACAGCTTGCGGCGCAGCAGCCACTCAATCATAGGATAGGCATAAAAGCCGATGATGTAGTGGGCAATACGGTCGTAATGATTGCGGTTTTCGCCCAAAATCGGTTCGACAAAGCGGTTGATGGATTCAAACGGTACATCGGCAAAGGTATAGTATGCACCGATTGAATGCATGATCAGCCAAAAACTCATGAATAAGTAGGCCAAGTTGCTGAAGCGGAAAATGCGGTAGGTGGCAACCAGAAGGAAGAATACGGATGCTACGGGGATGATTTCGGCGTACCAGACTGCGCGGTCATGGGGATTGATACCTGACCAAACAATAAGGGCAAAGATAATCGTAGCAAGAAAAATGGGAAAGATTGGAGAAGGTTTATTCATGTTGTGTGTATGTAATAACAATGGTTGCGTATTGTATAACGAATTGGCAGGGCTGGCAGTTTCATACATTCAAGGCCGTCTGAAAATAACTTTCAGACGGCCTGAAGTTTAGCCATTCCAGAAATAACGGGTGATGTGAAAGAATACGGGCGCGGCAAAACAAATCGAATCCACACGGTCAAGCATGCCGCCATGGCCGCGTATCATATTGCCCCAGTCTTTGACACCGTAATCTCGTTTGATGGCAGACATAACCAGGCCGCCAAAGAAGCCCATCAGGCAGACGATAAAGCCGATAACGGCTGCTTGGCCGTGGGAGAATGGCGTAATCGGCGCCATCAGCGCGGCAATGGCCGTGGCCGATAAAATACCGCCGACAGTGCCGGAAATGGTTTTTGATGGCGAAAGCGAAGGCATGATTTTTGCACCGCCAATCAGTTTGCCCCAAACGTATTGCAACACATCCGATACTTGCACCACGCCAATCAGGAAGATCAGCAACAGGATATTGTTGCTATTATCGAAGCCGTCCAAGTCTAGAAACATCAGCGCCGGAACATGGGACAGACAGAAGATGCAAATCATCGCCATCCATTGTGTTTTGGCGGCGCGTTCCAAAAAATGCGCGGTTTGGCCGCTGAGGCTGGCAATAATCGGCAGTATCAAAAAGCCGTAAACCGGAATAAAAATGCTGAACATGCCGTACCAGCCGTCATAGACAAAATAGTATTGTACCGGCAGCAGCAGGTAAAAGCAGACCACCATGCTGTAATAGTCGCTGCGTCGGCGATAGACGAGGGTCATAAACTCGCGCAGTGCGGCAAATGAAATCAGGAAAAAAAGTACAACCGTCCCGATTTTGCCGAACCAAAATGCACCCAGTAACACCAGCGTCATCAGCCACCATGCGTAAATACGGGCGTTGAGGTTGGCGATGGTGGCATTATCTGCGCCGTTTTTACGCTTGAGCCATTGTCCGATGATGCTGGCAAAACACAATACGGCAAATACGCCGACAAAAATATAGCTGGCTTGCGGAGTCAGATGAGCGGCGGCTTGTTCGACAATGATTTGTTGGGAAGTCGTAGAAAGGCTCATGCTTGTCCTCCTTTGTTTTGCTGAACTTCAGGTTCATTTTGGCGAAGCTCGCCGCGGTCATTTTCAGACGGCCTGAGTGCCAACAGCGCTTCACGGCTGCGTGTCAAAAAACTGTCTTTGTCTTCGTTTTCCTGCAAAGTAAGCGGCTGTCCGATATGGACTTCACACAAAAGCGGGATAGGCAGGATTTTGCCTTTGGGCAGTACGCGGCTGATGTTATCTATCCAAATCGGCACAAATTCGGTATTAGGTTTGCTTTTCGCCAGATGATAAATGCCGGACTTAAACGGCAGCAGGATGGTGTTGTCGTCAGTGTTACGCGTGCCTTCAGGGAAAATAATCAAAGAGTCGCCTGCGTTCAGCGCGTCTTTCATCTGTTCGGTAATCGCTTGCGGATTATCGCTATGGCGCGGAATCAGCAAGGCGTTGAAAACATTTTGAATGATGAAGCGTTTGAGTTTGCTCGTCAGCCAGTAATCCGAACCGGCGACAGGGCGCGTGGACAAGCGCCAGCGGCGGGGCAGGGAAATCCACACCAATACAAAATCGCCATGGCTGCCGTGATTGGCGTAATAGACTTTTTGGTGCTGATTGAATGTCAGCTCGCGCGGGCTTTTGGGGCGTACGCCCGTAAGAAAAGAGACCGACAGACACAAGGCTTGGTCGGTCAGCCAGGCAAGTTGTTTTTTGAGGAAGTTTTTCATTGTTTCTGCCTTTGGGAGTGAGATACCGTTCTAGATCTGGTTTGGGTAAATCAGCAAAAATAATCAAATGCTTTGGATAAGCAAAATTAAAAATTGTGCGGCGGTCAGGTATAAGCATTTGCGCCATAGGGAAAGTGCACCGTTTATCCGTTGGGTCAACGTACGGCTGCCTGAAATTTGATGCAAACCGTTTTGCTGTAAGGCGTGGTCGAAGTCTTCAGGAGAGTAGCGGTTGTCGGCAAAGTCTTGGAACACGCGACGGTCGAAGTGAATGCGGATATGGCAGTACAGCAAAACTGCTGCCAAGACAAGTTGCACCGCAAACCATGCGCCGCCATATTTTGCCGACAAGGCGAGCAGCAAGGCGTTACAGGCGGCAACATAATGTGCGGTAGAGAGCAGGTGGGCAGTAATACGGCTATCGGTTGCGTTGTCCATCATTATCCTTGTTTTAAACGGTTTGCTGCAGTTTCGACTGCTTGGGCGGCGGTCGGTGATAATACCATTTGCGGCCGAGCCTGTTTGCGTTCGGCCTTCGCTTGCGCCAAGTTTTTGCAGCCACCATAGACCAGCAGCCACGTCAGTACCACTGCGGCACTTCTTCCATAACCCAAAGCGCAACATACCAGCACTTTGCCGTGTTTTTGGCGCAAGGTTTCCAATATCAAGGCCGTCTGAACCAAATCGTTTTCAGACGGCGTTACCATATCCAGTAAAGGCAGAGCGCGATATGCTCCCTGATAGCTACGGCAGGGATATTCGGCGCATACATCCAATACGGCAGGCAGATGGTTTGAAATTCCCCAAACGCTGCCAATCCATACATCATTGCGGACTGGTGCCGTTTTCGCCTTACCGCGTAACCAATACGCCATGTTTAGCCGTACACCCACCAGATAAGGCAATAGCAAAACCGTCGCTGCTGCCGATAATTTACCGTTAGCCTGTTTTTGGAATACGTTTGCATTTCCAGTCAAATAGGCAAAGGCCACCATCAGCAAAGACACGCTAATCCATATCAACCACAGCCACGCGCCACCCAGCAACGCGGGTAACGCCGTCAAACACGCACCAAGCAAATACAGCAACGCAATCTTTTTTGAGTGTACATTACTCAAGCCCAGTTTAAATGGCGAAGTCATCTGACGCGGGAAAGCCCACAACACCAGCCAGCCGAGCAATGCTCCGGTTGGCACGTCAATAAAATGATGTTGATAAGTCGTCAGTACCGACAAGGCAATCAGGCTTTGCCATAAGAAAAGCGGCAGGCGGATTTTTGGAAAGCGCGTCCAATAAAATGCACCTACGATAATCGCCAGCGCGATATGCAAAGATGGCGCTTGGTTGTATGGCAAATCAAATGCAGCCAATGAATCAAACAGCCAGCCTGACAGCCCATCAGCGGGCGGTTTGGGCCATCCGAAACGCAGCGGAAACAGCACGAAGCAAGCAGTCGCAATCAGTTGGGCAGCTACAAGGTGCGCTACATATCGGTTTTGTTCATGTGTATCACGGCAAAGAAAAAATGCCGCGGCATACATCAGGTTCAGCGACCAATAAGGCACAATCGTCCATGCCCAAAACGGAATATTGCTCTCCCATGCAAAAGCGATTTCAGGTACATAGTCCAGGGATGCCGCGTAATGGTTGGAGAGGCAGTAGCTGGTGTAGAACAGAATACCGACTAAAATCAGCTTGAGCAGGGAGGTTTTGAGGGAGGGTTTCATGGATAGGTACATGGTTTAAATAAGGCCGTCTGAAAGTTAAAAAATTGTTCAGACGGCCTTTATTTTTATTTCTTCACTGCCAAGCTCACGGTGGAAATACCGTCTTCGTCTATCCATTGATGGATTTTTTCAAAACCAGCCTTTTCAACCAACTGATCCATTTCCTGTTGACTGCGGCGGCGCATTACCCAGTTTGGGCTGCCTGCTTTGTGGCTGGTCAGCGCACGGGCAATCATTTCGAGCTGCGGATGCCACGGCTGACCGGTGTAAATCAGGTAGCCGCCGGTTTCAATGGCTTCGCCGAAGCCGTAGAGCGAGTTCAAAATCAAATCGTTGTCGGCAAACAATTCATGCAGGCCGGAGACGATGCCCAGGGTAGGGCGCGGCTGTAAATCGTGATAATTGGCGCGGTCGTAGGCATTGACTTCATTGAAGGTTACCGTGTTTTGCAAGCCGCGCTCGGCAATCAGCTTGCGTCCGGCTTCGACATTAATCGGGCTGTAATCGCGCAAGCGTACGGAATCAGGCAATGTGTCGGCAGTCAGGGCATCCAATACATAGCGGCCATGACCGGATGCAATATCCAAAACGTGTACAGGTTTCCCTGCTTCACGCAGTTTGGCTGAGGCCGTCTGAATGGCTTTGCCGATATTGACTTTGCGTTGGCGGATACCGCGCCAGCCGATGGCGTTGAGATAGTATTTGTCCACCCATACACCGAAAGCATTGCTGCCTTGCGGTTGATTGCGGTAAACGTAATCCAGTGTGCTGCCCGAATCAAAACCTGTTTCTTGGCCGATTCTCAAGCCTTCACTCCAGCGCGAACCCAGTTTGAGCGAGGCACGATATATTGCCCAAAATGCACCGCGAGGTGTACAAACAGGCAAAGGCGTAGCCAGTTCGTCAGCTTCGCGACGGCTGTCTCCAAATAAGTGCGCTTGAGTCAGATCGACTTGTTGTAAAGGCTGATTGAAACGCTCGCGGATAAAACGGCGCATTTCAACAAAAGCGATTTCACGGTTTTGCTCACCTAAAGTATCGTGGTAGAAACCGGGCAGGATATGGCGCTCTTTAATATGGCTGCCTAAGCGGTTGTAGAAATCGTGTTGCGGTTTGTGATGAACGACCCAATCACTGCCTGAAATCAACAGTTGTACAGGCGTAGTAATCGCTTGTGCATCGGCCACGACGCGCTCGGCCGCCTCATATAAACCCAGCAGGATGCGCACAGAAATAGCGCGGGCAATAAGCGGATCATTGTCGTAGCTTTTTTGACGTTCGACGTTGTGGGTCAGATAGTGGGCTTTGACGTAGCTGTTGACAAAGAAATTGCCACGCCATTTTTGCATGATTTTTAAACCGGTACGGGCAAACGGCACATAGAGTTTGACTTTGAACGCAGGCGAAGCCAATACGGCGCAACGGATTTTCGGCGCGTAATCGTGCAACCAAGTAGAAACCAATACCGCACCGACACTTTGCGCAATCACGCAGATGTTTTCAGGTTTGATGCCGTATTCGCTTTGAATGTGTCGGATAAAATCATCTACATCTGCAACCGAAGTGCCGATACTCGGACTATCGCCGCGTTCACCGGGGCTGTGTCCATGACCGCGTGCGTCCCAAGCGAAATAGGCAAAATCGTTAAAACCCAACTCGTCCGCCACAAACATCATTCGGCCGGAATGCTCATGCCCGCGATGGAACAGCACAATGGCTTTGTCGGAAGAACCATCGGCAGCAGGGCGATAGCGGTAGAAAAGCGAAGTACCGTCTTGGGTAGAAAAGTATTTTTGCTGTTCGGACATGAGAAACTCCTAATAGTCATGTTTTTAAACAGTATCATGGCATATCAAATAAAAGCAATGACTATCCGATAGACGGACAAATGCAATGATGGAGAGAAATGGTAAAAGATGATTCCAAATTTTACTTAAAACCGATGACAGTGATTGTTAAAAGGTTAGGTAGAGGGTGTTTGGATAACCTTACAAATTACTACCGACATATCATCATAAACTCGTTTTTTCGCAATTAATTTACGAAATACAGTCAGATGGGACTTATCGTTATCATATTGTTGCCAAATTTTTTCTCTTATTTCTTCTTAAGGGGAATCGTTTAGGCCGTCTGAATAGTTTTCAGACGGCCTTTACTGCGTTTAACCAAGTACTAATTAACTGCTAATTTTGTCATGTTTTAATACATCCATCGAAACCCGAATACACATTCTAAAAGGAAATCAAACATGAAAAAATTCTTATTGACCGCCATCGTTGCTTTGTCTGCTGCTACTGCCGGTGCCAGCGATTACATCGAACACAAAATCTACAGCGACAAAAACTTCGAGCAAAACCGTGCTAAAGCCGTAAAAATGTTGGAACAACGCGGCTATCAAGTTCACGATGTTGATGCCGATAGCCGTCGAGGTCAGCCTGTGTTGGAGGTTGAGGCTTTTAAAAATGGCCGTGAGTACGACATTGTTTTGTCGTATCCTGATTTGCAAATTATCAAAGAGCGCATCGATTATTAATATTTCGATATAAAGTGGATTGTCGCAGGGCTTTTAGTTCTGCGACAGTTTGTTATTTGGGAATTTAAAGAATGTAAACAGCATGTAAATTACCTAAAACAAATGAACTAAATATGTTTTTTATTTTCCATGTAGTTCAAAGTGTTTGATGTCGGGAGTCATGATATGAGTTTGAATGATTGGAAGGAAGATGGTCAGCCGAAGCTGGTAGGCGACCAAGAAAAACCTTTAAACGATAGCGTAGCTGCCGAATCCCAACAGGATGTTGATTTTTGGGATCACAATCAAAACGGTGTTGCTGAAAACGAAGTTGAGGTTGTGGCTGACGCGGTAGAAATTCAGGAAACGGTAGAAGGTCAGGAAGTGGTTGAACATCCTGAAATGCCGTCTGAAAAAAACGAGAAGAAGGCCAAACGCAAAAAAGACAAGGCGAAGAAGAAAAAAAATAAAGCCGAGGATTTGAATGCGCCTGATTTGTTGGGTACGAATAAGGGTGTGGAAACCATGTTCCGCAACGCCGTACGCTCAGAGATGGAATTGTTGGCGCTGGCAGCAACCAAAGCCAATATTATGATTTCGCTGAATGGTTTTATTGTTTCTGCTCTGATGATCTCGGGTGCGTTTATTTTTTCATCGTCGCCCGAATTTTTGATTCCGGCCAGTACGTTTATGATTACTGCCGCCGCGTCTATCGTGTTTGCATTGCTTTCTGCTTCGCCGGAACGTATCGGCAAAATGCAGGCGGCGCGTACATGGTTTAAGGATTTTGTCCGCGGCCGTTCTAAGCTGAGGGATTTGAAAACCCGCCTCAGCAGTACCGAAACGCGCTTTTTTGGTGGCAGCCAACCCAATATTTTGATTTATGAAGACCGTGTGAAACTGCAAAAAGATCAATATTGGGAAATGATGCAGGAAATTATGGGCGACCGTAAACAAGTCTATCAAAAGATGAGCGATCATCTTTACTGGCTCGGTTTGTTGGCTGATAAACAGTTCAAATACATTAACTTATCTTACGCAGTATTCCGCTGGGGCTTGCTGGCTTCGTTGGCAGCATTTATCGGCGTGAAAACATTGCCGTCATTGCTGATGCCTCCGACCAACAACGCGGCAGAGCTGCGTTCGCTGGGTATCAATATGTTTAACGGCGTATTTGAGCCTTCTGCTGTACAACAGCTTCCGGATGGTAAGTTGCTGATCGCGGAAGACGAACCCAACCATGCGTTCAGTATCATCAGTATTGATAAAACCGGCAGGTTTGTGGAAGACGAGGCATTGGATACGCGCGTGATTACCGGTTTCAAACGCCGTCTCAGCGACTTGGAGGCTTTGGCACGCGACGATGAAGGCTTTATCTACGCGCTGACTTCACATTCGCGTACCCGTAAAGGCAACCGCTCGCCTGACCGCGAACACCTGATGCGTTTTAAAATCCAAGACGGCAATGTGTTGGGGCTGACCAGCTACGACAATCTGACGCAGGTTTTGGAAACCGATCACAAGCTGCATGATTTGATTCGCGAGCGAACAAAGGCTGAAGTTTCTTTTGAAGAAATCAATATTGAGGGTATGGCGTTTGATCCGGTGAAAAAACGTCTTGTTTTGGGCTTCCGTGATCCTGAGTTTAACAACATGGCGTTGGTCGCGTTTATCAGCAATCCGAAAGATGTATTTGAGCGCAATGCCAAGCCTGAGTTTGATGAAGTGGCGGTGATTGATATTGATGGCGGCGGTATCCGTTCCCTCAACTATGATCCTGTGTTGAAAACCTACGTTATCGCCAATGAAGTGAAGGATGAGAATGGACAGAAATTCTCACAACTGTGGACTTGGAGCGGTAATCCGACCGATGAACCGCAAAAAATCTCTCTGCCTAATCTGCAACACATCACCAACGTTGAAGCCGTCGATTCGATTACCGTTAACGGCAAGCCGCAGATGATTTTGATGGGCGATGAAGGCAATGCTTCACAGAAAATTACTGCCAAGTATATGTTGGTAGATTACAGTCAGCTGGGTAAACAGTAAGTTATCTTGGCTGCTGAATAAAAGGCCGTCTGAAACCGATAGTTTATGGTTTCAGACGGCCTTTTTTGTTTTCAGTAAAACGGGGTGATGGGTTTAAATATTTTAATCAATGATGATTAACCCAAGAACGTGGACAAGTTTCAGACGGCCTTCAAGCCATTGATGACACGTTTGTAGCAGGTATAAACCAATGCCGCGCAGGCCAGCCACATAAGGATATAGAAAAGCGAATGGAAGCTGCCGGCGATTGCATACCATACGGCCAATACGCCGATAAAGAATGCGCGATCGCTTTTGCCGAATGGTCCGTCATAACGACGGCCGTTGCCGTGGACTTGTCCCAAAACACCGCAAAATTCAGTCATTGCCGCCAGCCAAATAAACAGGGCAATTTGTACGCCGCCGAAAGGTGCAATGAAGGCAAAAGGCAGATACAAAGCAGCATCGGCGACAATATCGGTGATTTCATTCAAATAACCGCCCAATGCCGATTGTTGGCCGAACTCCCGTGCCAGCATACCGTCCATCGCATTCAGTGCCATACGGACGAACAACCAGATCGGCAAAAGCCAGAATAATGTGGATACACCTGCAAACACTGCTAAAAGCAAACCGATCAAAATGGAAACGGCGCAGGCAAACAGAGTAACCTGATTGGCAGTAATACTTTTTTGATACAGTCGCTTAACAATGGGGCGCAACAGGTTTTGAAATTTTGGTTTCAGGGCGTAGATGCTCATAATTATGCTATATAAAAGAAAATGAAGTGCCGTGATTATAGATGAAATCCGTTATAATCCGTCAATCTTCAAATCACGCGGTTCGCAAACCTCCCGCGTTAACAAAACTAGGAATTTACTATGGAAAAACAGCAGGCCCTCGTTATTTTTTCGGGCGGGCAGGATTCAACAACCTGCCTGATTCAGGCAATTCAAACATATGGCCGTGAAAATGTGCAGGCCATCACTTTTCAATATGGGCAACGCCACGCCATCGAATTGGAGCGCGCGCGTTGGATTGCCCAAGATTTAGGCGTGAAGCAGACGGTACTCGATTTGAGCCTGATGCAACAGATTACACACAATGCCTTGATGGATGATACGGCATCCATTGAAACAGCTTCAGACGGCCTGCCCAATACATTTGTAGATGGACGCAATGCTTTATTTTTGCTTTACGCCGCCATTTACGCCAAAGGGCAGAGAATACGCCATATCATTGCCGGCGTATGCGAAACCGACTTTTCCGGTTATCCCGACTGCCGCGATGTGTTCGTCAAGTCGATGAATGTCACGCTGAATCTGGCCATGGATTACGCTTTTCAAATCCATACGCCCTTGATGTATTTAACCAAAGCGCAAACATGGGCATTGGCGGATGAAATGGGTGTGTTGGATTACATTCGCGAGCGGACGCATACCTGTTATAACGGCGTGGTCGGTGGTTGCCATGAATGCCCAAGCTGTATTTTGCGCGAGCGCGGTTTGTCGGAATATTTGGAAAGTAAAAAGGCCGTCTGAATTAAGAGAGGCATATATTTCCAATATCCAGTTGTACGAAAAGGCCGTCTGAAAAATTCATTTCAGACGGCCTTTGGCTATGTATTTTGTTCTGCTTAGAACAGCAAATCTGCCGGTTCGCTGCTTGCCGGAGCACCTTTCACAGGAGCAGAGGCTGGGGCAGTAGCCGGTTCAGAAGCGGCTTTAGGTGCAGAAGCATCGGCCGGAGTGGTTGCCGGTTTGGCAGCTGGTTTTGCCGGTTTCACCGGAGTTGGACGAACGCTTTGTTTCGGTTCGGATGCTGCCTTGTTGGTATCGTCGGTAGCATCGACTTCGATTTCAGTGCCTTGAGGCAATACCACATCTTTAGCAGGAGCCGGTTTCGGCATGACTTTAGGTTTGCTGTAAGCATCCGTGCCGCTGGTCCATGCTAAAGACTTCAAAGGAGATTTGAGTTTTACGCCTTTGGCGCAAGTCAGACAGTTTGCCGCGCCGGTGCGTCCTTTCAGGATTGCATCCACACGCGCGGCAGGAATGGTTTTGCCGTGTGCTTTTGCCCAAGCGGCAATGCTTTTTTTCAGGGCAGCCGTATCAAGGTTTTTCTTGTCGTATGGGTCGCGATAGGCAGCCAGCCACAAGTTTTGGTTGGCATCTTCGTTCAGACTTGCCATTTGATAGATAACGGAGGCAGGAGAACCTGTTGCGATGGTTTTAGCGAATTCCAATGCGTCAGGCGATTTCATGCGCACGCAACCATGGCTGCGGACGCCGGGTACGCTGGCAGGGGCATTGGTGCCGTGAATGCCAAGGCTTAATTTAGGGTCGCCAAGACGGACAAATACCGGGCCTAGCGGATTGTTTGGGCCGGCTGGTACGCTTTTTACGCCGTCATTGCGTTCTTTTTGGATGGATTTAGGGATGTGCCAGACCGGGTTGTAGGCTTTTGCGCCGATTTTATGTTCGCCTAGATTGGTTTGGGTCATGGCTTTGCCGACGGCAACAGGATAAATTTTGCTCAGTTTGCCGTTGTCGTAGAGGAACAAACGCTGTTGCGTAATATTGATAACGACGTGTTGTCCGGAAGAGGCGGGGGAGACGTCTGGAATAAGTGTGTTTGCAGTAGTGGCCGAGGTCAGAAGGGCAGCTGTCAGGCCAAGGAATAATTTTTTCATGTCGTCTTTTTTTTGTAGGGATTGAAATGAAAGTTTTTGGCGCATGATACCTGAAACTCTGTGTTTTTGTGAGAAAATATGCGCTTTCGGTATTGGAAGACAGTCAGACGGCCGGTAAGCGGCTGTCTGACGGAAACGGTATGAGTGTGAAAGAACGGTATCAAGAGGCGGAAGTTTTTTCTTTGGATTATGAGGGCAGGGGTGTTGCCAGAGTCGATGGGAAGACTGTATTCATCGGCGGTGCGCTGCCCGGAGAGCGTGTAACGTTTGCCATTCATAAAGAAAAAAAGCAGTTTGCCGAGGCTCAAGTTGAAAAGGTTTTGAAGGCTTCTTCCGAACGTGTCGAACCAGCCTGTTGCTATTTTGATACATGTGGCGGCTGTTCGCTTCAACATGTTTCTTTTGGAGCGCAAGTTGCGTTAAAGCAACGGATTTTGGAAGAGCAGTTGGAACGGATAGGTAAGGTCAAGCCTGAGATAATTTTGCTCCCTTTATATGGTTACTCCTGGTATTATCGCGATAGAGCACGTTTAAGTGTTTCGATGGATAAGCAAGGCCGTCTGAAACTCGGTTTTCAGGCCAAAAAAAGCCATGATGTCGTCAATATCCGCCATTGCCATATTTTGCCTAAGCATGTGTCCGATAGGTTGCCTGATGTCCGCAATTTGCTGCAAAAGCTGCATGATGACGGTGTGAAAGTGAAATTTGTTGAGTTTTATTGCGGAAAAAATGTGACCGTATTCAACATTCGTTTCGTAAATCAACCGTTTGGACAAATATTAAGCGAATTGCGTAATTGGTTTGATAAGATATTGTCGGGTGCTGAAAAGGCATGGCAAATATGGCTGCAGGATCATGCCGAGTCCTTGCCGTTTTACCCTGAGAACGCGCCTGCCCTGAACTATACTTTTGCTCAATTTGATGTGGAAATGCCTTACAAGCCGGGTGATTTTACGCAGATTAATGCGCAATTGAACGAAGTGATGGTGGCAAGGGCGGTCAGGCTTTTAAACCCTCAAAAAGGGGAGAGGATTGCCGATTTGTTTTGCGGTTTGGGCAATTTTAGTTTGCCGCTGGCAAAAAGTGGTGCATCGGTTGTCGGTATTGAAGGTGCCGATTATTTGGTCGATAGGGCAAGGGAAAATGCACGCCTGAATCGTTGTGCCGAGAATATGACGTTTTCTGTTGCAGACTTGTTCGATACCGATGAAAAAACTGTTGAGTCGTGGGGGCAATTTGACAAGATGTTGCTGGATCCTCCGAGAAACGGGGCTTATGCTGTTGTCAAATCGCTACACAAGCCGTTTTTGCCTCAGAAGATAGTGTATGTTTCGTGCAATCCATCAACATTTGCACGAGATGCCGGTGTCTTGGTTGATAAGGGCTATAAGTTTAAGGCGGTAGGAATCATGAATATGTTTGCACAAACCTCGCATGTTGAATCCATTGGTGTGTTTGAGTTGTAAATTGGTATCAAGTCCTTTATGGGGGTAGGGTTTCTAATGTGAAAATGGGTGCGTTCATGTTATCATCATTCGTTTTGGGAATTAATAGCGTTGAAGTTGCGTGTAAAGCAACAGATGTTAATAAATGCAGTTTGCAGCACAAGACCGGGAGGTGTTCTTGAACTATCAACTTTTAACTATTCTTTTGCTGGTGCTTTTTTTGCTGGTGTTGTTTTTTGTTCGTCATAAACAAAGTAACAATTCAGACAAACAAAGCGCACATGCATCAAAAAGCAGCCGTACATCTGCTGCTCATACAGCCTCCTATGAGGACGGAAGCGACTGGATTGAGAAAGTCAACCAGACAGTTTCCAATGCGGATAATCAAGACTGGGAATGGGGCGGAAGCGGCTCAAACGATGCAACAGCTTCTGTTTCCGCACAAGAAGTGGATCCGCTGACCGAATATCAGGTTTATAAACAGTTTGGCTATGAGAGCAAAGCAGCAGAGTCTTTGGCCGGTTATCTCAATACTTTGGAAGACGGCGCTCCGGAAAAGCTGGTTCATGAATTAATCGGTTTGAATCTGCGGGTCGGTAATATCGACATGCTGGCGGATACACTTGAGCGTCATAGTGCCTCACTTTCAGAAGACAGCGTAGCCGAATACCTGAAAGCCGGTCTGGCTTTGGACTCTACTAACCTGCGCCTGCGTGTTTTTGCCGAGCGTTATCTCGGTTGGAATATGCAGGAAGTGGACCGTCAAATTGGCGAACAAAGCGGTTTGGAAGTTGCTTCCGACGAACATATTGCTTTTGAGAGCGATTCGGTTGAACGCATTGTCGTTCCTGGTATGGGCAAACATGCGCCTATCGTATTAGGTAAGAAAGATTTTGGCGAAATCAGCCCTGAAGAGATGGGTGCGGTTATTGGTTTTGCCAAACCGGAACGCAGTGCAAAAATCCTGAAAGACAAGATTAGCTACGAGACTGCTTTGCATCAATACAACAAAGCAATCCAAACTTCTGCGAAGCCTGCTGGTCTCATTATCGATGCCTTGCGTCTGGATTATCAGAATGAAGAAGTAGGGCAGTTTGCCAAGCATCTGTGGAAGCTTTACCACTCTTTGGGTCAATATGGCCGTCAAGTAAAAGAACGTATGCTTGGTTGGGGTTATAGCCTTGGTTATCACGAAATTTTTGATGATTTGGAAAAAGGGCCGTCTGAACAGCAAATTAAAGAGATTGGCTTGAAACGCGGTTATATCCAGCCAAGTTCTTTGCAGATGAAAGCCAAATATCGTGAGTTGGTTCAAAAAGACTCTTCAGTCATCAGCGCGAGCTCTTCACCTGCAGATGAAGCCGTGAAAGAAGTCGAATCTTTGTTGGCCTATGGTCAGTTGGATTTGGCCATCGGTACTTTGGAACAGGCTGTTTTGCAGTATCCTCAAGAATCGCAGTTGTACATTATCTTGTTTGATTTGTACGAACGCGTTGAAGATTGGGGACGTTTGGAACAATTTCTGCGCTTGTTGCGTGAGCGTGTTGTCAGCCTGCCTGAAGAGGTTGTCTTGGCAATGAGCCGTCTCTTGCAACGAATGAACCAATATTCAAAAAAATAAGATAATCGTAGAAAGTACGAGTGATGAATAATCATTTACCAAAAATTAAAACCATACGGGTTATGTTACAGGAGATGGGTGAGCAACAGCAGGCGGTATTCCGTATGGCATTTAAAATGCACAATACGACGAATTACGTCATCGTTTCCCCTGATTCTGATGAAAAACCGGATTTGGTATTGGTTGATACCGATACTCCGGCAGGTGTAGAAGCTTGGAAAGAGTCGAAGAAAACTTATCCGGAAGTACCTGTGGCTATGTTTTCTTCCGAGTTGCCGACAGTAACGACTCCTTATTTGGCTAAGCCGGTCAAATTTGATACTTTGTTTCCTGTTTTGCGCAGCCTGGCTCAAGGCGGTAATGTTTTTGAGCCGTCTGAGCAACAAGCGGCTGAAGAGAATAAAAGACAATCAAATTCCGATGGCACTAGAAAAGCAACCATTCGCCGATTTAATCCAAATAAAGGCTTGTTGGGCGCGCTGAAATTTGCCAGTCAAGGACATCAAGATGTTGCTGTCTTGCATGAAGGCAAGCCGATATTAATCGTGTTTCCTAGTATTCAGCGTGTACTGTTGACAGTCAGTGCCAATGAGTTGGAGAAATTGTGTAAGAACGATAACTTGGCTGTCGTGTGTAAGGCTGTTCCTGATAATCCTCAATGGAAAGAAAAAGCCAAAGTCACCATTATGTCATGCTTGTGGCAAATGGCTATTTGGACTGCATCAGGCCGTCTGATTTATCCGATGACGCCGCAAACTGTTTTTACACTCAAGCGGTGGCCAAACTTAACCCGTTTGGCACATGTTCCGGAATCTATGCGTCTGTCGGCATTTCTGACGAAAACGTCTGTTAATCTGAACATCCTCTATAAAGTTATGCCTTTAGAAATGCCTGATATTTTGAACTATTTATCGGCAACATATATGACCGGCTTTTTGGCGACAGATACAGAGTTTGCAACTGATGCGAACAATACGCCTTCATTGAACGAACAGATTGATGTGAATAGCAAAGACGTACCTGAAACAGCAATGAGCAAAGAGGCTCAAAAAATTGCCGGTCCGTCGAAAGAACAACCTCGCGGCCTGTTGCAACGCCTGATGCGTAAGTTGCTGGGTAAATCGTAAAGGACACGTCATGAAAGAAAATAAAATTATCTTTACCGGTCCTGTTGGCGTAGGTAAAACCACTGCAATTTCAGCTTTATCTGATGAACCACCGGTTCAAACCGATGCATCCGCATCCGATATGACACTTGTCCGCAAGGGGTACACGACTGTAGCGATGGATTACGGTGTCATTCATTTGGATGAGGAAACCAAGGTCCATCTTTATGGTACGCCTGGTCAGGAGCGTTTTAATTTCATGTGGGAAATTCTGAGCCAAGGCAGTATGGGTTTGGTGCTTCTTTTGGATAATACAAGAAGCAATCCATTGAAAGACTTGCAATTCTTCTTGGATGCATTCCGGGAATTGCTGAAAAAAGCGCCTTTGGTTGTAGGGGTAACGAAGATGGATATCCGATCCTTACCAAGCGTGGATGTTTATCAAAAATATTTAGCACAGAATAATTTTAATGTACCGGTTTTTGAGATTGATGCGCGTCGAGAAGACGATGTAAAACAATTGGTTACTGCCATGTTGTTCTCAATTGACCCCGGATTAGAGGTATAAGATGGAAGCGACACTTTCTTTACAAGCAAATTTATATCCTAAGATTACACCGGCGGGTGCGTATTATGCTGTTTCAAATGATACGCCCAGTGCCAGCAGAACTTTATTGTATGGCCTGTTGCGTGCAGAGCCGTCTGAAACCATCAGCAGCGAAAAAATCTTGGCATGGGCGGATACCAGCGACATCAATACTGCTTTGAACCTGCTGTATCGGCTCCAACGCTTGGAATTTTTGTATGGTGATGAAGAAATCAGCACAGACGATATCCATTTGACTGACGAGCAATTGCCTACATTGTTGGAACAGTTGTCCAATTCTGGCAAAGCTTTATTGGCTGATGAAAACGGTTTGTATTTCGCCAATGCCAATTTTCATCACGAGGCTGCGGAAGAGTTGGGCCTTTTGGCGAGCGAAGTGGCTAAAATGGAAGACAATCACCGTCTTTTGATTCGCAATAACCTGCATATCAATAATAGTGCATGGGGTATTTGTGATCCTTCAGGCCAAAGTGAATTGACCTTTTTCCCTCTGTATATTGGCATGACCAAGCTGATTTTGGTAATTGGCGGAATGCCTGACTTAAATAAAGAGGCTTTTGTTACTTTGGTTAAAGTGCTGTACCACCGATACGGCAGCCGTTGATTTTTGCCTGACCGATATTTATTTTAGAATGGAGCGACTATGCAACAACTATTAATCTCTGTATTAAGCGATTTGAACAATACCTCTGCTGATATCACTGCTTCTGCAGTTATTTCTACAGACGGCCTGCCGATCGCAACCATGCTGCCTTCCCACCTGAATGCAGACCGTGTAGGTGCGATGTCGGCAACGCTTTTGGCATTGGGTAATCGTTCCGTACATGAGTTGGCTTGCGGTGAGTTGGATCAGGTAATGGTTAAAGGTAAAAATGGCTATATTCTGTTGAGTCAAGCAGGTGAAAATGCAGTGTTGGTATTGATGGCAAAAGAAAGCGGTAAATTGGGCTTGATTTTGTTGGATGCGAAACGTGCGGCCAAACAAATTGCTGAAATCTTATAAAGTTTTATAAATTAAAAAGATATAAAATATTTTTGTTTTTATATAGATTGTTGCTTGACAAGTTTCTGATATTTTCTATATAATTCCATCTTTAATTCCCCGATAGCTCAGTCGGTAGAGCGACGGACTGTTAATCCGCAGGTCCCTGGTTCGAGCCCAGGTCGGGGAGCCAAATTTTAAAACCACCATCTTGTATGGTGGTTTTTATTTTATCTATTTATTGGTATTTTAAACATATTAATAATGCGTGGTGAGATGGTTGCAGTTAATGCTTCAATTTTCAGACGGCCTACCAGCATATTTAAATATCTCATTTATTTTTTAAGCTATACATAATATTTATAGAAGAAATAATATCTTGTTGTTATCTATGGAAAACGCACATACATTACATTCTTCACCACGCTTTCGGTTCGCATTAAAAAATGCGGCATGGCATTTGTTGATTAGTCTGATTTTGGCAGGATTGGCCGCTTTGTTGGTATTTGGAGTTTGGTATCCTTATCCGTATGCCGAACTGACAGGCGGATTGGCTTTATATAAACTGGTCATTTCAGTAGATATTGTTTGCGGCCCGTTGCTGACTTTGATTCTTGCCAGCCCGAGCAAGAAACTTAAAGAGAGGATTATTGATTTTTCCTTAATCGGCATGATTCAGCTGGTTGCTTTAATTTATGGTTTGTACAACGTATCTTTGGCGCGTCCAGTGGTTTCCGCATTCGAAACCGATAGGATAAATGTGGTAACTGCTGCAGAAATTGATGTAAATGATTTGAGCCATGCTCCGAAGGATTTGCAGGATTTATCTTGGTTTGGTGTGCGCCGTGTTGGGTTGCGTGAAGCAACGAGTCCGGATGAGGCTAACCAAAGTCTTGATTTGTCTTTGAAAGGCATTGAACCGAGTATGAGGCCTTCTTGGTGGTTGCCAGATTCGCAGCAGGAACGTGAGAAAATTCGTAAAGCAATGAAACCGTTGTCTGTCTTGGCAAAAGCCCGTGGCATGAATGAGGAGTCAATTTTGGAACAGGCTTCGCTGAGAAATGATGGGAAAGAGCTGTATTTCTTGTCATTTACCAGTGCACGAAGTAAAGAATGGGTTGTGATATTGAATGAGCAGGCAGATTTTTTGGGTTATGCACCGATTGATGGTTTTATCAAGTAAGAAAAGGCCGTCTGAAAGCTGGTAAGTGATGGTATAGGCTGTTTTTAAAAGAAAATATGCTGTCAGATTTTGCCTTTCTTTCGTCAAACTGATAAACTGTTTGCCATTATTGTTGATCGAGGCATAAATTTTTCATGAAAGACGCAGAGCAGAGTAGTTGTTATACCGCTTCTTTCCCTTTATTTATGTCCAAACTTTGGCAGTCTGTCCGTTTTAAGCGGAACGGCTGCCTTTTTGTATTTTAAAGGAACACAATCATTATGGATTTCAGTTGGTTGGCAGAGCCGCATACTTGGATAGGCTTTGCCACGCTTCTGGTTTTGGAAGTTGTTTTAGGTATTGATAACCTTGTTTTCGTAGCGATTTTGGCAAACAAGGTCAAACCGTTGCAACGGGATAAGGCACGGATAACGGGCTTGGGTTTGGCCGTTGTTATTCGGATTTTCATGCTGGGCTTTATGGCGCACATCATGACGCTGACGCGTCCTTTGTTTGAGTTGGGCGGCCTGGAGATTTCCGGTAAAGACATGATTATGTTTGCCGGCGGTATTTTCCTGCTTTATAAAGCGACTACCGAGCTGCACGAACGACTTGAAGGCCACAATCAATTTGCTGTTGCTGAAGGGCAGAAGAAGCATTCTTCTTTTTGGGGCGTTGTGGCGCAAATTTTGATTTTGGATGCGGTTTTCTCTATCGATTCTGTTATTACGGCAGTGGCGATGGTGGATCATATTGTGGTGGCAATGGGGGCGGTTGTTGTAGCGATGACTGTGATGATTTCTGCCAGCAAACCGTTGACTGCCTTTGTGGACAAGCATCCGACCGTTGTGATGTTGTGTCTGGGTTTCTTGTTGATGATTGGTTTCAGCCTGATTGCGGAAGCCTTCCATTTCCATATTCCGAAAGGCTATTTGTATGCGGCGATCGGCTTCTCGATTTTGATCGAACTGTTTAATCAGGTTTCGCAAAAGAATGCCCGCAAAAATGACTACATCAGCACTTCTTGGCGTAAGCGCACCGCTGAAAATGTGTTGGGTATGATGGGTATCCGCGAAAGCATTTTGGCAAAAGCAGGCGATAATGGCGGCGATGACGAGCATTTTGAAGAAAACGAAAAATCCATGATTCGCAGCGTGCTGACTTTGGCGGAGCGTCCGATTATGGGCGTGATGATTCCGCGTCGGGAAATCGAGAAATTGGATATTTCCCAAAGTCGGGAAGAACAAAATGCGCAGTTGAAAAATACGCCGTATAGCCGTTTGTTGGTTGTCGGTAAGGCAGGTGTAGATGAGCCTTTGGGCTATATCAGTAAAAAAGATTTGCTGAACCAGCTGCTTGAATCGGGTGAAATCAATATTCAGACGGCCTTGCGCCAGCCGTTGATTTTGCCGGACAGTACGACAGCGTTGAATGCGATTGAATTGTTCCGTCAAAGCAGCGCGGATTATGCGTTGGTGGTGGATGAGTTTGGCGCGGTGTTGGGTATGGTGACCATGAAAGATTTGTTGGAAACCATTGCCGGTGAATTCCCTGAAGAGTTTGAGCGTGAGGAAGAAGAAGCTGCTCCGGCCAGTCAGGATGAAACGCTGTCTGTGGATGGTGCATTGGAGTATGTGGAATTGGCTTCTCAGCTAAATCTGCCTGCTCAAAAAGAAGATGCGGACTTCCATACCGTTGCCGGCTTGATTATGGAAGAATTGCAAAGTATTCCTGATGTGGGCGACTTCATCAATTACCATGGCTGGCGTTTTGAAGTGGTTGAGAAGGACGGGCAACGGATTGCCCGTGTAAAAATCAATCGTTTGCCGGAAGAAGAATAAGTAAAGACTAATATAGTAAAGGCCGTCTGAAAATGTTCAGACGGCCTTTTTATTGATTCAACTTTAGTTGCCGTAATGTCCTGAGCCTAAAATTCGGTGTGAATGTGCGCCGGTTGCATGGTGGGGATTGCTCGGGACTTGATTGCACCAACAGGCTGCAAGCCAGGCAAAAGCGGCAGCTTCGACCCATTGCGGGTCAAGATGGAGCTTGGCTGTGCTGTGCAATTTGGTGACGGGAGAAAACAGGGTTTCCAAGTCTTGCATCAAAACCGGATTGCGAATGCCACCGCCGCAGATATAAAGATGATGAATCGCCGGCGCAGCTTGTTTGGTCGCATCAAAAATAGTTTGTGAAGTATAAAAGACCAATGTGCGTATCACATCTTCCGGTTTTTCATTACCTTTCAGACGGCCTTGAAGCCAGCTTAGGGAAAACAACTCTCGGCCTGTACTTTTCGGATAAGGGCGGCTGAAGTAAGGATGGTCGAGCAGGGACGCAAGCAAGTCAGGGAGGATTTTGCCTTGTGCGGCTTTTTCCCCGTTTTTGTCGTAAGGCTGCTGCCAGATATGTTGCATCCATGCATCCATCAGCATATTTCCGGGGCCGGTATCGAAGCCGAAAGAAGGGCTGTCGGGCGGGAGGATGCTGATATTGGAAATGCCGCCAATGTTGAGTACGGCACGGGTTTCATTCGCATCTTGAAACAGCGCTTCGTGAAAAGCGGGGACGAGGGGCGCACCTTGACCATTGCAGGCAAGGTCGCGGCTGCGGAAGTCGCCGACCGTGAAAATGCCGGTCAGTTCGGCCAATAGGGGGAGGTTGACCAGTTGAATGCTGTAACCGTGTTCAGGCGCATGGCGGATGGTTTGTCCGTGGCAGCCGATTGCGGCAATGTCTTTGGCCGACAGGTTTTGTGCTACCAATAGTTGCTGGACGGTTTGGGCATATAGGCGGCTGAGTGTTTGCGCCAGGATATTGCTTCTGTGCAATTCATTTTCGCCTATGTCTTGCAGTGCCAACAATTCTTGGCGCAGGCCGTCTGAATAGGGTAGAAAGCTGTGGGCAACGGCGCGTTGCCATTGCTTGCCTTGCATTTGAATCAGTACGGCATCGGCACCGTCCATGCTGGTTCCTGACATGATGCCGATATAGTATTGGGGTTGCATTTCGGTTACAGAAAGAGAAGGTAAAACGACATTTTAACGCCTTTTGACGTTTTTACGGGAATTTCGGCATTTAATGTAAATAGTTGGTGCAAGAAAGATTACAAAAAGGTTAAAATAACGTGACTCAACATGTTTTCCAAAAGGAAACTTTCCATGGCTCAAACTCAGTCGAGTGCGAACTTGAAGCTGATTAATACGGTTTTTGCCGCTATGCTTGTGAGCATGGTCGGCTATTTTATTTATTGGGGCCTGGGTTATACCCATTACAACCACTCCGGCCTGTTTATCCTTGCTACCTTTTTCGGCGTCTTCATGGCGTTTAATGTGGGTGGCAACGATATTGCCAACTCTTTCGGTACAAGTGTCGGCTCCGGCACATTGACCATTCCGCAAGCTTTGCTGATTGCGGCAGTATTTGAAGTCAGCGGCGCAGTGATTGCCGGTGGCGAGGTAACAGATACCATCCGTAAGGGCATTGTCGATTTGAATGGCATGCATCTGGATCCGATGCAGTTTGTCTTTATTATGATGTCTGCGCTTTTGGCTGCGGCATTGTGGCTGCTTTTCGCATCGCGCAAAGGCCTACCGGTTTCTACGACACACGCCATTATCGGCGGTATTGTCGGTAGCGCCCTGTGTATGGCGGCATTGAACGGTGTGGATTCTGTTGCGCTGATTCAATGGGACAAGTTGGGCGAAATTGCCTTGTCTTGGATTTTGTCTCCGGTATTGGGCGGCATCGTTTCCTATCTGTTGTTTTCACGAATTAAGAAAAACGTTTTGGACTACAACTCTTGGGCCGATAATACGCTCAAAGGCATCAAGTTGGAGAAGAAAGCCTATAAAGAAGAACACCGCCTGTTTTTTGAAGCCTTGAGTGAATCTGAAAAAGTCGAATACGCCACCAAAATGGCGCACGATGCCCAAATTTATGATGAGCCGGACTTTGATCCTGAAGAATTGCAGTCTGAGTATTATCGCGGTCTGCACCGCTTTGACAGCCGTAAGGGCGAAGTAGATTCTTACAAAGCCCTGCATTCCTGGGTACCGTTTATTGCTTCTGTCGGCGGTATGATGATTGCGGCCATGTTGATTTTCAAAGGTCTGAAAAATCTGCATTTGGGCATGAGCAACGTCAACAGCTTCCTGACCATTTTCATGATCGGCGCGGCTATTTGGATGGGTACGTTTGTATTTGCCAAAAGTTTGAAACGCAAAGATTTGGATAAATCGACTTTCCAAATGTTCTCATGGATGCAGGTATTTACCGCTTGCGGTTTCGCATTCAGCCATGGTGCGAACGATATTGCCAATGCGATTGGTCCGTTTGCCGCGATTATGGATGTGTTGCGTACCAACAGCATTACCGCTCAAAACGCCGTGCCGCCAATTGCCATGTTGACTTTCGGTATCGCTTTGATCGTCGGCTTATGGTTTGTCGGCAAAGAAGTGATTAAAACCGTAGGCACCAGCTTGGCAGAAATGCACCCCGCGTCAGGTTTTTCTGCAGAGCTTTCTGCTGCCGCTGTTGTGATGGCCGCATCATTTATGGGCTTGCCTGTTTCCAGTACCCATATCTTGGTGGGTGCAGTTTTGGGTATCGGCTTGGTTAACCGCAATGCTAACTGGAAATTGATGAAACCGATCGGCCTTGCTTGGGTAATTACCTTGCCTGCAGCTGCCGTTTTGTCTGTTGTCAGCTATTTGGTTTTGCAAGCCGTGTTTTAATTGATTATTTGATTTAAAAAGGCCGTCTGAAAGATATTTCAGACGGCCTTTTATGTTTATAAGAGGAGATTTTAATTTGCTTTAATGTTGAACAAATAATGCTGTTCAATGTTTGAACTGATACAAGAATAATCAAGGTAATAGAGAAATACCTTATTGGGAATAGCTTAGAAAAGATTTTGGTTCGTAGTGAGGGCAAATAAAGCTATTTTTAATCAGCCCACTATAAGGTTAAGGTAATAAAAAAAGCCCCAATTCATCGACGTTAAAGATGTCGTATTGAATTGGGGTCTCTATTTATTTAGTGCAAGCCTTATCAGGCCGTCTGAACATTATTCAGCAGCTTCGTTGGTTTCAGCTTGTACAGGAGCTGTTTCTGCTTCAGCGGTAGCCTTAGCGGCTTGGCGTTCGGCTTGTGCAGCCAATGCCTGTTGAACGGCTGGGTGCTGTTGGGCAATGGTTTGTTCTTCTGTACTGACTTCGCCTTTGAAGCGGTTGTTCAAGTCAAAACGTTTGCCGCCGCGAGCCAGGGCTTTCAGATAGCGCGGACGGCGGCAGTGGTTGGCCAGTACGCGTGCAATCAGTGCTGGGTCGTATTGGGGCAGGGCGGCAACCAAGTCTTGGTCGATACCGACGGCCAACGGTTTGAATCGTTTGAATACATCATATTTGCCGTAAATGTGGTCGGCAATCATGTCTGTCTGTTTTTTCTTGCTCATGGTTTGGACGGCAGATTTCAGCGCAGCGCCCAAAGCGGTTTCTTGTGCCATTGCGGTTGTATTCCTCTAATATAAATCCGTATTTTCGTCATACGGCAATAAGGTGCTATTGTAGTATAAAGACTGTGATTTGGCTAAATTTTTCTGAGAATATTCAGAAATAAACGGTTATTTTTCCAATTTGGCAATGTCTGGTGTATTAACCTGAACATCGGCATTTTGCGCACGATGGCGTAAGGCGTGGTCAATCAATACCAATGCCAGCATGGCTTCTGCAATCGGAGCAGCGCGTAATCCGACGCAGGGATCGTGGCGGCCGTGTGTGGCAAGCTCGACAGGATTGCCTTCTATATCGATGCTGCGGCGCGGTGTGGCGATGGAACTGGTCGGTTTGATGGCAATATTCACATGAATGTCTTGTCCGGTGCTGATGCCGCCCAAGATGCCACCTGAGTGCTTGGATAAAAAACCTTGAGGCGTGAGCTCGTCGCCATGCTCGCTGCCGCGTTGCGTCACACTATCAAAACCTGCACCGATTTCTACGCCTTTGACGGCATTGATGCCCATCATGGCGTAGGCAATTTCTGCATCGAGGCGGTCAAAAACCGGTTCACCCAAGCCGACGGGGACGTTAACCGCTTCGATATGAAGTTTTGCGCCGACAGAATCCAATGATTTGCGCACGCTGTCCATATAGTTTTCTAAGTCCTCAATTTGGCTTTGGTTTGCTGCAAAAAAAGGATTTTGGGAAATATGTTCGTAGCCTTCAAACTGGATTTCTTGTTCGCCGACTTGGGTAACGTAGGCGGTGATTTCCGTGCCGAATTTTTCTTTCAGCCATTTTTTTGCAACTGCTCCGGCTGCAACGCGGGCAGCGGTTTCGCGGGCAGAACTTCTACCGCCGCCGCGATAGTCGCGTGTACCGTATTTGTGCCAGTAGGTGTAATCGGCATGTCCGGGGCGGAAGCTGGTGGCGATATTGCCATAGTCTTTGCTGCGTTGGTCGGTATTGCAAATTAGGAGGGCGATAGGTGTACCGGTGGTTTTGCCTTCGAATACGCCGGAGAGGATTTCGACTTGGTCGGCTTCGCGGCGTTGTGTAACGTGGCGGCTGGTGCCGGGTTTGCGGCGGTCAAGGTCAAGCTGGATATCCGCTTCGCTCAATTCTAATCCGGGCGGGCAGCCGTCAATGATGCAGCCCAAGCCTGCGCCGTGGCTTTCGCCGAAAGTGGTAACGGTAAAGATTTGTCCGAAGGTATTGCCTGCCATAGGGATACTCTTTTGAAATTGGGTTTGGAAATTTTTTGCTTATTTGGATAATTCTCAGGCCGTCTGAACAGATGTGAGAACGAAATCAAAGATTCTTGTTTCACCGTTCAGACGGCCTTTTGAGATGACTGCTTAGTTCAATTTACCGTGGCACTGTTTGTATTTCAGGCCGCTGCCGCAAGGGCAAGGATCGTTGCGGTGAACAATCAGGCCGTTTTGTGCAAGCGCTTCAGGGCTGAAGTCTGTGCCGTCAGGGTCGAACGCTTCGGTAACCAAATCGGTTTGCGATTGACCGAGCAATTCTTCCATATCAGGCGCATCGGAGTGGACGGTTTGAACATCGCTGACGCTTTGTGCGGCAGTGTGGTCGTATTCACTGTTGCGCTCGATTTGAACGGCGGTCAGCAAAGCGGCAATGTTTTGTTTGATGCCGCGCCACAGGTTTTCAAACATGGCGAAAGCTTCGCGTTTGTATTCCTGTTTAGGATTTTTCTGAGCATAGCTGCGCAGATGGATACCTTGGCGCAAGTAGTCCATGGCGGCGAGGTGTTCGCGCCATTGGTTGTCGATGACTTGCAGCATAACATTGCGTTCGAAGTCAGACATAGCCTGTTTGCCGACCAATTCGACTTTTTCGGCATACTCGTCTTCGATGCGCTTGATGAGGCGTTCTTTAATGTCTTGGTTGTCCAAAGTGCTGTCTTCTTTCAGCCAGCCTTTAATATCGACATGCAGGCGGAAATCGGCGGCAAGTTGGTGTTCCAGTGCCGGAATGTCCCATTGCTCTTCCATGCTGTCAGGCGGGATGTGGTAATCAACCAAGTCGCTGATAACGTCGGCGCGGATTTCGCGGGTCAAATCGCTGACGTCTGTGCTGGTCAGGATTTCGTTACGTTGATGGTAAATCACTTTACGTTGGTCATTAGCAACGTCATCGTATTCCAAAACTTGTTTACGCATATCGAAGTTGCGGCCTTCGACTTTACGTTGTGCGCCTTCGATTTGACGGGTCAGAAGGCCGTGTTCGATGGCAACGCCGCGCTCAGGAGCCAAGCGGTTGAGGATGGCGGCGGCACGGTCGAGTGCAAAGAGACGCAATAATGGGTCTTCAAACGACAGATAGAAACGGCTGGAGCCGGGGTCGCCCTGACGGCCCGCGCGACCGCGCAACTGGTTGTCGATACGGCGGCTTTCGTGGCGTTCGGTACCGATAATGTGCAAACCGCCTGCAGCCACAACTTGGTCATGTTCGGTTTGCCAACCGCTTTCAAGGGCAGAAATTTGCGCTTGTTTCTGCTGTTCACTCAAGGTTTCATCGGCACGGATGGCTTCAATTTGATGTTTGAGGTTGCCGCCCAAGACAATATCGGTACCGCGGCCGGCCATATTGGTGGCAACGGTAATCGCGCCGACTTTACCGGCTTGAGCCACAATCAATGCCTCGCGCTCGTGTTCTTTGGCGTTCAGAACGTTATGCGGCAGACCTGCTTCGTATAACAAGCGGGAAACCAGTTCGGAGTTTTCGATGCTGGTTGTGCCGACCAAAACCGGTTGGCCGTTTTTGTGGCATTCGGCGATGTCTTTGACGACGGCTTCGAATTTTTCTTCGGCTGAGCGGAAGATTTGGTCGTTGAAGTCTTTACGTTGTACAGGACGGTTGGTCGGGATGATGACGGTTTCGAGGTTGTAAATGCTTTGGAACTCGAAGGCTTCGGTGTCGGCCGTACCGGTCATGCCGGACAGCTTACTGTACAGGCGGAAGTAGTTTTGGAAGGTAATAGAGGCAAGCGTTTGGTTTTCGCGTTTGATTTCTACACCTTCTTTGGCTTCAACAGCTTGGTGCAAGCCTTCGGACCAGCGGCGGCCGGCCATCAGACGGCCTGTGAATTCGTCCACAATCACGATTTCGCCGTCTTGGATAACGTAGTGTTGGTCTTTGTGGAACAGGGTGTGCGCGCGCAATGCAGCCATGAGGTGGTGCATCAGGGAAATATTGGCGGCAGAGTAGAGCGAATCGTTTTCCTGCAATAAGCCCATTTGGGTCAGGATTTGCTCGGCGTGTTCGTGACCGGCTTCGCTCAGGATAACTTGGTGTGCTTTTTCATCTACCCAGTAATCGCCTTCGCCTTCTTCGGTTTCTTGGCGGATAAGGTGGGCAGGAACGGCGTTCATCACACGGTAGAGCTGGATGTTGTCATCCGCCTGGCCGGAAATAATCAGCGGCGTACGCGCTTCGTCAATCAAAATGGAGTCCACTTCGTCGACTACGGCAAAGTTTAATTCGCGTTGAACTTTGTCGTATTGGTCGGTAACCATATTGTCGCGCAGGTAGTCGAAACCGAATTCGTTGTTTGTACCGTAAGTAATGTCGGCACCATAAGCGGTTTGGCGTTCAAAAGGTTGCAAATCGGCTACGATCACGCCGACGCTCAAACCTAAGAAGTTGTACAGCGGCTCCATAATGCTCGCGTCACGGGAGGCGAGGTAGTCGTTGACGGTAACGATGTGTACGCCTTTTCCTGACAATGCATTCAGGTAAACGGCAAGGGTAGCCACCAGTGTTTTACCTTCACCGGTACGCATTTCGGCGATTTTGCCGTTGTGCAGGACCATACCGCCGATCAGCTGTACATCGAAGTGGCGCATGCCCAATACGCGTCGGGATGCCTCGCGGCAGACGGCAAAGGCTTCGACCAAGATGTCGTCCAGGCTTTGTCCGTCGGCGAGACGTTGTTTGAATTCGGCTGTTTTAGCTTGCAGTTCTGCATCGCTCAATGCCTGCATTTGTTTCTCAAGCGCGTTGATTTTGGCAACGGATTTACGATATTGTTTCAGCAGGCGGTCGTTGCGGCTGCCGAAGATTTTCTTAGCAATGTTTGTCAGCATGAATAATTCCTGCGCCTTGATATAATAGTGGGCGAAATTGGGATTTTAACACAAGCGCTTGTATAACGCGGTAATGCTGTTTGAAATAAAGGCGGTTTTGCTGTATTTCAATTGTAATTGTTTGGTTAATTTACTGAGAGGACGTCTGAAATATATGGATTTAGCACAATTAGGCAAGCGCGATCATTTACTGGCGGGCTTGTTGCAACAATCGCAACAATGGCGGAAATTGGATGCAAAAGTCAAAACGGTTTTGCCGGCCAACCTGCATCCGCATTTTCAGACGGCCTGCGTAGAAGACGGAAGATTGGTTTTGCTTGCTGCCAACAATATGGCTGCTTCGCGTTTAAAAATGATCCTGCCTGCCATGCTGCCCAAGTTGCAAACATTGCATGCAGGGGTAAGGGAAGTGGTGGTCAGGGTAGTTCCCAAGCCTCCGGCTCAGCCGAAAACCAATAGTTTGCGATTGAGCGAGGCAGCTTTAGACAGTTTTGACGAGGCGGCAGCCAAATTGGAAGGCAAACATCCCGAATTGGCGGCGGCATTGGCAGAATTGGTACGCAAGCACAGTCGTTAAAATTATGTCAGATGAGATTATTGTTAATAAATGTTAAAACTTATTTCATTCGGATGATAGTATCTAATACTAAAGAAATACGACCTAGAAAGTATCTGTTTTCTTTTAGGTAAACTGATGTAAACTTGGCTTGAAACTTTGATTTCGTGTGAAGTTTGTAGCAAAATAACGCCTGAATTTCACATCACGCTATGCGGATAAATTTTAGTTTGGCGTTTGCCTTTTATTAATATATTCGTGTGGTGCTATTAATAGAACTTAACAAAACTCTCATCATTAGGAGATACATCAATGAAAGCTTATCTGGCTCTGATTTCCGCTGCCGTTATCGGCTTGGCTGCATGCTCTCAAGAAGCTGCAAAACCTGCTGAAGCCCCTGCTGCTTCCGAAGCTGCTCCTGCAGAAACTACTGCACCTGCTGATGCAGCTCCTGCTTCTGAAGCCGCTCCAGCCGACGCTGCCGCTGCTCCTGCTGCCGGCAACTGCGCGACTACTGTTGAAGCCAACGACGCTATGCAGTTCAATACTAAAGAAATCCAAGTAAGCAAAGCTTGTAAAGAATTCACCATCACTTTGAAACACACCGGTACCCAACCTAAAGCCAGCATGGGTCACAACATTGTTATCGGTAAAACTGAAGACATGGACGGTATTTTCAAAGATGGCGTTGGCGCAGCTGACACTGACTATGTTAAATCTGATGATGCACGCGTTGTTGCCCACACCAAACTGATCGGTGGCGGCGAAGAATCTTCTTTGACTCTGGATCCTGCCAAACTGGCTGACGGCGAATACAAATTCGCTTGTACCTTCCCAGGTCACGGCGCTTTGATGAACGGTAAAGTTACTTTGGTTGACTAATCCGCCTCAAGCTCGAAAACAGACAGCCTGCCTTGCGCAGGCTGTTTTGTTATAATCTGGAAACATTAATTTAAGAATAAAACCTATGAATCCGTTTGAAACCAAAAGCGTTACTTTTGCCGAACCCATTGAAATGCTATACGCCTGCCACGGCAAAGTGCGCCGTTTCTGCAATCAGGTTGCCATGTTGTCGGACTATATTGCCGAAAACGGCTGCAATCAGGTTGTTTTGCAAACCATCCGCCAAATTGCCCAGTATTTCAACGTTGCCGCGCCGTTGCACCATGAAGATGAAGAAGAAAACTTCTTTCCGCTTTTATTGCAATATGCGCCGCAAGCCCAAGAAAGCGTTGACGAGCTGTTGCGCCAACATGTCAGTCTGCATAGTAACTGGGACGGCGTAGCGGCTGAATTTGCCAAGCTTGAAGCGGACAACGCCTATATCCCCGATGCCGAAGCATTCAAACGTTTTGTCGCAGGATATGATGTTCATCTGGCGATTGAAGAGCCGCTGTTTGATATGGGCAAAACCTTTATCCCCAAAGAAAAATTAACCGAAATCGGCGAAATTATGGCCGCACGCCGCCGCAAATAAGGCCGTCTGAAACAATCGTCTCAAGGAATACACTATGCTGACCCCAAAAAGTTGCGATTTGTTCAATATCCCTTTTTTCCAGTTTTCCCAGCTTAAAAAATACCAGCCTGAAAGCATTCCTCAAATCAAGGCAGACTATAAAGAAAACTGGCAGGTATGGCAGCAGCTGATCCAGCAGGTTGCCGCTGAATTGGGTGCGCCGTTTGCGCCGCCGCATATCGAACGCTGGTGTAACGGCTGGCAGGTCCGCGCTCATTTCTTTGCCTATTTCAAATACGAACAATATAAAAATTCCGCAGCGATTTTATCGATTTTGCTCAACCGTCGCCGGTTGAGTGTTAGCTTGGATTGGCACTGCTATAAAGCCGATGTTTCCCCCATCGCGCTGCCTGATTACAACCGCTGGCTGGATAATTTTGATACTGAAAAATACGCTTCATTCGATATGTGGCATGGTGCGGAAAGCGAATATGACGATTATCGTACCGTTGCCCAACAAAGCGACGGCGATAGAAAGCTTCGAGACGACAAAGATTTCTTCTGTATCGGGAAACACATCGAACGCGATGATTTGGGTAAGCAGGATGTCGTGAAATGGATAGTGGAAACAGTGGAAGACTTACTACCGCTTTACGAAGCTTGTCATGGAAAATAACTTAGGACGCAGAAAGACAAACTGCCCATAATAAACTCAAGGCCGTCTGAAAATTATATTCAGAACGTTTCAGACGGCCTGTTTCTCAAAGTGAACAAAATGACCGAAACCCAATCCCTAGAACTCGCCAAAGCGTTGATTTCCCGCCCGTCCGTTACCCCCGACGACCGAGATTGCCAAAAACTGCTTGCCGAACGCCTGCAAAAAATCGGTTTTGCCGTAGAAGAGCTTTATTTTGGCGACACCAAAAATGTTTGGTTGCGCCGAGGTACGCAGGCTCCGGTGTTCTGCTTTGCCGGACATACCGACGTCGTGCCAACAGGCCCCGTTGAAAAATGGGATTCGCCACCGTTTGAACCGACCGAGCGTGAAGGCCGTCTGTATGGCCGCGGTGCGGCGGACATGAAAACCAGCATTGCCTGTTTCGTTACCGCCTGCGAGCGTTTCGTTGCCGAAAATCCTAATCATCAAGGCAGCATCGCGCTTCTGATTACTTCCGACGAAGAGGGCGATGCATTGGACGGCACAACCAAAGTTGTTGATATATTGAAAGCGCGCGGCGAGTTGATTGATTACTGTATCGTCGGCGAACCGACTGCCGTAGATAAATTGGGCGATATGTTGAAAAATGGCCGCCGCGGCTCGCTGTCGGGCAACTTGACTGTCAAAGGCAAGCAAGGCCATATTGCCTATCCGCATTTGGCAATCAATCCCGTCCATACTTTTGCTCCAGCCTTGCTGGAGCTGACACAAGAAGTCTGGGACGAGGGCAACGAATACTTTCCGCCGACCAGTTTCCAAATTTCCAATATTAACGGCGGCACAGGCGCGACCAATGTGATTCCGGGCGAGCTAAACGTCAAATTCAATTTCCGTTTCTCTACCGAGTCTACTGAAGAAGGGCTGAAACAACGCGTTCATACCATTTTGGATAAACACGGCGTGCAATATGATTTGCAGTGGTCTTGTTCAGGTCAACCGTTCCTGACTCAGGCAGGAAAACTGACCGATGTGGCACGCGAAGCCATTGCCGAGATTTGTGGCATTGAGGCCGAATTGTCCACCACCGGCGGCACTTCGGACGGACGCTTCATCAAGGCCATTGCCAAAGAACTCATCGAATTAGGCCCGTCCAACGCGACCATCCACCAAATCAACGAAAACGTACGTTTGGAAGATATTCCGAAGCTGTCGGCAGTGTATGAAGGTATGTTGAAACGCTTGTTGAAGTGAAAAGGCCGTCTGAAAAAGATAGAGTAGATCGTTTCATTGTCAATTTTTTTAGAAATGAAAGATCAATTTTCGAGGTAGAAGTATTTTAGGATAGAAATAATGAATGACAAGGTAACAAAAATAAGGCTAGCTTATCCTGAGAATATGGAACCAAATTTATGCGAACCTGAAAAAAATGAAATTTATAGATATTTGCTTGGTAGGAGGGGAAAAAAGCCATTGGTTGCTATATGTATGAATCCATCTGCTGCAAATATGGAATATAGTGATCGAACAATTAATCGGATTATTAAGGTAAGCGAAAAATTAGGTTATGATGGTTGGATTATAGCGAATCTTTATCCCGAAAGAGCCACGAGGGCTTCAGAGTTGGGTGCTTACAATGACGAACAACAAGAAAAGAATATTCAAAAAATTATGGAATTTTTAAAAGACAACGGAATTGATAAGGTTTGGGGTGCTTGGGGTGATTTAAATTATCCTGTTTTAACCAAAAGTAAGGAAAAGCTTTTATCAGAGCTAAAGAAGGCTGATATTAAGATTTATACATTTGCTACTCTCACAAAAAAAGGGGAACCAGTACACCCATTAAATAGAGTTATAAAACAAGACTTCTCAAGAAAAATAAATTTTGATTTCTATTGATCATGACTACCCTGCCTTCTTTAAACGAGCTTCCATCAAAGTGGAATGAAATCCGCGAGCGGCTGGAAACCGATTTTTCCACAGACCTCGAAGCCTTGCTGCACGAGCGGTTTACGGAACATGAAGCCAAGCAGTTTGAGCAGGATTTTATCGACAGTATCGGTTGCGCCCCTGAGGAATATGTCCGTATCCGACGAACCATCCGACTGTTGGAAACGCGTTATCCTGATAGTCCGCACGAACTGACTGCGGCCGCGGTTGCCACGCCGTTGGGCGAGATGTTGGCGGTATTCGGCAGTAAGGGTTTGTGTCTGCTGGAATTTGTCGGGCAGAAGCATATGGAACAGGAAATCATGGCTGTCCAAAAAGCTTTACGCGGGCAATTTATTTTTCAAGAAAATGAGCAAACGCAACTTTTACGCCAAGAATTGGATTTATACTTCCAAGGCCGTCTGAAAGTTTTTGCGACACCTTTGGAAACGATAGGCACGGCCTTTCAGCAGCAGGTATGGAATGCACTGCTGACCATTCCTTATGGCGAAACGCGCAGCTACAAGGAGCAGGCGCAACAGTTGGGTAATCCTAAAGCCATTCGTGCCGTTGCCGCTGCAAACGGGCAGAACAAGGTATCTATCTTGATTCCTTGCCACCGCGTTATCGGTAGCGACGGTAAGCTGACCGGCTACGCAGGCGGTTTGAACCGCAAACAATCGTTGCTTGCCTTGGAGCGAGGCGAGGTTCAGACGGCCTTGTTTTGAGAGGATAAGAGGCTGCATTAGGGGCAGGCTTCGCACGCTGAAAAATTGAGTAGCAGAAGGTCGGGGAGGCCCGGAAAAATCTGCATGGAGAAAAATGTTGGGCAATGCCCACGCTAGAAAAAGAGAAATAAGACATGAGCCTGAAAAACCGCCATTTTTTAAAACTTTTGGATTTTACGCCGGAAGAAATTACCACCTATCTCGACCTTGCAGCCGAATTGAAGGCTGCTAAAAAAGCAGGGCGCGAAGTGCAGCGGATGAAGGGGAAAAACATTGCCCTGATTTTCGAGAAAACATCAACCCGCACCCGTTGCGCGTTTGAAGTGGCCGCGCGCGATCAAGGGGCAGGGGTAACTTATCTGGAGCCTTCTGCCAGCCAAATCGGGCATAAGGAAAGCATTAAGGATACGGCGCGGGTTTTGGGGCGGATGTTTGACGGTATCGAATATCGCGGTTTTGGACAGGATGTGGTGGAAGAGCTGGCCAAGTATGCAGGCGTGCCTGTGTTCAATGGTTTGACCAACGAGTTTCACCCGACTCAAATGCTTGCTGATGCGCTGACGATGCGCGAGCATAGCGACAAGCCTTTGAACCAAATTGCGTTTGCCTACGTCGGTGATGCGCGTTACAACATGGCCAATTCGTTGCTGGTGTTGGCTGCGAAACTGGGCATGGATGTGCGTATCGGTGCGCCGAAAAGTTTGTGGCCGTCTGAAAACATTATCGAGACGGTGCAGGCTGTTGCCAAAGAGACGGGCGGACGGATTCTGTTGACGGAGAATGTGAAAGAAGCCGTGAAAGGCGTGGATTTTATCCATACCGATGTGTGGGTCAGCATGGGTGAGCCTAAAGAGGCGTGGCAGGAACGTATCAATTTGCTGAAAGGTTACCGCGTTACGCCCGAATTAATGGCCGCGGCTGAAAATCCGCAAGTCAAGTTTATGCATTGCCTGCCTGCTTTCCATAATCGCGAAACCAAAGTCGGCGAATGGATTTATGAGACATTCGGCCTGAATGGAGTGGAAGTAACGGAAGAAGTCTTTGAAAGTGAAGCCAGCATTGTGTTTGATCAGGCAGAAAACCGGATGCATACGATTAAAGCGGTGATGGTAGCGGCATTGGGCGATTGAGTTTTGTGCTCAACGCTGCTTACCGCTTCATTTAATAGAGATTAAATAAAGGCCGTCTGAAAGAAAGACTTTCAGACGGCCTTATTGTTTGATTGGGTTTATTGCCAAATCAGAACTTTGGGTTCGGGTGTTACTTGATAGCCTTCTTGACGCAATAGTTCGATTAAGCCTTTTTCGCTGGGTAAATGGGCAATGCCGACAGCAAAGAGGGTGCTTTGTTTGGCGGATTGCTTGCGGATTTCAGGCAGCCATGCCAAGTTGCGCCGAATCAGGAGGTCGTTTTTCAGCCAATCGGACATAGCTTTGGCGTATTTGGTATCAACAAGTTTGAGGGTGCGTTGTTCGGTTTCTTCCAAAAGTGGGATGAGTTCTTCAAAGCGGCCGTCTGAATAGGCTTGATGGAGTTTTTTGACATCTTCGGTTTCTTCTTTATAGGTTTTAATACTGGCTTTCAGAAAGTTGAGCATGGTTTCTTCAGGCTGAGCTTTGAAGATCGCGGTAACATCGTCCAAACTTTCTAATGAACCACGCAACTTATTGATGTCGGCGGCCGCGTTGGTCAGCAACATATCTGCACCGGTTTCTGCGCTATACCCTCGGGGAAATGTACTGCCGGCAAAAATGAATGCCGCCCACGGATGGAGTTTGTCGGCAATTTGGGTGATGGGTCGGCTTTCTTCATTTTGCGAATAGATTTCTTGTAAAAGACGGAAATCTGCTTTGCCGAGCTTACGGCTGAGTGGTTCGGTACTCATGACTTCCTTGAAGTATTTTTGATACATTTTTGCCGTTTCCGGGCTGCTGTCCGGCAATGCGTCAACTTCTGTCGTCAGTTGGGCGGTGGATTGCAACAGTTTGACTGCATCGGAAGACAAGGTTTGATTGGTTCGTCCCATATGGATGGTGCCGAGCAGGTAGGAATCGGGTTGGCCTTCTTTGCTGATTTTCCAAACATTGCTGGTCAGTTTAGGCTGCTGCCAGTTGAGTTCGGCGGGTTTGTTGTCGGATGAAGTTGCGGCGGGTTTGCAGGCGCCCAGGGCAAGGGCGGTCAATGGTACAAGCAGGCAGGCAAGCAGTTTTTTCATGTTTTTCCTTATTGTGGTGTGCGGTCGGCAAGGGCAATTTAGAAATCGAGCAGGTTTTGAACCGGATGTTCGCCCGTTTCGGTTTTTTCCAGTTTGCGGTTGCGGATTTTGGCCTTCCTGAGGGATAGAAGGTGCATGACTTGATGTTTTTGGCTATCGGTCATCTGGAGCCAGTACAAGCGCTCTTCCCGGCTGCGCAGGCAGCCTTTGCAATAACCTTTGGCATTGGCTTCGCAAACGCCGATGCAGGGGCTGGGAATGGGGAAGAAATCGGGTTGATCCATTTTGTGTTGCTTTTGATGTGAAAAAAGGCCGTCTGAAATATAGCACATATGTTCAGACGGCCTAAGTGTTTATACGGTTTGCGAGTATTTGGCTTTGGTTTCTTTATGGCGTAAATGGTAGTCGAACACCATGGCGATGTTGCGGATCAGGAAACGGCCCTTCGGCGTAACGGTCAGGCCGTGCGGTTTGAGGTGGACCAGGCCGAGGGTTTCCAGTTGCTTCATATCTTCCAGTTCCGCTGCAAAATAACGGCTAAACGGAATGCCGAACACGCTTTCGTAAATCCGATAGTCGAGCGAGAAGCGGCACATCAAATCCTGAATGATGTTGCGGCGCAAAATGTCGTCTTGATTGAGCTGGTAGCCGCGCATAATCGGCAGGTGTCCGGCGTCGAGTGCGGCGTAATAGGCATCGATATCGCGCTCGTTTTGGGAGTAGGTGCTGCCGATTTTGCCGATAGAGGACATGCCGATCGCCACCAAGTCGCAGTCGGCATAGGTGGAATAACCTTGGAAATTTCGTTGCAGGAAACCTTCTTTGAGTGCGATGGAGAGCTCGTCGTCAGGTTTGGCAAAGTGGTCCATGCCGATGAAAACGTAGCCTCGCTCAGTCAGGGTTTGGACGCAATATTGCAGCATATCGAGTTTTTCTTCACTGCCGGGTACGACATTGGTGTCGATACGGCGTTGCGGTTTGAAGATATGCGGCAGGTGGGCGTAGTGGTAGAGGGCAAGGCGGTCGGGATCGAGGGATAAGACTGTATCGATGGTGGTTTTGATGCTTTCGGTGTTTTGGTGCGGCAAGCCGTAAATCAAATCGACGCTGACCGATTTAAACCCGGCTTCACGCGCGGCATCAATCACTTCTTTGGTTTCTTCGTAGCTTTGAATGCGGTTGACGGCTTCCTGTACTTTAGGGTCAAAGTCTTGAATACCGACACTCATGCGGTTGAAACCGAGTTTGCCCAATTTGAGGACGGTTTCACGGCTGACTTTACGCGGGTCGATTTCGATGGAGTATTCGCCGTTGGGAATCAGCTGGAAGTATTTACGAATCATGTCGAAGACGCGTTCGAGTTGGTCATCGCTCAGGAATGTGGGCGTACCGCCGCCGAAGTGGAGCTGTGCGAGCTGGTGTCTTCCGCCTAAATGAGGTGCCAGCAACTCCATTTCTTTTTCCAGATATTGGATATAGGCATCGGCACGGCTTTTGTCTTTGGTAATGATTTTATTGCAGCCGCAGTAATAGCAGATGGTATTGCAGAAGGGAATGTGGATGTAGAGCGAAAGGGGTTTGTTGAGCGCACCCATGTTGCGCAGGTTTAAAGCTTGGATATATTCGGCTTCTTTAAAGCCTTCATGGAAGCGGTCGGCGGTCGGATAGGATGTATAACGTGGACCGCTTGATGGCAAACTGGCAATTAATTCACGATCAAATTCCGGTAATTCATTGTTTGTGTTGGTGTTATTTGAGATGGGGATGATTTTCATGGTCGGGGCTTGTAGTATGAAGTAAGGAAATTAGGGAAAATTTTAGTCAAAATTTCGATAGTTTGGTAGAATGCCTCATAATGATATGCCGACTTTGACATGGGTCAATAGTTATTCGGCTTAATCAGGGGTTGAGAGAATTAAGCAAATTAAAGGTGCGTTATGGCTACACACAATGCAACACATCAAATGAAAACCTTGTGTTCCACATGTTCTTTACGAGAACTGTGTTTGCCTGTCGGACTAATGCCTAACGAATTTTCACAATTAGATGCGGTTATTCGTCAAAGCCGCCGTCTGAAAAAAGGTGAATACCTGTTCCGTGCCGGCGAGCCGTTTACCTCTTTGTTTGCCATCCGTGCGGGCTTCTTTAAGACAACAGTCGCCAGCCAAGATGGACGAGATCAGGTAACCGGCTTTTTTATGTCGGGCGAGCTGATCGGTATGGATGGGATTTGTTCCCATATTCACAGCTGTGATGCTGTGGCTTTGGAAGACAGCGAGGTATGCGAGCTTCCGTTTACACATATTGAAGAACTCGGTCAGGATATTCCCAGCCTCCGCTCTCACTTTTTCCGCTTGATGAGTCGCGAAATTGTTCGAGATCAGGGCGTTATGCTGCTTTTGGGCAATATGCGCGCTGAAGAGCGATTGGCGGCATTTTTACTCAATCTGTCTCAGCGTCTCTATTCACGAGGTTTTGCCGCCAATGATTTTATCTTGCGGATGTCGCGTGAGGAAATCGGTAGCTATTTAGGGCTGAAACTGGAAACGGTCAGCCGCACCTTATCCAAATTCCATCACGAAGGCTTGATTTCGGTTGAACACAAGCACATCAAAATCCTAGATGCGACGACTTTGAAGAAAATGGTTTCCGGTTGTTCACACGCTATCTGAATCTGAGGCCGTCTGAAATATTTCAGACGGCCTTTTTAACAAGAATTAAAGAATAATTGTTAAGTTGCGCAAGTGATAGTCAAATTTTAAATTGAAAAATCTTCAACAACCGGCGTGTACAGAATGCGGTCGACTACTTCTCTGGTCAGTTTCGGTGCAAACATCTGGATAAAGTCATACGCGTAACCGCGCAGGTAAGTATCCGAGCGTAAGGCTATCCAAGTGGGCGACGGTTCAAATAAGTGTGCCGCATCAATCAGCTGCAAATCTTGATCAACCGCGGGATCGTACGCCATTTTGGCCATCAAACCAACGCCCAAGCCTAAGCGTACATACGTTTTCAATACATCCGTATCGGCAGCCGATAAGGCAACATCAGGTTGCTCGATATGCGCTTTATTAAAGGTACGCGCGATACTGCTGCCGGAATTAAAAGCAAATTCGTAAGTAACCAGCGGAAAAGAAGCCAAATCTTCAAGGCTTAAAGGATTGCGGCAGTCCAAAAGAGGGTGGTCATGCGGAACAATGACGGCATGGTTCCATTCATAGCAGGGCAGTTTGCCCAACTCGGGATGATCGTCAATGCGTTCGGTAATAATTGCCAAATCCGCTTCGCCGCTGCTGACCATTTGCGCAATGGCAGAAGGGCTGCCTTGTTTGATGGTCAAATTGACTTTAGGGTAGTTTTTGACAAATTCCGCAACGATTGTGGGCAAGGCATAACGCGCCTGGGTATGCGTTGTCGCGATGGTCAGCGAGCCGCTGTCGTGATCGGTAAACTCGCTGCCGATATTTTTAATGTTTTGTACATCACGCAAAATTCGTTCCGAAATATCTAACACGGCTTTGCCCGGTTGCGAAACGGAAACCACACGTTTGCCGCTGCGGATAAAAATTTGGATACCCAATTCTTCTTCAAGCAGGCGGATTTGTTTGGAAATGCCGGGCTGGGATGTAAAAAGCGCATCGGCAGCCTCGGAGACATTCAGATTGTGCCGGTAAACTTCAAGGGCGTAACGTAATTGTTGCAGTTTCATGGTAGCAGTACCGAATACGTTGTTATTGTGGATTTTGTGCGACAAACGGCATGTAATTTAACATATTTTGCCCAGTTTTGCCCCGAGTTTTTAAAATGGTTGTTTTTAATGAAAATATCTTTTAATGATATGAAAACAGGAAATTCAGGAAAGAAGAGGAAAAGGGGTTTTGTTGTTTTTGTACAACTTTAGGTAGGTGAATTGTCTGATTTTGCCCTAAATTAATGACACAAGATTGATTTTTCGGCATGATTAACTACTAGGAAGCAGGCACTTCATGATTGTTTGAAGGCATCGAGTATTGACAGTTTGCCTTGCGCTTCTTTATAGTGCAACCTGATATATCCGATTTGCCGCTGTTTTGATACTGCGGCCTGTATATTGGTACTTTGCAGCGGTTGCTTTCCTAGTCCGCCGCATAACAATTTGATGAGGGAATAAAATGACCAAACAGCTGAAATTAAGCGCATTGTTCGTTGCCTTGGTTGCCTCTGGCACCGCTATGGCCAGCGAAGCGCACACCAAACACGGTTACACCGTAAGCAGCCAATCTCAAGAAATCGTCCGTAACAACTACGGCGAATGCTGGAAAAACAGCTACTTCGACAAAGCTACCGAAGGCCGTGTTGAATGTGGTGACCGCGAAGCAGTTGCTCCTGTACAACAAGCTCCTGAGTATGTTGATGAAACTGTTTCTCTGTCTACTAAAACTCTGTTCGGCTTCGACAAAGACAACCTGCGTCCTGAAGCTCAAGAAAACTTGGACTCTTTGGCTCAACGCCTGAGCAACGACAGCGTACAAACTGTACGTGTTGAAGGTCACACTGACTTCATGGGTTCTGAAGAATACAACCAAGCTCTGTCTGAGCGTCGTGCCAACGTAGTTGCTAACTACTTGGTAGGCCGTGGCGTTGCTTCTAGCAAAATCTCTGCAGTAGGTCTGGGCGAGTCTCAAGCTCAAATGACTGCTACTTGTGAAGCTGAAGTTGCTAAACTGGGTAAAAAAGTTTCTAAAGCTAAGAAACGTGCTGCCCTTATCGCTTGTATCGAACCTGACCGTCGCGTTGATGTTAAAATCCGCAGCGTTGTTACTCGTCAAGTTGCTCCAGGCCAAACTATCGAAGGTCAAGGTGAATTGCCTGCTACTGATGAAGGTTGGATCCCAGCTCCTTACAATGGCGTTCACGGTTACGCTAAACCTTAATCGGTTTGTGAAAAATGCCCTGCAATATGCAGGGCATTTTTTTATGGTTTATATTTGAAGAGTCAGGGAATTTATGATTCAAAATAAAAGGCCGTCTGAAAGACTTTTTTCAGACGGCCTTTTATTAAGACAGATTAGTTTGGTTTGGGCCATTTCCATACGCAGATGGCTGCCAGTATCGTACAAATCAAAAAGATAATACTGGATAAGCCATGCCAAATGCCGAATGTACCGCCTACTAGAGACAAGAGCCAGTTATCCAGCCCGTACTTGTGTGCCTCGATAACCGGCGTAACCAAAAGATGATTACAGGCTAAGAGTAGCCAAAGCACCAAAACCCACCAAGAGAGGGAGGCAAGTTGCCGTCTGAAAAAGGCATAGGCTACACCAAAAATAGCTAATCCGCATATTGCTGTGATGGCAAATAAAATGCCGGCGATTTCTCCTGCCAGCATTTTGGGCAGGATGCGGAACAGGATAGGGGCAGTAACATAGCCTGCTGTCAGCTGCATACCAAGCCACATGGCGGCAGCGGTTTGGATAATTTTGTACAGTAGATTCATTATGCTTCTCCTGGGAAGATTTCGTTTTCTTTGATTATGGTGTTTTTAGGTATAACAAAAGGTGTAAGCCGCCGCCGACTTTTGCACTTTGTTGCAGTAACTTTTGCACTCTAGGATTTGCGAAAGTTTCGCCAGCTTTTGCACTATATCGGATGATGAGAAATAAGAAAAGCGACGATACCGTCGCTTTTCATTTTACCAATTACATACGACCAATTCTCCACTGGCTTTACCAGTTTTATTTCTTCCGATTGTATAAGCCAATTCAAGTTGAGTGATACGGAAATCTTTAAACAATTCCCTAATATCAGGGTGGTCATTAATGGATAACATGACCTTACCCTTACTCTCTGCCATTACCTTGGCCAGTAATTCATACTGCGCCCAGTCAAATGATTGATCATAGCCTGCGAGCTCCCAATATGGTGGATCGGCGTAAAAGAAAGTGTGGTCGCGGTCATATCGCTTGAAGCAACGATCCCACGATTCATTCTCTATATAAACACCTTTTAAACGGTCTTTAGCAGCCTTTAATTTAACCTCAATCTGAGACGCATCCCACGCTTTTGACGTGGTGGCTGTCCCGAAATGCTGATGGACGGTTTTACCGCCGAAGGCGTTGTGTTGAAGGTAGAAGAAGCGAGCGGCACGTTGAATATCTGTCATGCATTCGGGCGGTGTGCTTTGCAGGCGGGCAAATACCTCGCGACTGGTCAACGTCCATTCGAACTGGCGGACGAACTCGTCGAAATGGTGTTGTACCACACGATAGAGATTGATAAGCTGTCCATTGATGTCGTTAAGTACCTCTACTTTAGCAGGCGTTTGGCGCATAAAGAACAACGCCGCGCCACCGGAAAACAACTCAACATAGCAGGAATGCTCGGGAAACATGGGCAACAGGTGTTTTGCCAGTCGTCGTTTGCCGCCCATCCAAGGGATAATCGGTAGAGTTTGTTGTGTTTTTTGCATCATATGTATACTCCTAATTTGCGGCATTCTGGCTGCTCGGAAACAGAATTAATATGATGCTCAACGGCACTCTGATGATTTTTTAGTTACTGAATGAATTGATGTTTTTACAGCGTGCACATTTTATTTGCACGTATCCGCTGCCTTTGGCAAGCAGTTTGCCGCAGTATTTGCAGCGCATTTCGCGGAAAATTTGCATTTGCATCCACTCCTGTATCAGATAGAATGCCTCGGTCTCGCGAGACTAAGGCGGCCTTAGAAGTCAATGCAGGTATGCTCTGCTTGGCTGGCGTAACAGTGTTGCCGCACTGTTACGTCGCCGTCCCACTTATATTTAAAATTCTCCCCAAGGCCGCCTTATTCAGACGGCCTTTTATTTATATTTGCCTACAAATAGCGCAACTCTTTGGCTTTTGCGATGATACGTTCGGCGACTTTGGCCTCAACCGCTGGAAGCAGATGAGCACCGCCGTCCTGCGAGAGGGACAACGGCATTACGCCATCTGTTTGTGCTTTTTTATCCGCCTCGTTCGGCGTAAGGCCGCTATCTGTCCAAATCTGATCAGATAAAATATATTGCTCAATATCAAAGACATTATTGCCATATTTAGACTTGAGCCAATTATTAAACTGATCCTTGAGCTGATGTCGGTATGGGTGGTTTTCTTTGGCCCAACCCGGCTTATTATCAGCCCATACAGTCAGGACAATATAACGCGGCGATTCTTTCGGCTGGACTTGTTGGATACATTTTTCAACATAGATTTTGATTCGTTCTAAGACCGTCTGCCAGTTGCCGACATTTGCGCCGTTAATATCATTCTTGGCCGTTGCCAACACACAAATACCATCGACACCGCCGCTGTTTTTCAGTCGTACAGGATATTTTTTACCCGGAACAACGCTATGAGCCTGGCTATCGCGCGGAATAACTTTAATATTGGCGGTTTGGCCGGTCATGACCGCTTCGATGTCATCGCCAATAATAACGACGGTAGAGTGCATACTGAAAGGCGTAACGCCTTCGCCGTAAACCAACTCGCCATCAACCATCACGCCATTCGCTTTTGCCGGAATAGTATCAACTTTAAAAGTAACTTCTACCGGACTGCCGTCCATCGACATCAAGGCATACGCAGCCAGGCTGCCGCCCTGTGCGTTGTTTACAACCGGCAGATTTTCAGCAGCGGCAACACTCACAGCCTGACCGCCGATACGCGCATTGGTGGAGTCGCCGAAGAAATTGAGGCTACGTTTCAATGCGGAAGGAGGAGACGGCGGAGCTACCGGGCGTTCCGCCTCTTTCGGAGGAACAACAGGGCCGGACGGCATAACGGTATGACGCTCATGCTCGACCGGTGCGCCAATATATTGGATGCCGAATCGGTCGCCTTGCTGCAAGATATCAGAAATATTTTCAGGTTTGGCGCAATAACGCAGGTCAATAATACAGTTGTGCGGCTGTACCAAAGCGTAGCCGTCCTGCTCATCGGTTAACGCGACTAATTTATTGTCACGCAAAGAGAAATTGACCCAATCACCGGCACGCGTACCCTCAGACACTTTTACCTTCACACGCGTCAAGGTAGTGGCTTCGAATTTTAAAATGTCGCCAATACCGACACCCAACACTTCAGTTCGCATAAAACCTCCTCAAAATAATAATAATTATTTTAAGACGTTATACGAAAGCAACGCCTGGCTGTACTGCACTTATCCTTATACGCCCAGCTCTAAAACAGTAGTATCGGGAGCCTGCCCAAGGATACGGTTGCTCAAGACATCATAAAACACGCGCTGACTTAAAGCGGCTTGTCCGCTTAAAACAAGATTGCCGCCGCTTTGCGTTTGCGCCGCCCATGAGCCGCCGCCCAAATCGCCCGTTATTTTGGCGATGCCGCGCTGTTCGCGGTTGAGCAGTGCCGTCAGGTTTTGATACAGATTAGTCATTTTGTTACCCTCAACAAAAAGATAAAAGGCCGTCTGAACATGGCTTTCAGACGGCCTTTAAAGCATCTTTAAACCAGCTTTAATCACTCGTCAAAATAGCGGTCTATCGTTACATTTTGAGTAACAACCGGCGTGTCGTTTTCGATTTTAACCTCAACCGACACACCAACCACCACGCCTTGCCAGCTCCCCGAAGGCTCATTGATTTGCCAAATCTCGCCCAAATTAGCCATCGGAATCGCGTATTTGTCTGACACAGGCAAAGACACCGTTTCACGCTTATGAACACCGGTTTCACTTAAAGCGGCAATACCGGCGGCGAGCAAGACCGGCTGATCGGTATAAAGCGCATTGGTCAGTGCGGAGGCACGTGGCTCACGGTTGCTACCGTTGCGGTACACATCTGCGCCTTTGCCCTTGTTATGGCTCGGCCAAACATAAACCCCGTTGGCACGCTCCGATACATTGCGCTGACCGCTGATACTGAAAATCACGCTGACAGGGACACTGACATCGGCAGGCGCATCGGAAACCTCCCAAGCAGCCTTTTTCCACTTAGGCTTAAAGCGGACAACAGGTCGGGCGCGGTCGCTCTCCACAAATCCCCCGGCGGCTTGAGCCAGCTCTTGCAAAACAGCAATCGGCGTTTTATCGGTCAACGAATACACATCTCCCGGAATCAACCAATCAACCATCGTCCAGCCGTCCAAATCCACACCTGTCGGGTGTAAAACCTCCGTTGCGATTTGTTGCGCATAAATCGGATTGCGGTATGTACCACGGCCTTTAGGCGCATAGTCCGCGCCCAAACGGGCGGTAACACTGCGGCCGGTTACCGTATAGCTCTTTTGTCCGAAGCGGCGGTTGTCGCTGTAATCTTCCGCGATGATGACAAAAGTATCCGCATTGATTTGCACCTCGATTTCGGCTTCCCGGCCTTTCGGGCGGACATCAGGATTAATCTTGGCGAAATCATCGGGAGAAACAGTCAAACTGCCTTGCCAGCAATAACCGGCAGTGTCCGTCGTAAAGGAAGCAGAAAACAGCCCGATCGGCTGGCCGTCAACCGTAGCCTTAATAATATTTTGCATGATATATCCGTCTAAAACAGGAGTGCTTACCGTATCAAAACAGGCAAACGGCAGTGGAATATGGCGCGCATCGTGTGCAATCTTTTTGCGGTAAAAGCGCAGGTGCAGCCGGTTTGAAGGCGGGCGGATACCGCAAACATAAGTATCAGGCACAGGCTCCGGCTCAACCGGAATCTCATAATACTCGCAAGGCACAGCCAAAGCAGGCAGGCTTTGCGGATGCGCACATCGTGCCAATACCGCCGCCTCGCGCACCTCCGACACCAAACAATCGCCAACCGGCGCGTCATCGGAAAACACACTCTCCGAACACGCCGCCAAAGCCTCGCCAAGACCTGCCGACGATCGGTCCGCATTACAGCCGCTTAAGAACAAATCATCGGGGAAAGCATCATGCAGACAGCCGTCCAGACCATCCATTCCGGCCTGCACCGCCTGCATACACCCGGCAACCCCTTCAGACAAGCCGACCGTTTCATGCAGGCAGCTTTCCAATTCAGGCATATCGGAAAAGGCCGTCTGAAAACAAACCGCCTCCCCGACAGCCTCCGCCGTTATCCCCGACACTTGGGCAGCCATGTCGCCCAAATCATAACGACCGGCCGCGCACACCGCCTGCCTTGACACCGCCTGCTGCACAAAGCTCCACGCCCCCGAAACAGTCGCATAACCATCCGGAGGGCGGTACGGATTAGGCTTAGGCGGCGTATCGGGAACAATCTCGCCGCCGTCCTCAATATGGCGTAAAGGCCGTCTGAAAGCCAACGGCAAGAACCTGGACGGCGGACGGGAGCCAATCGCCAAACCGAAAGGCAAAGGGATACGCGCCGAATCAGCATAAATTTTGTCTTCGGACATTTCAGACGGCCTCAACCGCCGCCTTCACGCTCGACATAAGGCTTAATAAAATCATAAGAAACAGGCTCGTATTGCTTTTTATAATCCGTCGCCACCATCAAATACTCCTCGTCTTCCTTGAGCCGGTCGAAGCGGTAGCTGCCGTCTTCCTTGCTCCAAGTATCGGCGATGCAGTACATATTAGGCCGGGCAAACAGATAAATACGGCGTGAAGCCGGCTGGCCGCCCACCGTAACAATGCCCGTACCTTCCCCGGCGATATAGCCGTGGCCGCCGTATTTCCAATGCGGCGATTTGACGGCACGGCTTCGCGCAATCCGGTTGACGATTTTGCCACGCAACTTGCCGCGCTTAACGGCAAGACGGCTGCGGAAAACATAATTCGGCATGGCTTACAGCTCCCAGGCTGTGAGGTTTACTAAAAAAGAGCCACCGCCAATTGTATTGATATACATAAATCTGTCTTCGCTATCGTCTAAATTGTCGTAAACCGTTCCCATCGGAATAACGTCAAACGAGGGCATGGATTCGCCAATTTTCATAAAACCGGGAAACAATCCGCGAAGCGCATATCTGCCACCCCCAATTGGTTCTTGCAGATAAATATCATCCGCTATGAAACCACCTGTAATAGGATTAGGATAGCTACCATAATTACCATCTGCTTTACTTGTAAGACTCAGAGAAGAAGGATTATCCCCCTTATAATCACGCATCGGAACCACAAAAATAACAACTTCATTTCCACTGCCATAAATAAAATTCTCGTCTACATCTGACACATATCCAAGCAGGGTATTCGCGGCGTCAGCCACGGCAAGACTGGAGAAGTTGCCAAAAATAAAAAACGAGCAATAATCCCGCCATAAAATAATTAAAGTAAATGCACGCTCATTTCCAACCACAACCCATTGGATCTTATCCCGACTATCGTCGTTTGTTTTATAAATGAAATTGTGAAATCCACTGCTGTTGTTAACCTTTTGTTTGACTTTCCCTGCCTTTGCCGATGTCGGCTCCAAAAGACCGCATAAATCAACGTATCTTGATCCACTTCTATATTTTGAGTCATCCACCCCCAGCCACCACTTTGTCGCCTTCGGGTGCATACTGCGGAAACAAGCTTCTTGCGTCTTTTCAAACGCCATTTCCCAGCCCAGAGCGTCCTTGCGTTTATTCCCTTCGCCGTAACCGGTAACCAAGCAGGCTTTTAAAATCGTTTTAATGCTGCCTGCCGCCGATTCAACCTGCGGCGCACCCTCGTCATCCCAGCGGTAAACCTTTACCGGCACACGTTGCGTATCAAACATTTCAGACAGCCTTTCTTTTTACTTCAATGATTTAAAACCCCATTAAAACAAAAGCCCCGAAAATCGGGGCTTGGCATAGTTGCACTCAGAGCGATGATTCGCTTATTTTTTATTACAGGCCATCTCAAAAACCTCATTGCCAATACTGTCCTCCTGAAAAACCGCATATTTCTCGCCATCAATATAAACAAATCCTTTGTAACCGACATAACCGCCCATTGAATTTTTACTATTGACCATGCCGCACACATGCTTTTTCTTATCCTTGCTGACTTGACCTGCAATCAAATCTTTAAATTTCACAGAATCAGGGTCTTTCATCATATTTCTAACAGCTTCTTTTGCACGCTCCAATAATTCGGCCTCTTCCTTTTCTGACTTCAATCGCAGCATCTCTTTTTTCACTTCCTCTTTCCGCTTCGCTTCATTTTCTGCTGCAATCTTTGCTTCATACTCTTTCTTAATCATCTCTTTTTTCTGATGATTCATATAAGCCCGACCAACAGCGGCTGCCATTAATATTGCCACAACCGCCATCAGGATTTTCATGCCTTTCCCCATTTTCCCGCTTCCTTTCACTATTTGAATAAAGATTAAAGGTTAATTTTACAGATAAAAGGTATAAATACAAATTAATTAACCATTTTACTTAAAGGCCGTCTGAAAGCACTATTCAGACGGCCTTATCTTTTATTCGGCTACCGTATTACCGCGCAAACACGCGGTAAAACCATCGCGGCCGTTTTGCTTGTCCGGCGAAGGCTGGACACTGCGCAAAATCCAAACGGGCAACGGCGTGCCGTAGGTGTTGAAGCGGATACAGTTCTGCACTGACCAGCCGCCGCCGAATGCCGCCGCCTTGAACGTGAAATACGGCTTGCCGGTTGCCGGATTGGTTGGCGCAAGATCGGTCAAGGTATCGCTTTGGGCGACCAAGCCCAGCCGTTCGCCGTAAAGTTCGAATTGGGTTGCAGTAATGAATTTAATCAGCCAACGCTCGGTAATCGCGCCATTACTGGCCAATTTAATCGGGTAGTCTTTGACATTGGCACGCGCCAAAATAGGCTCCCCGCGTTGCGCGTCACTCCACACATTGTCCCATGCCTGTTGCGAAAACGGCTCGGTAGCGCGCACCAGCAAATCGCCGCCGATCAGGGCGGAGGACACAAATGTATGCTCCTTCGGATAGTTGCGCCCAATCGCAAACTGGAGTTTCAGACGGCCTGAAATATCGACGCCGGTCACACGGTTTTCTTCTTCCCACGCACAAACAGCGGTCAGCGGCAGGGTATATTGCGACAAGTCCAACGGCTCGGCAAAGGTAATGCTGCCCGCTTTGAGGTCTGCCGTGTATTTTTCGGCGAGGACGTGTTTGCCCTTGCTGTCGACCAAGCAGAGGCGGTCGATGTTTTGACGGTTGAGCGTGATTTTTTGAGCGGCGGTAAACGCGCTGCCCAAATCCTGCTTGAGCCGGTTTGAAATCACGATCATATCGCCTTTCCTAAACACGGGGACACGTCCGTCGGCAGGCAGGCGCACGGCATCAATGCCGATAATCGACGAATCCAAAGGCAGGTTGTCTTGGGTCACGGCGTTGTAGCGTAAATCTTCTGGGTAAAAACCCTCATCACGCTTGATTTCGTAGAAGCCTGTCTCGTAGTCAATTTTGCCTGTAATGCCGCCGGTAATTTCGCCTGCGGCGTTGCTTCTTCCGACAATTTCGCCATTGCCCGCGTAAACGGTAAAGCTTTCAGGCTTAACCGGCGCGGCGGGCGTGCGGCCTGCATAACCATAACCCTTGATCTGTGGCTGGCGTACGATACCGCCTGTAATTTTAAGATTCAGGAAGGCAATATTACGGTCATTGATAATGACTTTACCGTCAGTAGTCAACGTACCGACTGCATCGCCCGAACCTTGTACTGCATTCCAATTCTTATAAAGCGTACCGCCTCGCTCAACAATCTCTGTCTCGCCGTCATGAAATGACCAGGTATCAAAAACACAGACGCTTCCTTGATCAAAGTCGCTCAAAACATTAAATAACAAGCCGCCGTTCAAGCTGCCACGACGTTTTTTTATTGAAGCCGGATCACTAGTCAGGTAATCTGCATGCCAGCTAACTATTTTCCCATAACGGTTTATTGTTTTGGTCTCAATCGATTCTAGGTACTTATATTTTGTACCTAAAATATTTCCCTCTACTATCCGTCTTTCCTGACCGGCAACCTGCAACACCGTTTTAGGTACAATTATTGTCGAGCCTACAGCACTTACACCCTCGACTTTTCGACCGCCGATTGCGAACTCGCCATTTTTCGCAGGGTTGGCGGACAATACAATTTTAAAACCGCCTGAACCAGTTTTTATTCCCATTATTTATCCTATACCAATGTTGCATAACCAGAATAACTGTTTGAAACAGTTGTACTTGTATATTCTTCAAAGCTTCCCAAAGCCGTTAAAGAAACAGTGCGCCAATCAGGTATCGCCGTCCCCAGCGTGATATTCCAAACCTCTCCTTTTTCCTCTGCGGTCAAGCCAAGCCCATCAGCAAGACCAACCTGAATGCGATCAGGCTCATCGCAAACATAATCAACTGAAGTAGAGTCAATATAAGCTGGCAATTTAATCGTGCCGTTCAAATAATCCACGTTGCCAGTTGCATCACCCGTTAATTTTCCTGCGCCATCGTCTTGCGCTCTTTTCTTACCGTTATTTTGCCAAGTAAGCACCAGCGTTCCCGGCTTAATCGAATGCCCCAGGGAATAAGTGCACTTCCCGTTTGCCGCCTTGGGCAGATTATTTCCGCCCGTCTTTCCGCCATCAAAAGACGTAAAACCAGAGGAGTCTCCCCATTGGAACACTAAGCGGCTGCCAACATCCGGAAGAGACGGTAGATTAAGCAATACACTGCCTGTTGCAGACGATACCGTACCTACACTTTTACCGGCCTCATCCCGTAACACGCCGTCGCCTGTATCGGTCAAAACATACCAAACGCCCAAAGCCATAAAAGACACTTTTAAACTACCCAAAGCAGGATTAGGTCTAAGCAGAGGGGCAAATGATGTACCGTGATTGGTTTCTTTAATTTCTACCGCAATAGCATATCGAGCGGATGATGATTTAGCACCCGGAACCGCAGTTACCGTGTAATAACCTGTCGGCAAACCACTCAGACGCCCATGAGCGTAATCGGCATTGACGATATTGTCCCCGCTTTTAAGTTGACCGAAGCCATTGTCTGTGTAGTTCCCAATCTTGATACTGCCGGGTAAAACAGCCGAAGGCAAAGTTAAGGTTCCACTATCAACACGCCCCGCAAAAAGCTGCTTTTCCGGCGCAGCGGCGACCCATGCTTCCCCGGGAACCGGGTATTCGTCCGCATAAGGTGTCTCGACTGTCGAGGTCGGTACAAGCTTTTCGTAAATGCTTGACACCGTCAGCATGGCATCTCCTGCCGAAAGGCCGTCTGACACAGGTTTGACACCATAATAAGTCGCGGAATCTGCAACTTGGGTTTCTAAAATCTTAACTTTAGGCGCGGCATAACCTTTGACCGGATAATCGACGCCGTCAAAATCTCGGGTTAACGGATTGCTGATTTCCATTTTGACTACACGGCGCGGCACTTCCTCGACCTCACCGTTTGATTTTGGGATCTCAAAAACTCGCACTTCATCTTCGATGTTGATAATGCGGAAATACTCCGTGATACGGCGCGTCACATCTTTGGTTTTTTCCTCATATTGCAGGCAATAACGCTCGCCGACCTTCGGCAAAGGAGCCTCTACGCGCTGATACGCCTGCACAAGGCGCACGCCTGCCAAATGGCGACCCAATAACGTCATGCGACTTTCCACTGTCGGCACAGAATATGCCTCAATGCGCGGCATAATATCCGCGCGGCTCTCGCCGTAGTTGCGCGCTTTAAACGCCAAGAAAGACACGTTTTCAGAGGTCGGCGGCTCGGTAATGACGAAATGCCCGCCGTAAAGCGGCTCGGAGTCGTTACGCAGGACGGCAGGGTACAGCAGACGCGCGTCCAAGCTGCCCATCGTACGGTCAACGTCCGAGACGGGCGGGAAAATCTCGTTATCCTCGCCGGTCAGCGGCTGCCCGACCATCAAACCGCCGCCGTCAGGCGTATCGGTCATGCGCTGGCTGGGGTAAATCTGCAAATCCTGCTGCGTCAGACGCGTTGTTTTTTCCATGTTTGAAACCTTTTTAAATCCTGTTTAAATCTGTTTTCAGACGACCTTAAAATGTCATCAGGCAGAGCTGGGCAGTGTATCGTTCGCTATCCGTTTCCGGCGTTGAGTAATGCACCGGCTCGACATTGTTCAAAGCCGCGTTATGGGTGCGCCAAATAACATTAAATTCGCGGCCGTCGTAGTGCGTCAGCGTCATCTCCAATTCGGGTACGTCCGTCCAATCGCGCAACGTACGCAAGATACTCAAATCAAGCCACACCCAATCGCCCGATAGCGTAATCGGACGACCGTTTGCCTTAATGCCTTGTTGGATGACCAATCCGCCCGACAAGGTGCGCTGCGGAGCGGCCTGCGCCACCTTGTTCCATTCAAATTCATCGTCCCAGCGCATATCCTGCGGCAGATGTACGGCCACGCCATTGTCTTTCCGTTTCAGCGTCCATTCTTGATTTGCCATTTCAGACGGCCTTTGCGTATTTTTCTCAAAACCCTATTAAAACAAAAGCCCCGAAAATCGGGGCTTGGCATGGTTGCAGTCAGATGGTTGCAGGCCGTCTGAATTATGTCGTGCGCTTTAATGAAGCTTGTAAACTATTCATAAAACCGTTAACAGCTTTCTCGGCAACCGCTTGGTCGCGCTGCGCCAAAATTTGGTTAAGCTTTTCCGGGTCGATATCAACCTGCGGATTGCCAATTTGTTGCAACCGCTGGGCGGCATTACTGTTACCATACGAACCTTGGTTGCGGATTTGCTCTTGCGCGGCAGATTCGGCGCGCTTGCTGCGCTGCCTGTTGTAAATCTGTTGCTGCAAATCGATTTGACGCTGATATTCGCGCGCAACGTCGGTTTGTTTGAGGCGGTTGGCATTGTCGAGTTTTTGTTGCAGCTCACGGATTTTTCTTTCTTGCTGCAAAGAATAAACCGCCTCCGTATTGCCATTAAGCTCGGCAAGTTCGGCCTCAAGCGCGCGGGTTGCATCATGTGCTTCTTGGCGCAGGGCATTCAGCCGGCGTTGGGCATCGGATATCGCATTGCGGAATTTTGTCAGCTCAGTATTCCCCAATTTATCGGCAGCACGAGATGCCGCACTGGCCGCATCGTTCAAGATATCCTGTGTCACTGCGCCTTGAGCAGAAGCATTGGTCAGCCTTTGCATCGCGGTATTCGCGTTGTAAATCTGTTGCGTGTACTCTTTCATCTGAGCAGCGCGGAATGTGGCCTCCATGCCCAACTTAATCCCGGAGAACTGTCGGTTCATCAAATCCAGCTGCTCATTATTGAGCTTGTAAAAGCCTGCCGTTTGCGTCAGACGGTAGCCGTAATCACTAAATGATTTAGATGCATTTGCCGCCGCTTTAGCTGCATTGTCTGCCTCCGCTGCCGCCTCTTTGTTGGCTGTCGCCACTTTTCTGACCGATTGGGCATGGTTTTCCGCCGCTTGCGAGCCTTTTTCATGCGCGGCTTTCGCGGCTTCGCCTGTTTTAGCGGCAGTATCGTTCAGCCCTTGATAGGCGGCTTTGGCTTTTTCCGCACCGCCCGAAGCTGCATCGCCCAAACGGGCAAGCTGCTCCTGCGTCAACAGTGCCGCGTCGCCGCTGGCTTTGAGCTGGTGTTGAAACTCGGCAAATTCCTCCTTGCTTTTAAGTTTGCCCATCATGGCCTCAAAGGCTGCCTGTATCAGCTTGGCATCTTTTTGACCGGCGGCCGCCGCTTCTGTCGAGGCTGTCTGAAAATCAGCAAATGCCTGCCGCGCATCGCTGCTGATTCCCGTCATCACGGCCTTGCTGTCCACGCCGAGTTTCGCGAAGGCGTCGGCAACCTTGTCCGTCGACTCCCTTGCCGTATCTCCGATTTTCTTAATTTCCTCGGCCGTCAGCCCGGATTGTTTGCCTACCTTTTCCAATTCGGCCAAAAGAGCATCGGTTGATTCTTTGCTGTCCATCTGCTTGAGCGCGGCTTGAAACACCCGGCCCATCTGCTCGGCATCATTACCAAACTGAGAGGCAACACGCGAAAAATTGGCAATACCTTCCGCCGCCTTTTTGCTCATGCCGGTGGTTACCTCTTCCGCCGTCAAACCCAAAGCCTCAAGGGCTTTTTGTGCTGCGGCAAGCTCGCCTGTATCTGCGCTGATTTTGACGTTTTTCTTGTCAAGTTCGGCTTTCAGTTCGGCGGTTTTGGTACGCACGTTTTCCAGCTTGATTGCCAGTTCGCTGTAAAAGTCGCTGGTTTCACGACCGTCGGCACGCAAGGCGGCCATACTGTGTTCCAACGCTGACAACTCTGTTGCAGACGCACGATATTCGGCTTGCAGGGCTTTGACGGCGGCTGCCTCTTCTTCGGCAGCTTTTTTCTTGGCGGCGGCGGCTTTTTCGGCAGCTTCCTGGGCTTTTTTATCCGCTATCTCCAACTCACGCTTAATTTGGGCTTCGGTTTTAAAAAACTCGTGATACTTGTCGAGACCGCCGGTGGTAAACAGGCTGTCCAAAATAGCAGGAATACGGGCGAGGTTATCGCCGAAAATTTTTGCTAAATCCGTGTTTTCGCGCAGCCAGCCGCCCACACCACGGCCGACCTCAAAAGCCGCAAAAAGTAATCCGGCATTGGATGCCGCCGTCTTGAGATTTTGAGCCAACGCTCCCGCAGCCGCCGCGCCATTACCGAAACCGTTACCGGCAGCAGCGGATTTGAGTGCGATGCCCAGCTCTCGTGCAGCGACAGTGGTCGACAGGATGGATGCTTTGGTTGCTTCAATTCCGACACGCTGGGTCGCAAACGATGCCGATACCGCACCACCAGTCAGGCGGACAGCCACCTCATAAGCCTTGACGGCAATTGCGCCTGCTGCAAACAGCGTGGCAAGTTGCGTCAAACCCGGAAACTCTTCGGTAATCGCTCCGATTGCACTTGCCACACTGCCGGCCGTACTCGCCAATAGAGACACTAAAGGCAGCAACTTTTCGCCGACCTCGATGGCAACGTTGATGATTTCCTGCTTGGCTTTGGCAATCTGCGCCTCGCTGGTGGACATGGCGTTTGCCACCTCTTTTTGCATCGCGCCGACGACTTGTCCCTTGTCGGCGACCAAGCCCAAAGCCTTTTCATATTCGCCCAACGAGCCGACCAAAAGCGCGATGTCGTCGCTATATTCCGTACCGAAGAGTTGCGAGAGTGTCAGGGCGCGGCTTTGTTTGTCCAAGCCTTCGAGTTTATGCAGGAACTCGGTCAAGGCCTGCTGCGGATTCGCGGCGATATTGGCCGCCATCTCGTCGGCAGACGTACCGATGCCTTCCAAGGCCGCCTGAAATCCTTTGCCCTGGCTTTGCGCGGTTTGCAGTTTTTGCAGCATGGCATTGATGGCGGTCGCCGCCACTTCGGGCGGTTTGCCCAATGCGATAAAGGCGTCGGCAAGCGCGGCGGCTTCGTCGGCGGCCAGTCCGAACTGCTTGGCCGTACCGCCGATACGCGCCATCGCCGCAACAATGTCTTTTTCACGGGCGGCGGTATTGTTGCCCAAAACGTTGATGGCATCGCCGAGCTTTTCCACTTCACCGATTGGGAGCTGGAACACGTTGGCAATCGTCGCGGCGGCATTGCCTGCCTCTTCCGCGCTCATCCCAAAGGCAACCGACATCTTGGACGCGATGGCAGTAAATTCCGACAACTTCTCAATCGGGATGCCGAGCTGTCCGCCCGCTGCGGCAAGATCCGCCATTTCGGCGGCGGAAATGCCCAATTCCGCGCCCATTTTCTTCAGCTCGTCTGAAAGTTGGGCGTACTGCTCGTCCGTGCCTTCGGCGACTTTTTTCACGCCCGCCATAGCGGTTTCAAACTTCATTGCCTCGCGGGTGGCAAACGCCAAGCCGCCCGCACCGCCGACCAAGCCCTGAATCTCCGAAGCAACCTCGGCAATAGACGGCTTCACGCCTTTCAGGCTGGCTTCAAGCTCGCGCACCTTGCCTTCCTGCAACTGCGCCGCCCGGGCTAATTCTTCATGCGAGAGTGTGCCGCTGTTTTTAAGCAATTCGTAGGCGTCTTTGGTCTTTTGGATTTCCTGCCGTGCCTTGTCGTCGGTATCGATGCCGAGCTGAATTTTGGCATCGGCGATGGCTTTTAGGGTTTGTGCTTCGGCAGTCAGGCGGTCGAGCTGCGCCGTTGCGGCGGCGGATTCGGACGACAGGCGCGCCTCTTCGGCGGCAAGATTTTTGACGGACACGCCCGACACCGACATCGCGTCGCGGGCGGCATACAGCTTGCCCGTCAGCTCGGTTTCGCTTTTTGCCAGGCGTTCGGATTCGGCGCGAAGTTTCGCCAAATCGGCCTGCTGTTGCTGCGTACCGCCGCCGCGCATGGATTTCTCCAACGTCGCGGTCAGCTCGTCCAGTGCACGCATTTCTTTAACAGTATTGTCCAATTCCGCCGACAACGCCTTATATTCTGCAATTGCCGCCTGTTGCGCTTGTGCTTTGGCCAGCGTTGCGCCCAGCTCTTTCGCTTCGGTGGTCAGCTTGCCCGTATCGATGCCCGCCGCCTCGATGGACTGTGCCAGCGCGTCGATGTTTTCAACGCCGGACACGCCCGCCTTAATCTCTAAACCTGCCTGAATATTCGCCATGATTTAATCCTGTTTTAAAACCCGTTTAAAAAAGGCCGTCTGAAACCTGCCGCCGCTGCGCCTACACGCAGAAGCCAGTTTCAGACGGCCTTTGTTTATTACCGAATCTTTAGTTGTTGTACGACGTGAAGGAATAGGTCGAAGTCTCGCCCGAAGCCAACACCGCCGTGCCTTTGAATTCCGCCTCATTAAAGTCGTCGCCGAACCAGTCGATACTGCCGTCCGCCGCCAGTACGGCATGGGGGATATGCAGGATGCCGGTCTCGCCGGTAACGCGGTTGCGGCCGTCGACGTAGATTTCCAAGTCCAATTTAGACAAGGTCGCGGCAGAGACTTTATAGCCGCCGGAATCGCGGGTTTTGTATTCGACGATGATGGTTTCGCCGTCGTTGACGGTGTCGGCAGTAGGCAGGATGGTAATCATGCCCAAGGTGGCATTAATGTCGATATGTGCCGCGTCGACAGCAGTTTTGCCTTTATTTTTGACTTTAACGGTAGCCGGATCGATGTTGCCGTGCGCCAGCTTGTACGCCATGCCTTTTTTACCGATGGTTACGGTCTCGTCTGTAACTGCCTGCGCAGTTGATTCGATGACGGCGGCTTCGCCCATCAGGGCAAGCGCGAGGTTGTCTTTGTCGAAAGTATCGAGCTTCAGACCGATTTCGGTAGGCTTGACGGTTTTCAAGCTGTCCAATGCGCTGCCGTAAGTGCCTTTTTGCTTGGACACGCACTCTTTGGTTTCCACGCTGGTCTGTGTGGTCAGGGCAGTGGTGTTGCCGATGTCGATAAAGCCCGAGCCTTTTTGATTGAGGTTGCGTACTTTGACGTCGCCCTCAAAGATTAAGCCGTGGTCGTTTTGTTTTGCCATGTGGCAGCTCCTTTAGTTTGCCGCCTGCACGGTGTCGCAGGCGAATGAAATGGGGTAAAAAGCAAAGCCGTCGTTGTATTCGATGGATGGCGAGGCGATGCGGCGGAAAGGGGTAACGGCATATTCGTCGCCCGCATCCCAGCCTGAAAACGCCCGTTGGATTGCCGTCAGAGTCTCGCCGACCTCGTACAGCGTGGATTTGCCGTTGGCGGTATAGCTTCGTGCGAGGACGAAGGTAAAGTGCAGCGTCGATTTGAGGAATTTGCCGTTTTTCGCTTCGTCGGCAAAGGTCGAGCCGCCGTAAACGACATAGACCGCGCCGTCCAGCGGGGCGGCTTTGCGCTTCGCCATGCCTTGGGCGAGCAGCTCGGCAAGTTCGCCGATCTCCTTGACCGCCTTAATGCCTTTGACGGTTTTCAGACGACCTAGGATTTCGGGATAGACCGCCAATAAGTTTTCATGCTGTTTTAAAGCCATATCAGACAATCAATCCTTCCAGCCAATCGGACATTAAATCGTCAATGTCCTGATAATCTTGCGAAGACAAGCCCAAAAACGGACGCGCCGGCATGGTTTTCGTGCCTTCCTGCACATAAACCGAGTAGCCCATTACCGAGCCGGTAATCACGCTGTTTGCCGATGCCTCGTGCGTAATGCTTGCCAATAGGTTGCCGTGGTCCACCAAAATCCCGCCGCGTCCGTTTTTGGCTTCTGCCGTAGCGGGGCTGACATCCTGCCAGCGTTTGCCGTCAGGCGCAGTTTTGGTTTCGGCGATACGGCGGCGGGTCGAAGATTCGAGGATGCCGCCGATAGCGCGCAAAGGCTCTTCAAGACTGCCGTTCAACCTGCCAGACAGGCGGTTCAGGCTTTGGGCGATACGCGACAAGTCGTGCGATACCGTAATCCGCATTGCCTACTCCTTCAGCCATTCCCGCAAATCGGGTTCGGCATTCACATAAACGGCACACGTTGACGGTCTGCGGTCATCCGATACGCGGCTTTCGTCCAGCATATTCGGATTTTTGACGACCATCTTCAGCCAAGCGATTGCCGACTGATAACGCTCTTCGACAATACCTGTTACCGCATCGTCGTAGAGGTAGTAGCGGGCGATGTCGCAGACTTTAATTTTCAAAACCTGCGGCGCGGTGTCGTTGGTAAAAAACAGTTTCGCCGCCCGAAGGTAGCTTGCCGCTTCTTCTTCCGCGTCAGCGATTGCCGCTGCCATTACTGCTTCGTCTATGGTTTCGTAGTTCTCATGATTCGACCGTTCCGCCATTTCCTGCTCGCCGAAACGCGTAATCATGTCTTGGATGGTAATCATGCCGTCCTCCGTTTTCAGACGACCTTTAAAACTGCCTTAAAGGCCGTCTGAAATCCGTTTAAGACATGGTCAGCGTTGCCAACAACTCGGGGCGCAGCGCAATCGGCAATGGATTGGATTGCATATGCAGGCTCCAGCCTTTGTCGTGCTGCAACTTCTCGCGGCTTGCGTAATACGGCAGGGCGCGGGTGTTGACGGTCGCATTCATGTCGGCAGGCGCGAAATACTCTTTGTAGAGATTGCGGCCAACCGGCAGCAGAATGGCTTTGTCCGCATCGATGTCGGCGTCGCTGCCGAAATGGTTGGCATACTCGATAAAGCGGATGCCTTTGTGGACGAACTCGGTCGGATTGAGCGTATCGCCTTCACGGTAGGCGCGTGCTTCGTCAAAACGTTTGTACACTTCGAAGATGGACTTATGCTCTTTGAGCGCACTCAAAAACTCCATGCCGCAATAGACAACCCAGCCGCGCACTTGCGCACCGTTGAATTTTTGGCGTTGTTCGGACAAGAGTTTGTCCAATACCGCGCCGACTTTGGTCGTGTCTTTCGAAAATTCGATGTCTTGTGTTTTGCGCTGCACTTTGAAATCGGTATTGATGTCCAAAATCACGCTGCCGTCCGCATCCAAAATCTTGCCTTGCAACGCGCCGAGCATCAGGTGCTCACGGGTGTATTCAAGGTCGGATTTGCCGCCGGCCAGCTTTTCGTTGACCTTGTCCATGACGGTCGCGGCTTGGGTTGTGCCGAAAGCACGCAGGTTCTGCACGTCGTCCGCGCGGATGACGTCATGAATCGGCAGGTGTGGGATTTTGACGGTACGCACGGTGCGTTTCGGACTTTCGACCGCCTGGCCGGCCGTACCGCGCTCTTTGCTGGCTACCAAGTGGACTTTGCCGTCTTGGAACTCAATGTCGGCGTAGGTGGTGGTCAGATATTCGGGTTCGAAAATACCCAGTTCGCGGATTTGGCTTGCGCCCGGGTCGATTTTGTTGACGGCGGTGGTCAAAGCCTGCACGCCAAATTTGCTGTTGTCAGATAAAGGCATATTTTTTCCTTATTTCAAATAATTAAGCATCAGATGCACCGAATTTCTGCAGGTTTACGTAAACAATTCCATACGCGTCACCTTCTTTTTTCATAACCGCGTCGGACTGAAATGCAGCTTTAGCCTGGATAAAAATATCCTTACACTCAATGATGCAATTGAGAGGCTGAACAATAACTTTCCCATCAGCTTCATCTGTTAAAGCAACAAGTTTTTTATTACGTAGCGGATACGTCACAAAACTACCCGCTTTAGTACCGGCATCGGCAGCAACAGCCACACGTGTTAACGGCGTCGCTTCATATTTCAAAAAGTCGGAAATGGCAGGGCCTAAGATTTCGGTTTTGGCTTTAGACATAAGAGCCTCCCAATAAGCCTTTGCGGCTGGCTACGGAGAACTTGCCCTCCGCCTCGCCGGTGTGTTCGGATTCGTCTTTGCCTGCGCCTTCACTCAACAGTGCGGGTGGTACGGCAGACTGGGGGGCTTTCGGCGTCAAATCGGCAATCATGGCTTCTGCCGCTTCGATGTCGGCAGACAAAAGCACGGTCATGGTAGCGTCGGACAAGCCTTCAAACTTGCCGTCTTCGCCTTCCTTAAAGCCGGCGGCGGACAATTTCGCCTTGACTTGGTTTTTCTTGGCAGCCGCTTCGGCTTCTTTCAGCTTTTTCTCGGCTTCGGCTTTTTCAGCCTTGAGCGTATCGACTTCCGCTTTCAGGTTGTCAAACGCTTGCTTTTCTTCGGGTGTCATAGATAACTCCAAAGGTTGTTTAAAAATATCCGGCAAGGGGCTGCCGTCCGACAACACCACCGCCTCCGTCTCGCCATCTACGCCGACGGCGGTAAACGATACTTCGCGTATCGCACAACGGCGCAGAATGACGGCCGGCCCGGTTACCTCGTTGCCGTTGACGGACAATACTGCACCCGCCGCCAGCTCCTCGTAGGATTCCGCCTGCGCATAAACAGACATCTCCCACGGGAAGCCTTGGTCGGCGGCTTCGGCGATCTGCGTGCCAAACTCGTTGGATAACAGGCTGCCTTCCGCAATAAGGCCGTCCGCCGTTACCGACAGGCTGCACACGCCCGCCATTTTTAGCGGCGAATGCTCCAGCAGGACGGGGACGGACGCTTTGTGCGATAGCTGGGCCAAATCGACGACCGTCTGACAACCGCCGTAGCCGAACGGCTTGCCCGAATTGGCAACGCCTTTAAAAGTACGCACCTTGTCGGCACCGGTCGCCAAGGCAACCGGCAGCGCGGCGGACAATTTGATTTTGAGGGGGGTGTTGTTCGTATCCATTGCTCCATTTTGCCTTGCCAAGTTCAAAAAGACGGACGGCAGGATTTCACTTCCCAATCCAAATGCAAAAGCCGCCTAAAACCCGAATATCAGGTTTCAGACGGCCTTGCGCAGTTCATCTATTTAAAATTCGATTCAGGGGCGTTTTAGAAGCCTCTAGGATTGATTTTAAAATGCTGGATATATCTTTGCTTGCCCCAAGTATTTAAACGCGCTAAAACGCGAAATTTGAGCGGTTATGAAAAAAGGCCGTCTGAATCGGTTTCAGACGGCCTTTGGATTATATAGACTTGAATCTTGGATCGGCTTCCAGGGCGGCTTTTAAATCGGACTTGTACGGCTTAATCCACTCGGACTTTTCAGCCGCCTCAAGTATCCATCCGCATACACGGGCAAATGCCGCAGCGGACAAATCCGCAATCGAAAATACGCAGCCCGAAAACTCGCCCTGCATTTGCTCGGCGGCCTCCTTGTCGATTTCGGCAAGACGCGGGTACAGATAGTCCAACAATTCGGACGGGGCGGTTTTCCCGCCTAAAAATACTTTTACTTCGCAGCTGACATACAGTTCAGACGGCATGACTTACTCCGATATTTTTACCAATAAGCGGACTTTATCCCGCTGTTCTTTTGGCAATGATAACACATACTGCAACAATTTATGCCGGTTTGCCGCATTCAGATGGCGTAAATCAAGCGGGACGACATCGGCTTTGTTGAAATGCTCTTGAATATTGTCAACCTTCCCTTTCCATGCGTCGGCGGTGTGTGCAAAATAACGGTTCATCAATTCCGCACGTTCGGGATTTTCGGTAAACATAAAATCCAGTTTTACCCATTTCTCACGGGGCAGGTCGTCTGAAACAATCAGATAATCGGCTTGTCCTTTGCCTTTTTCTACCGCCAAATCGAACACTTCCAGCCTGTCGCCCGTTTCAGCCTGCCACGCTGCCGCAGCTCTCGCTTCGTGATCTTTGGTATTGTTGGCAGACTGCTCTTTTGTCAGCCTACGCACTTCTTTTTCCGACACCTTGTCTGACAAAGCCAACACCGCCACTTTATCAGACGGCACGCTATACCGCTTGTCCAGCCACGCCTCACGCTCGGCAATCATGGCGGCTAGTGCCTCTTCGCCGTTTTCCTCGCCAAACAGCGCGTCCATTGCGCCCAATCGGTCGCCGTGATTGTGCGCAAAGCTTGGCGTGATGTCGTCGGGTATCAATACCGTTTGACCTGTGCGCGGATTGGTAAACTCGACCATATCCACATCAGGCTCGCCGCTGATGCCCTCGCGCTCCGCCTGCCGACGGGTCAGGGCGGACACCGAACATTTACAACCGTAGCCGTTGGGTGGGAAGATGACTTTCCAAATGTCGTGATCGACCGGCAGGACTAGGCCGTAGTAGCGTTTATGGCTGTCGCGCGGATGCCCGGCGGCGGAATGGTTGTAGCGCAAATACGGCAAGGCTTTTTTGTTTGCCTGTATCCGCTGCCACTGCCCCGCCGCAAAGGCGGTTTGCATATTGGTGTTGAAGATGGTTTTCAGACGGCGCGTACTGCCGAGCTGTACCAATTTCGGTTCGCCATCCAGCGGGTCGGTCATCACTTGCTCGCCCCACCAGCCTTTAGCCATCAAATACGGTTTTAAACGCTTTTTAAAATCGGCAAACGCCGTGCCGTTTTGTTGCGCGGATTCAATGGCGTCTTTGACTTCGGCAAGCATATCCGCGTCCATCATCTTGGCGACGGTAAAGGCAAGGCTGTGTTGATACAGCCAAACATCGTAATGACTGAATCCGGGCAGGATTTTCTTAGCCTTGAAATGCTCGAAAGCAGCTTTATCGACTAAGCCGGCGAAGTTGTATTCAATCCCGTCCATCGCCCGCTCCGTCGGCCCAAGCCGAAAGGCCGTCTGAAACCAAACGCTGGATCAAGAGATTATCGCCCTGGCTCAAATCAAGTTTGGACAGCTTCACCTCAAATTCGGCGTAGTCTTTGCAGCTTTCCAGTAAACCCAACACCGCCTCCATCTTCGGTCGGGCGATTGCCTGCTCCGCCGTATCAGGCGCATTGCGGGCAAGGCCGTCAGACAGGCGCAGGCTGAATTTGGCGGGCGCAGGGTTTTCAGACGACGCTTTCGGGTCGCGCAGCTCGAAATGTTCCGGCTCAAAGCCCAAGATGTCGCGATAGTAGGTTTCGGTCAACACGAGCTGCCCCGTATCCATATACATCTTGTCGCGTTCGGCTCGGGTTTTATCAACCTTGATTTCGTCTTCAAACTCAAACCATACGCCTTTGGGCGCATTAATCGGCTTGCCGTAGGCGTTGTTGACCATCACAAGCGCGTCGATAAAGTGCTGTGCAGCGCGGGAGAGCAGAGCGAGATACGCGCCGATACGCTCGTCGCGGTTGTTTTCTTCGGTTTCCTGACTGGCGCGGCTGGCGGTCTCAAGGTCGCTGGTTTTGACCTTGCCCAACAGCGTTTTTTGGATGCGCGCATTGGCGAGGTTTTCCAATCGGCGGAATGCCTGACCGTCCGCGCTGTTTTGCAGCATCATCACATCGTCTTCGCGTTCGATGCTCAATGCGCCGCCGCTCACAAAACGGTAAAAACGGCTCATGAAACTGTCGTGGTCGTCGTTGCTGTTGGCTTGGATTTTGGCAATCAAATACGGCTGGGCGTAGCGCGTGATGAATTGTGCCGCATAAATAAAGCCTTTTTTACGCAACGCAACCGGCGCATACAGCCGCGCCGCCGCCATTTCGCCCGCAGGATTGGTTGAAGTGGCGCGGTGGGTAATAAAGAGATACAGCACGTCCGTATTGCAGGCTTCCTCACCGCCGCTGCCGCGATACACCAGCGAACCGTCGCGGTAGGGAACGTATTTCGCCAATTCGCCGCTTTTGTTGCTGATATGCTTAATCGTCAAAAAGCCGTCGGGTTCGGGCTGATAAACGTACCGACCGACACCATAGCCGCCCAGACGCGCCGTCAGGACGATTTCGGCAAGCGCGGGCAGGTGGCGTTTAAGCGTTTTCCATAGACGGTCTTTGTCTTCGTCGCTCAAGTCCTCGCCATAAATGCGCCACGCCTTGTTCTGCATGGCGGAATGCAAATCCTCCAAACAGGCGGCGACCTCATCGTCGCCCGACACCGCATCCAACGCCTGCTGTCTGTCCACGCCGAGACGCGAAAGCAGCGCGTCCGTGCCCTCCATATTGGAAAACAGGCTTTCCAGCGCATCTTCGGTCGCGCTCGTCAATGTCTTGATGGCGGTTTTCCGCGTTGCGCTTTTAATCAATCCGAACATATTTCTTACTCCGAAAGGCCGTCTGAAAACGGTTTCAGACGACCTTAAAATCACATTTCCAACATCGGCGCAGGTAAATCAATCGCACGTGCTCTGTTTGACACATTGCCCGTTGTTGCCGCCATCCACAGCATATGAAGCGCATCGGGTCCATCGTCGTGGTCGGCTTTTGGGAAGTGGCGCAACTGGCTGATTAAGGTCTTTTGGTCGGGTTTGAGCAAAATCAACCCGTTTGCCATGTGTGGCTGCAAAGTCTCAATCCGCAACATCTTGTCCGATGACGGCTTGATACCGCGCACGGGGATATGCACACCCGACCGCGCCCCGCGCTTAATCAGCTCATCCTTGAGAAACTCTTGGAATTGCACCGTCTCCACCACCCACAAAACAGGCTTGACCCGCGCCTCTTTTTGGATGCGGATCACGTCCTCAATAATCAAATCGGGCAGGCGTTTTTTTACTTGGGCAACGGTTACGAACAGACGGCCTGTTGATTTCTGATAACCGCCGACCAAAATCGCCGACGGATCGCGCCCCGCGCCCGCCTTACCCAATGACGGGTCGAGTGCGCCGTAGTACACCAAATCGTCGGGCAACTCCGACCAGTATTTGATGTTTTCCGCAAACGGCGCATCTTCGCCACTGACCGGGTCGTTTTGGTATTCCGAATCAAATGTTGCATGACCGTCGCGGGCACGGATTTTCATCAGTGCCAACACGCCACGAGCCGCCCAGCTTGTTTGCGCGCCGCGCTCCATCTCGTCTTTGTTTGCCTGATAAAACGCCTCGGCCACCGTCTCGCCGTCGTTTCGGAAAAGTTCCTCCCAGCGGTCCCACAAATCCATGCGGTCGGGCCAGCGTTTCATCGCCTTAAACTTAATACCGTGCCAAAACGGGTTATTCAAAGTGCGGTTAAGTACGCTGTCGTAATGCAAAATCGTGCCGATATAAATCACATCGTATTTCTGACCGACACCGCCCAAAGGCAATACAGTCTTAGTCAGCCACGCATTGAGCTTGTCGCGCTGTTCGGGGTTGCGGACTTGCTCGTCATTCTCAATATCGTCCAATATGGTCAGGTCAGGACGGTAAGGGCCGTGACGCAAACCGCGCAGCTTTTTACCGCTACCGGCCACTTGGACTTTAACGTCATTGGCCGTCACAATCGTACCGGCCTGCCATACACGGCCTTGCCCGCATACTTCCGGAAAGTCGGTTTTCAGGCGCGGGTTAAACTCCAATTCCGCCTTGATGGCTTCGAGCATTGGATACGCCTGGTCGATACTGTCCATCACGATGACCGCATAATGTTTTTGGCCGGTCACAATACACCACAGCGTAAACAACTGAGTAACCTGCGTCGACTTACCCTCGCCACGCGGCGCACCCACCGCCTCATTTTCCCCTTTAGGGGAGCGGATAATCTCCGGTAGACGGCTGAATAAAAACTCATGCAGTTCGGATTTTTCAGGGGAGCGGATATAATGCGGAAAGTAGGTGTTGACGAAATACTCGTAACCGCCTACCGGGTCAAATACCTTGGCACGGCGTGCAGTAATAGCCTTTGGCGACGCATCAAAGCCGTCCACTTCCGCTTCGATGACTTGGCGCAAACTGGCGGCCAGTTCGGCAAGGGATTTGAGGAATTCTTTAGTTTTCATAAGGAAAAAATGAATGAGTAATTGGTTGAAACGAGATATTCAAAAAGCGATTTTAGAAGATTTATATCAGGTATATCCCAGTGCAAAAAGGATTGAAGACATTGCTAAGTCGATAGCGCAATCCGAAGGTATAGTGACCACAAACATCCAGTACCTAATCGAGCATGGGTTAATCAATATGTGGTATGGCACTTTGAATACTGACCGACACTCAAGTTCAACAGGATCATTCCCGAAGCTTAATGCAAAAGGTATAGACTTTCTTGCCGATGATGGTGGTCTATCCGCCATTCTTGGTGTCATCACGGTCAAGTTGCACAGCGAATCTATTCAGGCTTTAATTGCGGCAAAAATAGACCAAGCGGATATTTCTGATCCAGAAAAAAGCTGGTTGAAAAAAGAATTAGGGAAAATCAAAGACACTGCATTAAGTACGCTTACGGAAAATGCAATTAATGCCATCCCTGCCACCACCCTCATTACTCTTTTAAAAAAATTTGTCGGCCTCTAACCAAACTTCTTCTCCACTTCCGCCCCAAACGGCTCCAATACCTCGACAAAGGCAGGTAAATGTTTGGGGTGTTTTTCTTGCACAAACGCCATCAAGAACTCAATCAATTCCAAAGCCGTCGCCAGTTTTGACGTTTCCGGCATCACACGGGCATTGGCGGATACTGTTTTGGTAAACGCATCGGCAAGGCTGGCCAACAGCTTGGCACGGTCGGACGGCGGCAAATCTTCGGTACTCGAATCCTGCAGCATCGTCATCGTGCTGTTGTACTGCACCATAAAACCGGCCAACATCGCACGGCTCAAATCCTCAATACCGCCGCCGGCCAAAGTGTAGGCGGCGCGCATCTTATCCCAGTCGTCGCCTTTTTCCTTATCCGCACGTTTCCACGCACGCGCAGTGGCCTGCGGGATTTCGCACATCAAGGCCGCCGTTTCCAAAGTTTGCTCGCCGCTCACATAGAGCCGGCGTAACTTTTCACGGATTTCTTGCGGGTGAGCCATAATTACAGTCCCATTTTCGCTTTAAGCAATTCCCAGCCGACCGTAATCACGCCGCCGCCCAGTGCGCCGAATGTAATGGCCGTGCGTTTCGTGTCTTGGCGGATTTGTGCAATTTCCGCCTGCATTTCCTTCTGATTTTTCAGAGTTTGATCAGTCTTGTTTTCAATACGCGCCAAGGCTTCCAAAATCGGGTCGCTCATGATTTGTCCGCTTTCCTGTCCAGTTTTTCGTTTACTTTTTCCAACTTGTTTTCGATGCGTCCCAACGAAGCCGCAATATTGTCGCGGTCTGCCTTGGCATCTTGCTTGGTGTGATAAGAGAGCTTGACCGCGTGCAGCTCCTCTTTAAGGTCGTCGATACGCTTGTCAGCCTCTTTCAGACGGCCTGAAATGCCGTTGACCCAAAACCAAAACGCCGCCGTTGCAATCGGCCACAGGGTTTTAAACCCAAATTCAAAGTCCATTTAAAACCCCTAAACCGGCACGTCGCCAAATACGATACGGACCGCGTAGCCTTCGGGATGACGACTCGCCGCCTCGACCTTTTGGCCGTCAAAAAAGACTGAGTAATATTTCCGCAAAATACCAATCACATCAGCAGGAGCGGTCGCGGAAAACTCCACACAAAAGGTCGTCTGAAAATCCTTATCCATGCGTACCGCGTAATCGATACCGGCCTTATCCAACAGTTCGGAAACATGAATGACAAACGGCTCTTGTTCGCGTGCACGGCTTAAGCCCAATTCCAAGTCCGCATGGCGGCAGGCGACCGTGCGTTGTACCAACTCACGATAAGTCGTCATCGCGCGCCCTCCGAACCGTCAACTTCCGCTTGACTGTTGACCCAGTCGCGCCAAGCCTGATTTTGATTTTCCAGTTCGGCAACATAGCCGCCAAACTCAGCGGCGTGTTCCAACAGCGTGGCCGTCTTGCCGTCTTTCGGCGGATTCGGGCGTACCGGCGCGACCATCAGCGCGGCAGGCGGTGTCGGCATGACCGCCTTTTCGACAACCTTAATTTCCGTAGCCAAGGGCGCGGTTGTAGAGCTGCAGGCCGTGAGAGCCAAAGCCGTCAATACAACTGCCGCCTGCTTTTTGGCGGTCTTGAGTAAGCGCATTTTCGATTTCCTTTTTATTTTCCGTTTTCAGACGGCTGACTTCCGCCTGTTTTTTCGCCAAAGCCATGCCGACGGCGTGCGCCTTAACTTCATATTTTTTAGCTTCCGCGCGTGCCTGTTCCAGCTCGCGCGCATAGTTTTGAGCCGACAACAGCAGGGCTTGCGCCTTGTCGCGCTCCATTTTCTCAATGACCGCTTGCTGCTTCGCAAATGCCGACTTGTAGCCTTGATGGTGCGACACCGCCAAGCCCGTGCCGACAAGCGCGATGATGGCAATCGGTTGCCAGTTATTCGCCAGCAGTTTCACGAGATTCATTCTCGACCTCCTGACGTTTCACGCTGACAAACGAGCGCGCCACCGCATAGCCGCCCACAATGCCCAAATACACCGCCCAAATCTCCGCCGAAGGGTCGGGCAACATTACAAATTTAAACGTCCCCGCCGCGCAGGCAACGTTTGCCCACAGTTTCGAGTGCGACACATTGCCTGTCGCCGGGTTTTTAAAAATATCCAAAATACGCATTGCTATTCCACACTTTTGGTTTGCAGGTACCGTTTCAGCATTTCCTGATAATTGGCCAGTTCGCCCTCCGCAAATTCGAACGCAGCCAAGTTTGCCTGTTCGCTTGCCTCGCGGCTTTTGGCCGACCACAGCTCAATCATCTTTTCGTAAAACTCAACCTGTCCCATGATTAACGACGATTCTTGCGTTTACGCGCCGCACGTTTCGCAGCCGCCACACCCGACTTACCCAAGCGCATAGACGGATGTTGTTTCAAATAGCCAATACTGGCAGGCTTAATCTCAAATTCAGGCAGCTGCGGTTTCAAGACAGACAGAGCCAAAGCAATCAAAGACTTTTTCATACCTTCGCCGCTCCCAATTCCATCGCAATCGCGTCCGCAATCGCGCGGCAGATGCCCCATTTAGTAGTCTTAAACAAGGCCAAATCAGTGTCGTTACTGATAAAAAACGGCTCAAACACAATGCCGCCGGCTTGTGCATAAGCCAGGCGCGAATGCTGGCCCGCATTGTCGGGTTTAAAGCCGTCTTCGCCGCGCAGTTTCCAGCCGGTTTTCTTGGCAACAGCTTTGCTCAACACCTGACACCAGCGTTTGTTTTTGACGGTACTCAACGCCTCAATGCCCGTAGCTGCTTTACTGGCCGCCGCGTTGGTATGGAACTCAATCGCCACATCCGAGCCGCGAATCAGCTTTACAGCTTCGCGCAGCGGCATATTGCCTTTGCCCGTGCCGTCGGTTTTAACGGTCAAGCCGTAGTCATCGCGCAATATAGACGCCACGATGTTGCGCATATCCTGCGCCAAGTCCGCCTCACGGTCGCTTCCGTTGACCGCGCCCGGGTCGGTGTTGCTGTGTCCGGCGGTTAAAGTTACAGTTTTGCCCATAAACATCTCCGAAAATCAAATCACAATTTATTTTCAAAACCTTATTTAACCTTTTCAGACGGCATAAGACGGTCGGCACAAATGCACTTACTGTTCCGCAGACAAAAAAAAGCCCTGCAAAAAGCAGGGCAAAGGTCCACTCACAAGAAACACACAACACAATCAAGCTACAAATAAATCCGGCTGCGCTCTTGCCGCCGCCTCGCGGTCGGCCTCTTTCAAAATGTATCGTATATTGCGCGTAGACAGCCGATGAGCCAGCACCAGCTCGCGCACAATAACCAAATCGCTCAAACCCTCCGCGCTCATCGCATCATACTGCCGGCGTATAAATCGGTTGCGCAGCTCGCGCATCGCGTCCCAGCAGCGCGGAATGGCCAAGAAAGGTTGTCCGGCATAAGCTCGCTCCAATCGTCCCGCAGCCTCCTCACCAATGTCCTCGACCAGTTGTGCGTGTAAGATTCGGCTCTGGCGCGTATTGCGCCGGCGGTTGGAAATCGGGTAATTCGTCCCGCCCCAAACCTTGACCATGTGAAACGCCGCTTCAAGCCCGATGACTGTAATCATCGCCACCACGCTCTGCGGCAGAAGATGTTTCACATCCTCAAAGTCCTGCTCTGTCATCTCCCAACTTACACTCATTCCTATTCCTCCTTCTTCTTCCGGTTCGCCGCAATCTGCAACGCCGCCACCAACTTGTGCATATTACCGTCGGACAACCATTCCACGCGGTCAACCTTAAACATTTTTTTCGCCGTACCGTGCGCATAATTCCAGCTCCAGCCGTTATCCAGCAGCAGGGCTTCGATTTTCCGCATCATCGGGTCGGCAGAAGAGCGGCGGTTTGGCCGTCGGCCTGCCGTTTTTTTTGGCTGAAACCCATGCTGGCGCAAATCCTCGACCACGCGCTCCAGCTCAGGGATACTGCACTCAGTACACGACCGCTTGCCCGTTACCCGCTCCAACACCGCGCGATACGTCGCATCATCCAAACCAAGCTCCTTTTGAGCGATTTTAATTTTTGCAATCAATGCACGGCGCATCTTGAACCCCTAAAACACAATATATTGATTAATTGATGCATATTATACAGATAAAATACTATATGTTGTAGTAAGCTGCTGTTTTTTTTTGCGAAACAGACAGACATAAAAAAGGCCGTCTGAAACAGGTTTTAAACCCCATTTCAGACGGCCTTTAAATGCCTTTTAAAAAATTTGCCTAACCATCATTACCGTTTTCAAGCACTTCTATTTTCCCCATCTCTATAAGGGTATGAATTAACTCTTGCACAGTAATAAAAGTTAATTGTGCAGGCGTACCGTCGCCTTCAAGCTTGGTATCCCCTCGATAGGCATATCTGATATTTCCATCAGGCAAATCTTCAATTTCAATAACAATTTTCGCCATCACACCAACTCCTGATTATGCGGCTCAACGCTGAAAAACTCCTTGCCCTGAACAATCTTAATGCCCGGCACAGGGTTGTCGGCGAAAAACTCGGGCTCATTCAATACCGCATCTTTATTAACCTCTTTTTTCACACGGATAAAGCGTTCCAAGTCCGGATTAGCTTCCAATAAGGCCAGCACCGCATCGACACCGCTTACACTGCATTTTGGCGGGTTGTTTCGCCAACGGATAATGCCGGTGGTCAGGTCGGCAAATTTGACCTTGCCGCCATCTGTCAGCGCATCACGGTTCGCTTCGCTCCATGCCTGCACCCCGGCATGGATGGCATTGATTTCTGCCATCAGGGGTGCAACACGCTCGTCTGCCTGTTTTTGCAGCTCTGCCACATTGTCGTTATGGTCGGCTTGGATGCGCTCGATTTCGCGCTGCAAATCGCCCATGCGTTTGATTTGAACCGACGCGTCCGCGCGGTCTTGGATGCCCACGGTCAGGGCTTCGGTTTTGGTTTTCTTTGGTTTAGCCATTTTCTCTTTCCTTTCGGTTTGGGTTTAACATTTCGGCTTGCTCAAGCCTTGTTCGCGTTCGCGCTTGGCAAGTGCCTCAACTTTCGCGCGGTGTCTCAAAATCTGCTCGGTGGCGGTTTCAGCCGGAGGCGGTACCAGTGACTTGCCTCTTAACACCTCTTTAATCACGCCCTGTATGCGGTTTAAAGCCGATTTTCCCTTTGCTTTTTCATCCGCCGTGGGGTGGTAGTGGTGTTCCAGCTTTAACGGCTCCGGCGGTGGCGGCAGCTTGTCTAAAAAGTCTTTGGGCGACGGCCAGCGGTTGGTCTCATTCGCCAGCACCATAAAGGCCGTCTGAAAGCGCGGTACATCTCGCGCTTCGTCCCACGCCCGGCCGTGCGCCAACACACGGCTCCAAGTTTGCGCAGTGGCGGCCACAGTATCGGCAGCCGGCGAACCGCTCAGACGCAGGGTCAAAAGCATGGTCAGGCCGTCGATCATGGCGTTATGCAGTTGGGTAGGCAGTTCTTTCATTTCTTCAATCCTTGCAGCGACGCGGCTGCGGTGAGGGTTTGGCTGGGTTTGTCCGGCAGTGCGGCTCGGCGGTTTGGTTGGTTTACTGTTTGATTCCCTGCGCTTGGCTGGCCAACCCAGCCCGAAAGGATTTCATACAGGTATCCGTGCGACTTCAGCGGCGTTTTCAGACGGCCTTGGTCGCGTGCATTAACGGTTTCATTAAATCCGTGAATCCAAGCCTCGGTAGGGGCAGGGAAACAAACCCCGTCACGCGCCGCCTCCTGCGCCTTAATCATCGGCAGCAACTCATTCAGCAGTTTCGCGGTACGCGCCCAAGAGAGCTGGGACTTGGCGGGGCGGAAGAGACCGATGTAGCGGATAGCCGCCTTGCCCATTTCCGCATCCATCTCCAACACAGCCCGCAATACAGACGATGCGTCGGCATCGTTGATTAAGCTGTCCAGACTATGCACCGCCCCGCAGTTCGGACATTTGATGTTCATGACTCGCTCTCCCATAATGTTCGCCGTTCAACCGTCTTAACGGTTTTGACGACTTTACGTTCCCATATTCCGCAGTGGCGGCATTTGCGTGATTGCTTATTGGCATAGACCCATTTGTGATGCCATTTAGTTAATGCACACCCTCCGACACGTTCGTATTCATTCCATTTGACTTCGGCGACAACCTCCGCTTCAGTGGTTTTAACAAAACAAAAAGTCTCAACTTTTTCGGAGCCGTAACAAATCCTGCTGCCAATAAAGTCTCCAATACCGTCATCAATAAACCAGCCGATATACCAGCCAAATCCATCTTTAAACTTAACAATTCGTGGATAAGCTCCTAAAGTTTCAATCAGTTTGGATTTTTTCTTCAAGAATCGGAAAATATAGCCAATGTATTTAGGGTCTTTTTTCGGGTTAAATTTTTCGATGTTCATTGTTTATCCTTCCAAACATCGCCACCAGCCTGTACATTTCCATTGCCTTTTACGATCTGAACATTACCTGCCAAGTGATTTTCAAGTTCAGCTTGTTTATCGATCCATGCCTTAAACTCTGACCAAGTTTCAAACTTAGTTCGCTTGTCACGAATCAACCTGCCCAACCTAATGCCTAGATAAGACAAGAACATTAAACCGCTGATAAATGTCCAAAACACTGATGCTGACCAATGGCTGATATACACACAAAAACTCAACATCAACCCCGTGAAAACATCCTTGATGATGCTTTCCAAAACACTTTCACTTGCGTTGTACGCGATAAAGTTTTTACTTCTGATTTCAATCATTTAATCACCCCAATAATTGCTAAAAACACTATAAAAACAACAACCAACCCCAAAAACATACCGCAGGCATCCAAAACAACCGCTTTAGTCTGCTGCTTAAACCAGTTTTCAATCAGGCTCATCAGTGCCAAAACCACCAGTGCCAAACCAATCAGCCCGCAGATCAAGAGATAAATCATCATTCCAATGCTCATGACGCTTCTTCCTTCAAAAACGTTATCCAATGGGTCTGTGTTTGATTTTGCTTATGCTTCATGCTAACGTGTCCAATAAGTGGTTCTACGTTAGTCAGAGCAAGAATCTCTTTCACTGGGATTTGGTTTTCATTCCACTTAAAAATCAATACGCCCTCAGGACGCAATACCCGGAAACACTCAGCAAACCCTTTACGCAAATCTTCTCTCCACTCATTGCCCAACACCCCGTATTTTTTTGCAAGCCAAGATTTTTCTCCCGCTCTTTGTAAATGAGGCGGATCGAAAACCACTACTGCGAATGTGTTGTCAGGGAAAGGGATATTTGTAAAATCCATAACCACATTAGGAGTAATTTCCAGTTTGCGCAGATATTTTCGGTCTTTCAGTAGATGGGTTTCTTTGCGTTTATCGCCGAAAACAGCTTTAGGGTTATTTTTATCGAACCACATCATCCGGCTGCCGCAACACGGATCTAATACCTTCATCACATCTCCTTCCATTCTTTCATCACATCATCCAATGCTTCGCGGGAATCGCTTCCATAGCCTCTAATGCCGTATTCGGTTAAGTAGCAACAGGTTTTCTGGCCATTTTGTTTTGAAAATTCGGCTGACCCGACTTCAATCAAAAAATCCAGTCTTTCCGTATCCTTTACAGCCTGTTTAAATCTCGGGGAAAAATCCAAAACACTAGATTCTTGGTCAACAATGTCGTTATTCGAAGACAGCAAGGTATCCAATACGGTCATAATCCAAGGCAAATTGGCGTTGGCAGACTTGTATTCCAAAGCTTCAAACACTTCATCCGCAGGCGCATTGCTCAGATATTCGAAATCATCTTCATCCTCTGGGTCGGCAGGTTGATAAATCGGATTCAAACCCTGCGCAATTTTGTTTACAAACGCGACCAGTTCCCATACTGCGTCAAGGTCTTCTTTATTTGGTTTAGTAATATTCATCACACTTCCTCCCATAAAGTTATCGCCCGCGCCAAAGTATCCGCCTCGGCAGTCTTCCACATCCCGTCCGGCGACCGCGCAGCGATTACAAAGCCTTCGCCGTCCTTCTTCATGACCATCAGCTCGCCACGGTCTTCGAGCCATTCGGTGATTTCTTTTGCATTCATTTTTAAATTCCTTTTGAATCAATACCTTACATTTCCAATAAGGCAAAAAAATATAGAGCAACATCAACGGCTTACCGTTTTAATTGTCGTCATACCCGTCATGGCATTTGCCTATCATGTGCAACACGACGATTCGGGCCAGCATTTCAAGCCAAATCCCCAGCAACACCAACACCGCCAATCCGACAACAAACCAAATCATTTTTTCTCCTCCTTCTTCTCGGCAGGCTGTTTAAAACGCGCCTGATATTCTTCGATTTCACGCTCTCTGTTTTTTTGCGCCATTCGCGCCGTCGCACGCCTGCGGTGCTGTCCCCAAGCCTGCCAATCCGTATTACGTCGTCCGAAACTCATTTCACACATCCTTTCACAATCGCCTTATCGCCATATTTCGCGCGGATTTCCTTTACCGCCCGTGCCAAAGCCTCTTTTTTCGCCGCAGGGCTCAATAAAATTGGCTTATCGCTCATAAACAATCCCTTTCATTTTTTCTTCCGTACTCATCGACTCGTATTGCTCTTCCAATACCTTGACCTCCAAATCTGCCATACGCTCGCGGCGTGACATTTCTGCCTTCGCTTCCGATGACTCCGGAACACAACCGCGCAACATCGATACGAAAAACACAGCCCAAACCAACATAGCCGCTCCCAACAACATCCGCTTCAAAAATACAGTAGACATTTTCCTATTTCCTTATAAATCAATTACTTAATATTTTCTTAAGGCAAAAAAATTATTGCGCACCCAATCCGCCTTAACCTGCGCCGCCCATTCCTTGGCTTCCTCTTTGGTCTCGAAGCGTTTCCGCAGTCGGCGGATTTGCAACCATGCAAAGCCTTCTTTCCGCTTGCCGCGTACATCCGCCCGCCAAATTTTCCGCCGTTTATGGGTTTCATAATCGTGCCAAGTGTCCTCATAAACCCCCGCGTGTACCGCATATTCGTGTCTCATTTCAGACGGCCTTTCTTATCGGATAATCAGGGAGCTGTATTTTTTAACGATACCGGCCTGCATCTTGATACCGTTTTTATTTGCCGTGCGTACCGCGCCGCGCATCAATTTGCTCATCCGGCGCGTATTGCCGTTGCTATGTTTAACCAGTTCAAAGATCGTTTCCTCGTCCGCATCAGGCAAAGCCGCTTTCGCAATCTCAAAGAGTTCCTCGTCCGGCAAAGATTCGCCTAAATTCAGCGCAACCGACACGCGGCTGTAAAGCTGTACCAGCTCGCCATGCTTACCGCGCAGGTTGGCCACCAGTCGGGGCATACCGCTCAAAACCAAACCGCATCCAGTCTCGTCGTGCAGTCGGCGGATAATCTCAAGGGCGCGCAAAGGCAGGTTTTCCGCTTCATCGACCACAATCAGACGGCCCGAATCGCGCAGGCGGTCAGATACAGACTCAAACAAATCATTCAAACTGCCCATCGCCGATACCTTCGCCGCTGTCGCCAACTTGCGCATCAGGACAAGTGCCGTGAAGCTCGGATTAGCCTCAATCAAGATGGCCGCAGGGTTTTTCTCGCAGTAATTTTTTACCGCCTGAGTCTTGCCCAAACCCGCCTGACCGTAGATCACCACCGTTTCGCCGCCTTCGTGCGCATCGCGCATCACTTCTGCAATACGGCGTGTCGTCTTAGTCGATACAAAACCCAACACCAGCTCTTCACGCTGCGCTTTACTATCCTGCATCTCCAAAAACGCCTCGATTTTCGGCTCGATGGTTTCATAATTGCCGCCTTTTTCCGCATAAGTACCATTGAGATACATACTGATGGATGCCGGCGAAGTACCGATACCGCGTGCCAGTTGGGTTTGGTTCATGCCTGATTTTGCTTTAAATTCAGCCAGTTTTTGTTGCAATGTATGATTGATCTGTTTCATTTTTTTAGTCCTTTTAAAAGAGGTTTAAAACCGTTTTAACTTCTATCCGCCTCAAATAGCACAAAATCGTCCGTGCCCGTTTTCGGCAATACCGCATACTCCGCATCGATGACGTTTCCGCCCAAATGTCCCAGCTCGTCCCAAACCGCAGCCTGTTCCAAAGCCGGATTGACTTCCGCATTTGCGAGCTTGATTGCATTTTCCGCCCGCTTGATTTTGCCTTTTCGGCGTTTTTCCGCCAGTTGGTCGATACGAGCCGTCGGGAAAGCCTCGCGGGTATTGCCGTTGGCCTGCGCCTTAGTGATAAACTTGCCGTCCATATCAAACACATTGACCGCCGACGCATCGCTCAAATCGTAGCTGACCCGTACCTCGTCCTTGTGATACTCCGCCAGCTCGGTTGAGAAATAAGAGTTGTTGAACAAATCTAGCCAACCGCGCTGTACTTTTCGCACCTCTTGCGGCATAAACATCGTCGCCAGCTCTTCTGCCGACAACATATCCGGCGCGATACCGTCCTGTTCCAGCCTCATTTCCCGATATTCCTTCGGCGAATAATGCCCGCCGTCAGGATGTCGGGGCAGCTCGCCGTGCGGGCGGTTGTTGTATTCGTCGATACACTTGACCACATCCGCGATAAAACGCGACCAGCTCGGCAGTTTTTTCAAATATTTCTGTTGTTCCTCCGTCAAATCCTTGCCTTTTTCCAAAGCGTTAAAAGCACTTTCCATCTTGCGGTACATCAGGTTCTTCGTACTGCTGTCCATCCCCGCGCCCGCAAACGTCTCATACTGCCGCGCCATCTCAATCAGATTGTCTTTCCACCATCGCTCGATGATGCCGCGCCCTTGCGGGTTGCCCGCGATACCCGTTTCATGCCGGATACCCAATCGGGACGTAATACCCGTGATTTCATGGTCTATCGTCTTGCCGGTTTGGCCGCCGCCGTTATCCGAGTAATAAATAATCGGCAAACCATAGTGCTTGACCCCGATACGCAGAGCGTCCGACACTGCTACGCAACTTTCAGCCAACGACACCGAAAAACCGACCACAAACCGCGTACAACCATCAATAATCACCGTAACTTCAGGCTTAAACGGCCTGCCGTGTACCGGATGCGCCACCTTCGCCTTAAAGCTGTGGCCGTCACCGATCCAAACATCGTTCGGCTTCAAAGCCCCCCAATCACGTTTCACATAAGGCAGCAGCGATTTATAAGCCGCCCCCGTTTTCCTGCCGCGCTCCTGCATAATCATCGGCAGCTTGTCCCAAACGCGCCGCACCATACTCAAGTTAGGCACATCATTGACCGGCATATTTTCCGCTTCCGCCCACTGCACAAACCGGCGGTAGCTGTGCGCTAGCTTCGGAGCTGAAGGGATGTTGTGAAACTGCATAAACATCGGCAACCACCCGTAGCTCTCAATCGGCTTGACCGCCTTCGTCGTCTTCGGAGCCAAAGCCACCAGCCGCTCCGTCGCGTTTTCCGCCTTAAGGTAGGCAGATATCCAGCCGTCTAAAGTACGTTCGCCAACCTTCGCCGACCGGCTGCGGTCATTAGCCTTTTCCAAATTCCCAAGCGTAACCGCGTCCAATTTGCCTTCTGCCAGCAAGCCCAAAAACTGAGCCACCGCAGCCTTGGCAGAGCAACCGTATTGATATTTGATACCCAACACCGCCGCCACCACCGCACATCGCGCATCCGCCACCGACCGTTGTTTCTCGTTCAACAGCTTGGCCGCTTCAGCCAGTACCTGAGCCGACATCGCCGTCCCCGGTCTGACTTGGGGCAGGGTTTTCGGCATCTTCTCCGCCAGCTCGTCCGACTGCCGTTTCATGATGGCTGCTCGGATTTCGGCGGGGAGCGAAGCGATTTCATACAGTTTTTTAGGACGGCCTCTTCCTATTTGCTCAAAACAGTGTTGCCAATTATTTTTCTTGGCATGGTATTCAATCCCTTGTCTATCAGTTGGTAGGCTCGGAATTCCTAATTTCGCAATATCAGATGCAGATATTTTCATTTTTTCCGCTTTCTATTTTTGCTTAAATGCGTTACTCTTTTGGAACTATTTAGCAAAACAGTTATCTATTTATAGATCTTGGGAAGGTTGGCTTATGGTTTCGTTTCTCAAAACGAGATGGCCAGATTTCTTCTGCGGGTACTCCAATCGCTGCTGCAATGATTCTTTCGCCTTTCAGATAAGGAGCATCTAAAGCTTTCCCTAATGTATTTGGTGCTAAATTAGCCTCGATAGATAACGCTCTTACAGACCAGCCTGCCTTTTTAAGACGAGCCACAATGTCAGCACGATGCCAATCAGTCATGGTTTCTTGCTTTTTTTTCATTCTCGCAATTCCTTAATTAAGTAGGTTTATTAACCGCTGTTATTTAGTAAGTGAGTGAATTATATTTAGCAAAACAGTTTCCTTCAACTCTTTTGCTAAAATATTTTCTCAAAAACGTGATTATTTTTACAACATGTTGATTATTTGAGTAATCTTATTTAAGCAAAAGAGTTTGTTTTTTGCTTAATGTTTTGCTTAAATGAGTTATATCAGGAATGCTATGGATACTTTTTTAGATAGGCTCAAATTTCTTTGGCCTCATGGGGCTAAGCCATCTGACATCTATAACAAAATAGAAATGTCGGCTTCTGGATTTAATAGAGTTTGGAAAGAGGGAGCTATCCCAACAGCCGATTACCTAGTAAAAATTCAAGAAGTTACCGGTTGTGATTTAAACTGGCTTTTGACCGGCAAAGGCTTACCGTATCTCGATAAAGCCAGGCCGGAAAACGCCGGAGCCTTCCCGGTATCCAATACCGGCTCGGGCGCGGTAGATACCTTGGGCAATCCGGTTGATCTGCGTGAGTTTGTCTTTATCCCGCGATACAGCGTGGAAGCGGCGGCAGGGCATGGACAAACAGTGAATGATGAAAAACCATTATTCTGCATGGCTTTCCGGAGATACTGGATAGAAAACTACGTTACCCGGCAGACAGACAAGCTCTCCGTAATCGCCGTCAAAGGCGACAGCATGGAAGGCATCCTGAATCACGGCGACAACATCCTAATCAACCACGCCGAAACCGAGCCGCGCGACGGCCTGTACGTCCTACGCATAGGAAACGACCTGTTTGTCAAAAACATCCAACGCCTGCCCGGCCGGCTCTTGGTCAAATCCGCCAATCCCCTTTATGAGCCTTTTGAAATCGACCTCACAGCCGACAACACCGATACAGCCATCATCGGCCGGGTAGAATGGTTTGGCCGTACCGTAAACTGATTTTAAAACCCTCTTAAAATAGTTTTAAAAAATTCCCAATCCCGTCAACTTCAAACAAAAAACCGCGCATTCCGGCGCGGTTTTGTGAAAAAGCTGGCGTAACTTTTCCGGATACAAAAAAACGCTGAAATCCACGTCTTTCCGAGATTTCAGCGTTTTTTTACTCTATTTGTTCCTTGTGCAAAAACTAACAGTCCCCCACAAAGGCCGTCTGAAAATGTTTTCAGACGGCCTTGAATTTATTTAGATATATTGTACGGCAATAATGTCATATTCACGCACGCCGCCGGGTGCTTGAACTTCTGCAACGTCGCCTTCTTCTTTGCCGATCAGGGCGCGGGCAATGGGGGAGCCAACGTAGATTTTGCGTTCTTTGATATCTGCTTCATCTTCACCGACGATTTGGTAGGTAACTTGTTCTTCAGTTTCCAAATCTTCCAGTGTCACAGTTGTGCCGAACACGATTTTACCTTCAGCATGGATTTCAGCAGGGTTGATGATGTGCGCCATAGAGAGTTTGTGTTCCAACTCGGCGATACGGCCTTCGATAAAGCCTTGACGTTCTTTGGCAGCTTCGTATTCTGCGTTTTCAGACAAGTCGCCGTGTGAGCGTGCTTCGGCGATGGCTTCAATGACTTCTGGGCGTGCTACGCTTTTGAGGTGTTGAAGTTCTTGTTTCAACAATTCTGCACCACGGACGGTCAAAGGGATTTTTTGCATAGAGTTCTCCATGAAAGCATGATGATGCTTTTAAAATTTTATCCGGCCACGCGCGGTAGCCGGATTGAAAATAAAAATACAAGCCGCCAAAGCTTGGCGGCTTGATAAATAAATAAGTAATGCTCGTATTCTACCAAATTCTGCCGAAACCGCAATGATTAAAACGGATTTTCAGTAAAGTGTTGTTTTCTTTCTATTTTGTTTTTTTCAGACGGCCTGAAAACTAAATATTGAAGTATTTCAAAGCTGCATGGGAAAAACGGTTTCTTAAATGAATGTTTTTGATTAAAATACCTGATGCTAATTCGTAGTAATTAGTCTGCTTTAACTATACGAAGAGATTATATGGAAACAAAACCAACTCCCCAAAATGAACAACAGGCTAACCGCCGTTATTTGACTGTTTGGCGATGGCATTTTTATGCCGGACTTTTGGTTGCGCCGTTTTTAACCCTGTTGGCTGTTACAGGGTTGGGAATGCTGCTATTTGCCAATATCACCGGTAAAGAAGGCGAACTCATACATGTTGCGCCGCAGGCAGTGGTTCAGCCTTTATCGGCTCAGGCTGAAGCCGCCAGACAGTTTGTAAATCCGGAAACTGCTTCGGTAGTGCAGTATATTGCGCCGCGCGCAGATGATATGGTTGCCGTATTCCGCGTGAACAATGACGATAAGGCTGCTATGGTTGCCGTTGATCCCTATACGGCGAAGGTCGTCAATTCAACGCCGCGCAATGACGGCTGGTATCACATCATGGACGAAATCCATGGCGATATGATGATCGGCACGGTGGGCGACTATATACTGGAAACAGCCGCTTCACTGACTATTTTGATGATCATTACCGGGATTTACCTGTGGTGGGCAAAACAGCGCGGTGTGAAATCCATGCTTGTACCGAAAGCAGGTAAAGGACGTACATGGTGGCGTAGCATGCACGGCGCATTCGGCACTTGGGTTTCTTTGCTTCTGTTGCTGTTCTGTCTCTCGGGCGTTGCTTGGGCGGGAATTTGGGGCGGTAAGTTGGTTCAGTCTTGGAGCCAATTCCCTGCCGGTAAATGGGGCGTCGAACCGAACCCTGTATCTACCGTGCCGACCCACGGCGATGTGTTAAACGACGGTAAAATCAAAGAAGTGCCATGGGTTCTGGAGCTTACGCCTATGCCTGTTTCCGGTACGACGAAGGGCGAAAACGGCATCAATCCGAGCGAACCGATGACTTTGGAAACAGTTGACCGCTTTGCCCGCGAAATTGGTTTTGAAGGCCGTTACAAGCTTAATTTGCCTAAAGGCGAAACGGGCGTGTGGACGCTGTCTCAGGACTCGATGAGCTACGATATGCCCAGTCCGACCGCCGACCGCACGGTACACATCGATCAATACAGCGGCAAAGTCCTTGCCGACATCCATTACGATGATTACAACTGGTTTGGTAAATTCATGGCGGTCAGCATTGCGCTGCATATCGGTACGATGGGCTGGTGGAGTGTGCTGGCGAACGTTTTGTTCTGCTTGGCAGTCATTTTCGTCTGCATCAGCGGCTGTGTGATGTGGTGGAAACGCCGTCCTTCGGAAGCACGTGGTTTGGTTCCTCCTGCACAGAAAATCAAATTGCCGGTATGGTGGGCAATGGCTGTGCCACTTCTGATTTTGGCTGTGATTTTCCCAACAGCTATTGCCGCAATTGCTGTTATTTGGATTTTGGATACACTGTTGTTGTCGCGTATCCCTGCATTGGCAAGATGGTTTAAATAACCGCCCGATGTGATTAAAGGCCGTCTGAATCTTTTGTTTCAGACGGCCTTTTGTATAAAGGTTAAAAGAAGCAAGGGAATTATGATTCTGTTTAAGTTTATGCGCGAGAAGTGTATTGTGATTGGCTTGCAGGATTGTGTAAGAAAGATGAGGAGATCTTGTATAAAAACAAAAAACCCACTTCATTGAAGTGGGTTTTTGATGAAAGCGATTAACCTTTGCGAGCAGGCAATTTTTCTTTAATGCGAGCTGCTTTACCGGTCAGGCCGCGCAAGTAGTACAGTTTGGCGCGACGTACGTCACCACGGCGTTTAACTTCGATTTTTTCTACGGTAGGAGAGTAAAGTTGGAAAGTGCGTTCTACACCTTCGCCGCTAGAGATTTTGCGAACGATGAAGTTGCTGTTCAGGCCACGGTTGCGGCGAGCGATAACAACACCTTCGTATGCTTGCAGACGGCTGCGAGAACCTTCAACTACGCGTACAGATACGACAACGGTGTCGCCTGGAGCGAATTCAGGGATTTCTTTGTTCAAGCGAGCGATTTCTTCTTGCTCTAATTGTTGAATCAAGTTCATTTGTTTTTCCTAAGTTATGATTGGATTTCCTGTTGCTCTTGCAAGATTTCTTTTAAGAGGCGGGATTCCTTTGGGATTAAACTGCGCTTTTCCAATAAATCAGGTCGGCGCTCTAAAGTGCGTCGCAGCGATTGTTTCAATCGCCACTCGGCAATCAAGCCATGATTTCCTGAGCGTAAGACCTCGGGAACCATCATGCCTTGGAATTCTACGGGTTTGGTGTAATGAGGACAGTCTAAAAGGCCGTCTGAAAACGAGTCTTGTTCGGCTGACTGTATATCGCCCAATACACCCGGGACCAATCTTAAGACGGCATCCATCAACATCATGGCGGGTAATTCACCGCCCGAGACGACAAAGTCGCCAATGCTGATTTCTTCGTCCACACTGCTTTGCAACAGTCTTTCATCTATGCCTTCATAGCGTCCGCATAGAAGAACAAGATGGGGCAGTTCGGCAAGTTCTGCAGCTTTTTTATGCGTCAGCGGCTGACCTTGCGGACTGAGATAAATTACTTTGGCAGGTTTTTGCGAGTTTGCTTTGGCTTCTTCGATTGCCGCTTGAAGCGGCGGCGCCATCATAATCATTCCCGGACCACCTCCGAAGGGGCGATCATCAATATAGCCAAGTTTATTGTCGGCAAATTTACGGGGATTGATGGCTTGAAACTGCCAAAGATTTTGTTTTCTTGCTCTGCCTGTAACGCCATATTCGACAATGCTGTCGAACATCTCTGGGAAAATGGTGATGGCTTGAATCAGCATCAGTAGTCCAAACCCCAGTCGGCGATAATGGTTTTGCTGTCGGTATCGACAGATTCGATATAGTTGGAGACAAAGGGAATCAGGATTTGTCCGTGTTCGCCTTTAATCATCAAAACATCATTTGCACCGGTTTCCATCAGGTTGCTGACTTTGCCGAGGACGATGTTTTCTTTGTTGATGACGGTCATGCCGACTAAATCTGCCCAGTAGTATTCATCTTCCTCAGTAGGGGCGAATGACTCTCTGGGGATTTCGATGGTATAGCCGCGCAAGGCAAATGCTTGGTCGCGATCGTCTATACCTTCAAATTTGACCTGAAGTTCGCCATTGACAATTTTACCTGCCTCAAGCATAACATCCAGGGTTTTGCCATCCTTGCACAACTGCCACTCGGGGTAGTCCAGCAGGCTGTCGGTATATTCGGTATTGGCGGCAATTTTAAGCCAGCCTTTAATGCCGAATACGCCTTTGATGTAGCCCATGGCTACCCGTTTTTGAGTGTCTGTCATGGTCGTTTCGGCTGATTAAGCAGCGATTTTTTGCTCTTTAATCAGTTTGGCAACTGCGTCGCTAACTTTCGCGCCTTGAGCAACCCAGTGGTTGATGCGGTCTGCGTCGAAACGTACGCGTTCTTGTTTTTCGTTGGCAACGGGGTTGTAGAAACCTACGCGCTCGATGAAGCGGCCGTCACGACGGTTGCGAGAGTCAGTTACGACTACGTTGTAGAAAGGGCGGTGTTTTGAGCCGCCGCGAGCCAAACGGATAACTACCATTTTGAGTCCTTTTGAAAAATGCGGATATATAGAAACCGCTAATTTTAGGATATTTCACACGGGTTATGCAAGTTTTTATTTGTTTTTGTTGCTGTTTTGCCATTCGTTCAAATCGAGGCTTGCTTGATACAGGCCGCGATCGGTCTCCGATGGGGTAACGGTAAATCCTGATTTTTCAGCGAGTTTGAGCATCGGTGTGTTTTCTTTGAGGATTTCCGCATTCATGGTTTGGTAACCTTGCTGTGTGGCAGTTTGGATAATGAAGCTCATCATTTTGCCGGCCAAGCCGGTTTTGCGTACTTCAGGCGCTAAAGTAATGCCGAACTCGCACTCATTGCGATTGATGCGGCTGTAGCGGCTGACTGCGACGATACGGCCGTCTGAAGCGAAGGCTGCCCACGCGCATTCGGTATGGAAATCGGGACGGGTCAGCCGTGCGAGTGTGGGCAGCGGTAACTCGTTGGTATGGGTCATGAAGCGAGTATAGCGGTCGGCCGCGGGTAATTGGCGGACAAATTTTTGTTTGGCTTCGGCATCTTCAGGTTCTAGTGCGCGGATGTGCAGTGTGTTGCCGTCGGGCAGGGTAAAGGTATCGGTTTGGCTCGGATAGGGTGCGAGTACGTTTTGTATCTCGGGCGTTTCGGTTTTAGGGTGCAGCAGTTCGGAAGCGGCTTCGCCGGTGTTGCGTAGGAATTCGGCTGCGACCGGATTTTTTTGTTGGAGGTAGGCGGCGGCACTTTGCATTTTAGCGGCGGCCTGTTCTAAGGTTTGGACGGCTTTTTTGGGGATTTTGGTTGTCGGCGCGGCTGGTTTTTCCACAATTTCGGGAATGATGGTGCTGCTGTATTGGCTGCCGTTGTAGTTGAGGATGATGTCGCCGATATGCTGGTTGTTGTGGATAAGCGTGTTTAGGGAATACAGGAATTGATTGAGAACGGAAGTGTTGTCGAGTTCTGCAAATTGGCTTAAACGCTGGATATCGAGTGTGGTAAATGGAGGTAATGCGGCTTCGGTTTTGCCGTTGTAATGGGCGGAAAGGATGTTGCCGTAAATGGCATGGCGGCTGAACCGGAACTGGACGGCATTGTGTTTTTGGGTTTGGCACGGAGGCAGGTATAGGGCTTCCGCCATCAGTTCGGTTTGGCCGGAAGCAATGGCTTTATCGATATTTTTGCTTTTAGGTGTTTTCAGACGGCCTGTTTTGGCTGGCGCAGGGGTATTTTGCACCTGTTGCAAATAGGCGGTTTGATTGCGGAAATAAAGTGTCAGTAAGGCTTCTTCCGGCGTGTTAAACCGAGTCAGGCCGTCTGAAAAACGATAGCTGACGAGAATGGGCTTGCTGGTTTTTTGTGTCAAATTATCCAGAGTTTGATGAATGCTGTACGCATCCGGCGTATCTGGCGAAATAATGCCGAGCAGGGCTTGAGTATGCGGATTTTGTAATTGTTCGAGCGCCAGACGGTGGATGCGTGCAGGCGTGGGGTTGCTGCCGATGCAGCCTTGTCGGATGGATGGTACATCGGTTGGGAGGTCGAGGGTCAATTCACAGGCATTGGCGGTAGTGTGCAGCCATTCTATCGGCGTGTCGGACAGAATGGTGGGGTTGGTAATGACGGGAATGCCGGAAAGGTGGGCTTTTAGGGCTGCTTCCAGCTCGGCGGTATTGAATACCGGTTGGAAATTGCAATGGCGGCTGAGGCTGCGCAGGATGGCTTTGTCTGTGTCGTTGGTATGGTGTGTGGACAACAGGATAAGCGGGGTGTGACGTGTGAAGTGGCGGATGGCGCTGAACAGCTCGCGTTGGTTTTCGGTCGGATTGTAGTGGATGACGGCAACTTTGGTATGGCGGTTGTGGCCGAAGCGGTTGAGCCAGTCGGCGGATGTGGTGGGACTTAGGTTGTAGTTGAGGCTGATGTGGCGCGATATGCCTTGATGCATTGTGTTCAGCAGATGGTTGATGTTGCGGCTGACAGTGCTGTGGCCGGTGAGTAATGCGATATGGCCGGCCGGATAGTCGGCTTGGGTGCCGATATTGAGATTGAGTGAGGGAAGTTGGACGCCTGCGCTGTTACAAACGCTGATGTTTAATTCGTCGCCGTGATATTTTTGAATGATGGAACGGGCGTTTTTGCAGGATTCGGGCGGCAGGTTCTCCCAATCTTGGATCAGGATAATGTGGCGCAGGCCTTTTTTGCGGCAGGCTTTGAACAGTGTGTCGTAATGGTCGTGCGGGATGACGGCAACAACTAGGTCGGCCTGGCCTGGAATTTTGCTGAGGCTGGAGTAGGAGGGGAGGCCGGCAACGCTGCTGTGGCGGAGATTGACGGGCGTGATTTTGCCTTGATATGAGGAACCGAGCAGGTGGCTGAAAATGCGTTCGCCAAGGCTGTGGGGGCGTTCGCTGGCGCCGACAAGGATGATGTGTTCGGGCATGAAGAAGTAGCCGGTTTGGACGGTTGCATTCATGATGGTTCCTTATTTGTGTTTTGGGCCGTCTGAAGAGTTTCAGACGGCCTTATTTTTAGGCTTCTTTTTTGTCTCCGGCTTTCTTTTTGGGAAGGATGAAACGCATCCTCAGGCCGTTGGGTTTGATGTTTTCAGCAATGATTTTGCCGCAGTGCTGCTCCATGATGTGTTGCGTCAAGGCAAGCCCCAAGCCGGTGCCGGGTTTGTGTGCGCTGGAGTCGGCACGATAAAAGGCGGTAAAAATATGCGGAAGCTGCATTTCATCGACACCCGGGCCGTTGTCGGTAACATCGATAATCCAGTGTTTGCCGTCTTGTCCGATATGAGCCTGAATGGTACTGCCTTCCGGACTGTAGTTGATGGCATTGCGGATAACGTTGTCGAAGGCACGGTATAGATAGCCTTCGTTGGCACTGATTACGGCATTTTCAGGGATTTTAGGGTCAATGCTCAGGGTAACGCTTTGATTGTTTTGGTGGGCAATGCTTTGGTTGTCCTCAATCAAGTTGGTCAGGAATGAAACGAGTTTGAGGTTTTCTTTTTCCAAAGGGATATTGGAAGTCTCTAGGCGGGAGAGGGTCAACAATTCGCCGACCAAAGTATCCATGCGCACCAGTTCGCCTTCGAGTCGCTTGAGATATTGCTCTTGTTTTTGCGGCTGAGATTGAATCAGGCCGACAATCGCTTGCATACGTGCCAGCGGCGAACGCATTTCATGAGAAACGTGGTGCAGCAGGTGGCGCTCTTTGGCAACAAGTTTTTCAAGTTTCTCGGCCATTTTGTCGAACTGCACGGCAAGGTGGGACAATTCGTCGTCACGGTCGTCAACTTGTTGGGAAATACGGGTTTCGAGTTCGCCGTTGGCTACTCTGTCCATGCCGCCACCAAGAATTTTGATGGGCTTGGTAATGTTGTTGGCAAGGATGTATGCCATCAGCAGGCCGACGATGATGATGAAAGACAGAATGATAAATTCGTGCCAAATAGGCGAAAGCGGCAAGCCGGGAATGAAGAGCGGACTAGGGAGACGTTGGGCCTGATGGTTGTCCCAGCCTTTAATGAAGAAGAGGTATTCTTCGCCAAAACGGTCGTATTCGATGTGTGCCAAATCAGATTCAGGATTGTTGATGGCAAAGATACGGGCGCGTTCGATGGAGAGGCTATCGATGTCGCGGCCTAAAATATCTTTTTTATCATCGCCGGTAATCACATAAACGGCATTGGAAACCGGATTGTTTTTCCATTCCGAAAGAATTTCACGCGCACCGCTGTCTCCGCGCGAGTTAAACGCGGAGATGATGCTGCTCATTAATGTGGTTTCGATGGTGCGGCGTTGGTTGAATTGGTTTTCGGCGAGGGTATTTTGTACCAGCCAAAATGAAAAACTCGCCACAAAGATTGCGCAGACGATAACTGCGCAAAATGTGGCGAAGATGCGTTGAAACAGTTTCATTGATCTGTTTAATCTTTAGTTTTTAACAAACAGGTAGCCTAAGCCGCGTACGGTTTGAATCAAGGAGGCATCGCCCAATTTGTGGCGGATGCTGGAGATGTGTACGTCGATGCTGCGGTCAAATTTAGCCAGTTTGCGGTCGAGTGCCTCGATAGACAGGGTCTCTTTGCTGACGACTTGTCCAGCGTGGCGCATCAAAACTTCGAGCAGGTTGAATTCGGTGCTGGTCAATTCGAGCGGAGTGTCTTTGATGCTGGCTTGGCGTTTGGCCGGGTACAAAACGACGTCGCTGACGGAAATGCTGTTAGGCGCGTTGTTTTGTTCGTTGCTGTGTTGCGCACGGCGCAGGATGGCGTTGATGCGGGCCAAGAGTTCGCGCGGTGTGCATGGTTTCGGAACATAATCGTCCGCACCCATTTCCAGACCGATGATGCGGTCGATGTCGTCGCCTTTCGCGGTCAGCATGATGATGGGTACGGTGCTTTGGGTGCGTACGTTTTTCAGCACGTCCAAACCGTTCATTTTAGGCATCATGGAGTCTAATACGACGACATCGTATTGTCCGGTCAGAATTTCTTGAACGCCGGCTTCGCCGTCGGGAACACTATGAACGTTGAGGCCTTCGGCAGTCAGGTATTCGGTCAGCAATTCGGTCAAGAGGGCATCGTCATCTACGAGTAATACGCGACTCATGGAATTTCCTTTTCGTGATTGTATGCGCCGCGGTACTAAATGGCAGTATGGCGCTTAAAATAGAGTTGTGTTCAATCTTAACATGCAATCTGCTTTTGTTGATAGCGTAATTTTCTGTGCTTTTGCGCTTTTTTGCATAGAAACTCGCTGCTCTTTACATTTTCAGACGGCCTGTAAGGACAAACTGACAATTGGGTGTGTTTTGTTCAGGGTTTGTCGCATGATTGGGCGGTTTGGTGTTTCGGTGCGTTGATGAAATCTTTGCAATCGGACAAAAGTTTGGGCAGCAAGGGGGCGAATGCCGGGTGGCTGCGTATTTTGTCGGCGTAGAAATACATCATATAAGGATAATAATATTGCATTGCCTGCATCCATTGCGCACCTTCTTCTTTTTTGCCTTGTCGGTAGAGGTAAAGGCCGACTTGGTAGGCGCTGGAGTAGGGGCGGTAGGTCAGGGCTTTGAGTGCGGCTTCTTCCGCCCACGGACGGATGTAGGCATCGGTCGGGTCGGCACGTTTGCTCAAGCTCAAATCGGCGTAATAGGCAAGCATGGGGCTTTCTTTGGAAAGTCGTTGCAAGCCGTCGATTTTGTTTTGAACTGTTTGCGGATCGTCGGTTTTCCCTACACGGCTATATTGGGTCAGATTTTGATATTCCCAGCTGAGGTTTGCCATGCCGATTAAAATCGATAAAGCAGCTATACCGCCTGCCCATTGTCTGATTCGGGTAGATAAAGGGCCGTCTGAAACATCTTTCGGATAAGAAGGTGTCAGAGACAGAATCAGGCTGAATACGGTAAGGAAGTAGATATACCAAAGCGGATATTCGAGCATGCTGTGGCAGAGGCTGACGGAGGCGGCAGTCAGTAAAAACAGCGAGGCCGGTGTTTGGTTGAGTCCCAACAGTCGCCATACGGCTGCAAGCAGGGTTAAGGTTGCGAGCAAGGTGCCGGCAATGCCCATTTCGGACAATAACTGCATGACGATATTGTGCGAATGGGTAAACAGTACGCCGAGGATATTATTGGGGAAATATTGTTGCTGGGCATTGATCAGAAAGGTTTGCTGGGCAAAGCTGTTCCAGCCATGGCCGAACCAAGGTGCGGATTTAAAGGCAATCCATGCTTTGCTCCATTCGATTTGGCGCATGGAGCCTTCAAAGCCGCTGGTGCCTGCGCGTTCGACAGCAGTTTCGTATTTGATGTTGCCAAACAAATCCAACAGGCTGCCCATACCGAATTGGAAAGCGGCGGCCAGGATGGCAGTCAGGAGAAAAATGCACAGTGCGCGTTTGTGTTGGAAACGGGTACGCCAAAACCATAACGGCGTAATCAGGAATAGGGCGGCGATGTAGCCTAAGATGGTGCGCGAGTTGACAAGGCCGAGGGTTGCGGTCAAAGCCAATACGAACAGAAAACCTGCTGTATTGGACATTTTGCGTGCCGTCCATAAATAGGATGCCGCCAAAATGCCCCACATTAAATAATGTCCCAAATGATTGCGCTGGCCGAGTTGACCGTTTACGGTGCCGTTGCTTCGGGCAATGATACCGTTCAACCACTCTACGTTGGACCAGCCTTTAAATTGCAGCCAGATGATGGTGGCTTGTATGGTTGCCCCTATCAATAAAGACCAAGCAAAGATGCTGACGACGCGCTCCTGTCCGTAAGCTGCTACCCAGCCCCGCACCGACCATGCGCCCAGTGCCAAAATGACAAAGGTCCAGGCAGTAATATCGCTCATGCCGGGGTAGGTAGAGTGCATGAGGCGCGCTTGGAGCGACCAAAATGCAGCCATGGCAAACAAACCGATACTGAGTGCGGGAAGGCGGATATTCAGCAGGCCTTTGTGTGCGCTAATCAATGTCAGTACCAATGAGCCGCTCAGTGAAATGGCTTCCAGATAAAAGCTGGGTAATGGGCCGACTCGGTAGAGTGAAAGAAAAGGGATGGCACAAATCCAAAGAAAACTGAGCCATAAAGGCCAAAAGGTTTTCACTGAAGATTCAGTCAGGCCGTCTGAAAGTGTGTGGTAGGTCATTTTGATGTGTGTTTTTGTTGTTTGATAAATGCAAGGCAGCCGAGGAAAAAGGCAATGCACAATAATACGGAAACGGCGGCGCAAATCCGGCTGGCGAGAGCCGTGTCTGCCAGGCGCATACAGGCTTCGGCAAAGTAAATCAGAATCAGCATGGAGCTGTATTGGTAAGTGTAGATGCGTTTTTTCAAAATGCCGGTCAACGGCAAGCACAAAGGCAGGGCTTTCAGTGCCAACCATGAGCCGCCTTCGCGCAATGGCGCGATCCATAATTCCCATGATAAGGAAAGCAGGATCAGCAGGATAAGGCTTATGGAAGTTGCAAGATAAGGTAATGGGGAGCGTGTATTGTTCACAATATTGAGGGCGTAAAGCCGTACTGGAAAACTTAAAATTATACCGCTAAAAAGGCAGGGTAAGCCAAGAATATTGCTTAAAGATGTTGAAGAAAGGATTTATTGTTTTTTCTTCAAACGAATGAAACTTTATCTTGTTTTATAGTCTTATTAATATATATATTTAATAAAGATTGTGCTATTATTCTAAATACTTTATCTCAGGAGGATAGAAAACCATGAATCGCGTTGCTGATGTTATCCGTGATGATATTAAAGTAATGACAGCCTATCAGGTTGCCGATTTGCCGGAAGGTTTTATTAAGTTGGACGCCATGGAGTGTCCGCATCATCCTTTCGCCGGGTATGAATCTTTATTATCGGAATGGGCGGACTTGGCAAAGCAGGCGCCGATTCATTTGTATCCCCATACTGCCAAGAGCGGCATTTATGAAGAATTGAGGGAGGTTTTCGGTATTCCCGATAAAGCGGAAATCGCGTTGGGTAACGGCTCCGACGAGCTTATCCAATTTTTGACTATGCTGATTGCCAAACCAAATGCGCGTGTATTGGGTATTGAGCCAAGTTTTGTTATGTATCGTCATAATGCCGCGCTTTATGGCATGGAATATGTCGGCGTTCCCTTAAATCCGGATTTTTCTTTAAATCTCCCTGCCGTTTTGACCGCTATCGAGCAACATCGGCCGTCATTAATTTTTATTGCCTATCCCAATAACCCTACCGGCGTGTGCTTTAAGCGAGAAGAAGTAGAGGCGGTCATTCGTGCGGCAACCGGCATTGTGGTTGTCGATGAGGCATATGGTGCGTTTCATCATGACAGTTTCCTTCCGTGGGCGGGCGAAGTCGAAAACCTGGTCGTAATGCGCACCATCAGTAAAATCGGCTTTGCCGGCTTGCGGATGGGATATGCAGCGGCAAGTCCAAGCATTATAGGTGAACTGGCCAAAATCCTTCCGCCTTACAATATGAATCAATTAAGCTTGGCGGCGGCAAAATTCTCATTGAAACATCATCAAATTATTCAGCAAAACATTGATACATTAAAAAACGATCGTTCGCGCGTGATGAATGAATTGTTGAAATTAAACCGTTTGGAAGTTTTTCCGAGCGAAGCCAACTTTATTACCGTTCGCGTTCCTGATGCGAACGAGCTGTTTGAAACATTGAAGCAAAACCGCATACTGATTAAAAAACTGCATGGCAGCCATCCGCTTTTGGATCAGTGTGTCCGCATAACCATAGGCTCGGCAGCGCAAAATGATGCCGTCTTGGCGGTTATTAGAAACCTTTACCCCAATCTTTGATTTCAAGGAAACTACCATTATGAACAAAGCTCAACTGCATTTGACCAATTTTCTGTTACTGGTTGAAGAAGCCGGCTCATTGACCAAGCTTGCACGCGCGTGCGGTTATGAAAACTCCGCCTCTTTGTCTCAGCTCAAACGCCGTTTGGAACAACAAGCAGGCGATGAGTCTGCACGCGGCATTCGTCCGAGCCTGGCTGCGAAGTTGGAATCCGGTATGCACAAACGCAAAGGCTGGCTGAACCGTGGTCACAGCAAAGATCAAGAAAAAGCAGCAGCGGTTGAAGCGGCGCGTTTGGAAAAACAAACTGTCGAAGCAGCAGAAACTGGTGTTTCAACCGAAGGCCGTTTTGTTACCGTTACTCGTAATACCTGCGAAACCCAAATTACCGTCAGCCTCAATCTTGATGGTACCGGCAAATATCGCTTGGATACCGGCGTTCCTTTCCTTGAACACATGCTTGCCCAAGTGGCGCGTCATGGTTTGATTGACTTGGATATTACCTGCAAAGGCGATTTGCACATTGACGACCATCATACGGTTGAAGACATCGGTATCGTGGTGGGTCAGGCCCTGAAACAAGCGCTTGGCAATAAAGCCGGCATTACCCGTTATGGCCATGCCTATGTTCCGCTGGATGAAGCGTTGAGCCGTGTAGTCATCGACCTTTCCGGCCGCCCTGGCTTGGTGTACAACATTGACTTTACCCGCGCCCTGATCGGCCGTTTTGATGTCGATTTGTTTGAAGAATTTTTCCACGGCCTTGTAAATCACAGCATGATGACCTTGCACATCGATAACTTGAGCGGCCGTAATGCACATCATCAAGCCGAGACCGTTTTCAAAGCCTTCGGCCGTGCATTGCGCATGGCGGTCGAATACGATCCGCACATGATGGGTCAAACGCCTTCTACCAAAGGCACGTTGAGTGAAGAGTCTGTTCAAGAAGAAGCAGAAGCCGCGTCTGAAGAATAAGGCATCGTGTGAATGAATAAAGGCCGTCTGAAACCGATCGGGATTTCAGACGGCCTTTATTATTCATCTTGTATGGTGGCAATATTTTGTTTTAAACCATCTTTTGCTACAATCATTCTTATTATTATATTAATCATTAAATGTTTTCAGACGGCCTGAGGAGAAACAATGAAAGTAGCGATTGTCGATTATGGAATGGGAAACCTGCACTCAGTATTCAAATCTGTTCAGGCGGCGCAGGTCTTGTCCAATCAAAATGCCGAGGTTTATCTGACTTCGCGGCCAGAAGAGGTGATGGCGGCAGATAAGGTTATCTTTCCGGGGCAGGGTGCCATGCCGGATTGTATGTCGGCGCTGAAGGCAAGCGATTTGGGCGAGGCGGTTTCAGACGGCCTGAAAAACAAGCCGTTTTTTGGAATTTGCGTAGGTGCGCAATTATTGTTTGAACACAGCGAAGAAGGCGATACAGATGGTTTGGGCTGGTTTGAAGGTCAAGTAAAACGGTTTTTGCCCAATCAAACCGATGCACAGGGAGGCCGTCTGAAAGTGCCGCATATGGGTTGGAATACAGTGCGCCAAACCCGTCCGCATCCTTTATTTCAAGACATTGGGCAGAACGAGTATTTCTATTTTGTCCATAGCTATTATTTTGCACCGAAAAATGAAGAGATTGTTTTAGGCGTCAGTGAATATCCGAATGAATTTGCCTGCATTGTCGGTAAGGACAATGTATTTGCCACACAATTCCACACGGAAAAAAGCCATCAGGCAGGATTGTTGCTGCTGCGTAATTTTTTAAATTGGCAGATTTGAGGCTTTTAACATAAATCTGCTAAAAATCGCTAATTTGTGTAAAATATACTGAAGTTGAGTAGAGGAGAAGAAAATGCTGTTGATACCTGCCATTGATTTGAAGGAAGGACGCTGTGTTCGCTTAAAACAAGGCTTGATGGAGCAGGCGACGGTGTTTTCCGACTCGCCGGCAGAGATGGCTTTGCATTGGCGCAATCAAGGTGCATGCCGTTTGCATTTGGTTGATTTGAACGGTGCATTTGCAGGAGTTCCTCAAAATTTTCCGGCGATTAAAGAAATTTTGGCCGCCGTAGCCAAAGATATTCCGGTACAGCTTGGTGGCGGTATCCGTGATTTGGGCACCATTGAAAAGTATTTGGATTTGGGGCTGACCGATGTGATTATCGGTACGGCCGCGGTAAAAAATCCTGAATTTGTGCGCGAAGCATGTAAGGCATTTCCGGGTCAGATTATCGTCGGCTTGGATGCCAAAGACGGTATGGTGGCGATAGACGGTTGGGCAACGGTAACGGAGCATCATGTCGTCGATTTGGCCAAGCGTTTTGAAGATGATGGCGTCAACAGCATTATTTATACCGATATCGGTCGCGACGGCATGATGAGCGGCGTGAATATCGAGGCTACCGTCAAATTGGCTCAATCTGTGAATATCCCGATTATCGCGTCCGGCGGCTTGACGAATTTGGACGATATCCACGCATTGTGTGCCGTTGAAAAAGAGGGGGTGAGCGGTGCGATTACCGGCCGTGCAATTTATGAGGGAAGTATTGATTTCGCACAGGCACAAAAACTGGCCGATTCTTTGGCTTAAGTGTGTCGGATTATGCGGATAAGACCTTTCAGGCCATTAAAACGCAGCGGCTGACGCAGCACACAAAAATGCACTCAAAGGGATTGCCTGTATAGGTTATGGGTTTATATCTTTTTGAAATAATTATAAAAATAACCTAATCGATATTTTATTAAGGGATTAATATGCTTGAAGCGTTTGTTTTGGGTTTTTGGATTATCTGGTCATCCGATCGTGAAGTGTATCCGCTAAGCGAAAGTTTGTGGTTTACACTGATTGCTGTGATATTGCGGCAGCTGACGGCGTTTGATTTGCCGATTATCGATACCTATTGGATGATTTTCAATGGGATAGTGTGGGCATTTGCCGGTTTGATTTTTTCCATCGTCGGCCGTATCGACAGCAATTTCATTATTTCCTGTGTTTTGGCGATGATAGCCGGCATTGGTTATTTTCAGCTGTTGCAACATTTGCCGGATTGGTTGGGCAAATTTTTGGCCTGACAGTTTCAGACGGCCTGATAACGGATAAGAGGTGTTGAGTATGGCATTGGCAAAACGAATTATTCCTTGTCTGGATGTAAAAGACGGTCGCGTGGTAAAAGGTGTCAACTTTTTGGGTTTGCGCGATGCAGGAAATCCGGTTGACGTTGCCAAACGCTACAACGATGAAGGCGCGGATGAGTTGACCTTTTTGGACATTACTGCCTCCAGCGACAATCGCGACACTATTTTGCACGTTATTGAGGCAGTCGCATCACAAGTTTTTATTCCATTGACTGTCGGCGGCGGTGTGCGCACGGTTGCCGATATCCGTCGCCTGCTTAATGCCGGTGCCGATAAGGCCAGCATCAATACGGCCGCTGTAACCAATCCTGATTTGGTCAACGAAGCGGCCGGTTTTTTTGGTTCGCAAGCGATTGTTGTTGCCGTGGATGCCAAAGCGGTCAACCCTGAAAACACCCGTTGGGAAATCTTTACCCACGGCGGACGTAATCCGACCGGTTTGGATGCGGTGGAATGGGCTGTCGAAATGCAACGACGCGGTGCGGGCGAGATTTTGCTGACCAGTATGGATCGGGACGGCACCAAGCAAGGTTTTAACCTGCCTTTGACGCGCGCGGTCAGCGAGGCGGTGGATATTCCGGTCATTGCTTCCGGCGGCGTCGGTTCGGTTCAGCATTTGGTGGACGGTATTAAAGAAGGAAAAGCAGATGCGGTATTGGCCGCCAGTATTTTCCACTTTGGCGAAGCGAGTATCCGCGAAGCGAAACTGGCCATGCGTGAAGCAGGAATCGAAGTGCGTTTGTAATTGCTATCCAAAGGCCGTCTGAAAATATGGGAGAAAAACGCGAATGTCGAATATAAACGAAACGCTGCTGAATGCCGTAAAATTTGATGAAAAAGGTTTGGTTTGCGCGATTGCCCAAGATTGGCAGACACACCGTGTGCTGATGGTTGCCTGGATGAACGCTGAGGCCCTGCAAAAAACCGTAGAAACCGGTCTTGCCCACTATTACAGCCGTTCCCGCCAGAAACAATGGATGAAGGGCGAAGAGTCCGGACATACGCAAAAAGTACACGAATTACGCCTGGATTGCGATGGCGACGCAGTGGTTATGCTGATTGAACAAAACGGCGGCATTGCCTGCCATACAGGGCGCGAAAGCTGTTTTTACAAAGTTTGGCAAGACGGCGCATGGCAGACAGTCGATGCCGTGTTGAAAGATGAAGAAGCAATCTACGGACATAAATATCCTTAAGGCCGTCTGAAAGAAAATAAGAGAAACCGACCATGACCGATACTATCCTTACCCAAATTCAAAACGTCATCGATTCGCGCAAAGGCGGCGATCCCGATGCGTCTTATGTCGCCCAACTGCTGCACAAAGGCGAAGACAAGATTCTGAAAAAAGTCATCGAGGAAGCGGGTGAAACCTTGATGGCCTCTAAAGATGGCGGTGGCGAACATTTGGTTTACGAAGTGGCGGATTTGTGGTTTCATACCATGGTTTTATTGGCGCATCACGGATTGCGCGCTGAAGATGTGGTCAACGAGCTTGCGCGCCGTCAAGGTTTGTCGGGATTAGTGGAAAAAGCTTCTCGCAAAGAATCTTGAATTTATATTACAATCCCGTATTTGACCTGTTTCAGAATCCGTCTCTTGGGGCAAAAACGATTTCCCTTTTTTGGTTGAAACCCGTTACGCCCGTTTTCAGACGGCCATTGGAGCCATTATGGATAATTGTATTTTCTGCAAAATCGCAACTAAAGATATTCCGGCACAAACCGTTTACGAAGACGACGAGATGCTTTGTTTCAAAGACATCCGTCCTGCCGCGCCGGTGCATCTGCTGCTGATTCCGAAAGTACACTTCGATTCACTGGCACACGCAACCGCCGAACATCAAACCCTGTTGGGTAAAATGATGTTGAAAGTTCCTCAAATCGCTCATGAGACAGGTTTGACCGACGGTTTCAAAACCCTGATCAACACAGGCAAAGGCGGCGGACAAGAAGTCTTCCACCTGCATATCCATATCATGGGTACGCCCGCATAATTATTATCTCTTTTTAAATTAAACAAATTCAAGGATTTATCATGGGTAGCTTCTCTCTTTGGCACTGGATTATTGTACTGATTATCGTCGTTTTGGTATTCGGTACCAAAAAATTGCGCAACGTCGGCAAAGACCTCGGCGGTGCAGTGCATGACTTCAAACAAGGCCTGAACGAAGGTACAGACGGCAAAGATGCCAAAAAAGACGAAGTCATCGAACACAAAAAAGACGAAGACAAAGCATAATCCATGTTTGATTTCGGTTTGGGCGAGCTGCTGCTGGTCGGCGTTGTCGCCCTGATAGTGCTTGGCCCCGAACGTCTGCCACAAGCTGCGCGCATGGCTGGGCGTTTGGTCGGCAAATTGCAAGGATTCGTCAACAACGTCAAGCAGGAACTCAACACTCAGGCTGAGTTGGACGAATTGCGCAAAGTGAAGCAGGAATTTGAAACCGCTGCATCTGAGTTTCGCGACGGTATCAAAGACTTGGGCAATGATGCACAAAAAAATCTGAGCGATATTTCAGACGGCCTCAAACCGTGGGAACGTCTGCCTGAACAGAAAACGCCTGCCGATTTTGGTGTGGATGAGTTTGGCAATCCTTTGCCTGATCTGGCTTCAAACAGCACTGAGCATGAAAGTGCAATCCAAACTTCTGAGCAGGATGGGGAAGTACAAAACCAAGAGCTTGTCGAGGCTGAAAATGCCGAGTCCGAGCAAGACCGTGCTTGGCGTGAGTATTTGACGGCTTCGGTTTCACCTGCTCCTGTGGTAGAAGTCAGCTATATCGAATCCCCTGTTGCCGATGCTCCTCCGCTGCATACGACTTCTTTACGTAAGCAGGCGATGAGCCGCAAACGCGATATGCGCCCGAAATTCCACGCTAAGCCCAAACTGCGTGTCCGTAAGTAAAAAGTGAGTCAACCGGTGTCCGAAACTCAACACGAACAACCCGTCCAACCGCTTATCGAGCATCTTCTCGAGCTGCGCCGCCGCATGATGTGGATCGTCATCGGTATCGTCGTCTGCTTTTTGGGTATGATGCCGTTTGCTCAGCAGCTCTATACCTTTGTTGCCGAACCATTGATGGCCAATCTGCCTAAAGATACCAGCATGATTGCGACCGATGTGATTGCGCCGTTTTTTGTGCCGGTCAAGGTTACTCTGATGGCGGCGTTTCTGCTGTCGTTGCCGCACACGCTGTATCAAGTTTGGGCGTTTGTTGCCCCTGCCTTATACCAAAACGAAAAACGCTTGATTACGCCGCTGGTGTTGTCCAGCGTGACGCTTTTCTTCGTTGGTATGGCGTTTGCTTATTTTTTGGTGTTTCCCGTGATTTTCAAATTCTTGGCCGGTGTAACCCCTGTCGGTGTCAATATGGCGACCGATATCGATAAATACCTGTCCTTTATTTTGGGCATGTTTGTCGCATTCGGTACGACATTTGAAGTTCCCGTCGTTGTGGTGTTGCTTGCCAAAATGGGCATTGTCTCGACTGCACAGCTTAAGAACGCCCGTCCGTATGTTATCGTGGGTGCGTTTGTCGTGGCCGCAATCATCACGCCGCCTGACGTAATTTCCCAAACCCTGCTTGCCGTTCCGCTGATTCTGCTCTACGAAGCTGGTATTTGGTTCAGCCGTTTTGCCAAAGCGAAAACGCAGCAGGAAGATGAGGATACACCGCAACCACCGGCAGAAGTTTAAGAATCAAGGCCGTCTGAAGAATTTTTCAGACGGCCTTTGTATTATGGCACTTTCAGTTTTTAAGAAAAAGCATGATGAATGTTCGGGGAATCGTAAAACATTACTGTCCAGATTCTTTTGATTCGGCTAAAATTTTTGACCGAGGATTTTGCCGAAATCGAAGCAGTAATGCGTAACAGTCCCTTATGCGTTAATGGGCTGGTATTCTGAAGATGATTTTAAAACCAAACTGCTGGAATTACGTTTGGAAAATGGGGTGATTTTTACCAAGGCATAAGCCGAAAATACTTGATTTTAGGTAATTGAAAAAATATTCGTTTCTATTTTATTAAAAAGCATGATGTCAGGCCGTCTGAAAATTAACTACGTTTCAGACGGCCTTTTTATTGCCCTTATTTTTTCTTTGCTATCCTTAGTTATCAAGCATCTGGCAAAAGGATTTTGAAAAAGAGAAGTTTATATTTTGACTAAATCCAGTCGTATGATTCTGTGTAAAAATGTGTTATCGTATCCATATATGTTAAGAAACATTAATAAGTTTGTATTTTTCTTACAGAGAAAGGCTTCAAAATGGATGGATGGACTCAAACGCTAAGTGCCGGTACCTTGCTTGGTATCGCTGCGGCAGCAATTTTGCTGATCTTGATTTTGATTGTAAAACTGCGCGTTCATGCCTTGCTGACGTTGGTATTGGTCAGCCTGCTGACTGCCATCGTAACAGGTCTGCCTATGGGCAGCATTGTTAATGATGTATTGGTCAAAAACTTCGGCGGCACGCTCGGCAGCGTGGCGTTGCTGGTCGGTTTGGGCGCAATGCTCGGCCGTTTGGTGGAAACTTCCGGCGGTGCTCAGTCTTTGGCAGATGCGCTGATTCGGATTTTTGGTGAGAATCGTGCGCCATTTGCTTTAGGCGTGGCTTCTTTGATTTTTGGTTTCCCGATTTTCTTTGATGCCGGCTTGGTGGTGATGTTGCCGATTGTGTTTGCAACGGCACGCCGTATGAAGCAGACTGTTCTGCCATACGCGCTGGCGTCTATTGGCGCATTTTCGGTCATGCACGTCTTCCTGCCGCCTCATCCCGGCCCGATTGCTGCTTCCGAATTTTATGGCGCAAACATTGGTCAACTGCTGATTTTGGGTTTGCCTGTTACCTTGATTACTTGGTATTTCAGCGGCTATTTATTGGGTAAAGTTTTGGGTCGCAGCATTCATGTACCCGTTCCTGATCTGATCAGTGGCGGTACACAAGATAACGACCAACCGAAAGCGCCTGCAAAAGCATCTACTGTTGTCGGTATTATGCTGATTCCTATGCTGTTGATTTTCTTGAATACCGGTTTGTCTACTTTAATTAGTGAGAAAGTCGTCAGCGCAGACGAAGGTTGGGTGCAATTTGGACGAATGATCGGTTCGACACCGATTGCTTTGCTGATTTCCGTTTTGGTGGCCCTGTATGTATTGGGTGGCAAACGTGGTGAAAAAGCCAGCGCATTGGAGAAAACCATTGATGGCGCATTGGGTCCGGTTTGCTCGGTCATTTTGATTACCGGTGCGGGCGGTATGTTCGGCGGCGTGTTGCGTGCCTCTGATATCGGTAAGGCTTTGGCTGACAGCATGGCTGACTTGGGTATTCCTGTTTTACTGGGCTGTTTCTTGGTGGCTTTGGCTTTGCGTATTGCGCAAGGTTCTGCGACCGTTGCATTGACTACCGCTGCCGCGTTGATGGCCCCGGCCGTTGCAGCGGCAGGTTTCAGCGATTGGCAGATTACTTGCGTGGTATTGGCGACGGCGGCGGGTTCTGTCGGTTGTAGCCACTTTAACGACTCTGGTTTCTGGCTTGTCGGCCGTCTGTTGAATATGGATGTGCCGACGACCTTGAAGACATGGACGGTCAACCAAACACTTATCGCACTCATCGGTTTTGCTTTATCGTCAGTGTTGTTTGTTTTGGTTTAATCGGAAGAACGGGCGGATAGTGTTTTTGAGATAACACAATCCGCCCGTTTTTAAATACCGTTAAAATCTAGATAAACAAGGAGTAGAAAAATGACGACACATTTTGTCATGATGGGCGTGTGTGGTTGCGGTAAAACCACTACCGCGCTGTCTTTGCAAAAACATCTCAACCAATGTCCGTATGCTGAAGGAGACGATTTTCATACCCAAGCCAACCGCGACAAGATGGGTGCCGGTATTCCGTTGACGGATGAAGACCGTTACCCATGGCTGGGCAATTTGCGTGACTGGATGACGGAGCAGGCAAAAAATGGGGAAAAATATTCCATCGTTACTTGTTCTGCACTTAAACGCCAATACCGCGATATTCTGCGTGGCGCAGCAGGGAAGGTGGCTTTTATCCATCTGACTCCGCCTCAAGCAATCAATCTTGAGCGTATGCTGTCACGTCAGGGGCACTATATGAAAGCCGGAATGCTGGATTCGCAGCTGGAGATTTTGGAAGAGCTGGGTGCAGATGAATACGGTGTCAAAATCGACAATCCGGGTTCGCCTGAGGCCGTTGAGGCAGATATTGTGAACTGGGTGAAAGCGCAAGGCTTGATTTAGTAATGATCAGAAATGGAAAGGCCGTCTGAAAGATTTCAGACGGCCTTTTTCGATGGGATTTAGAATGTTTTTTGTGAATCGAGCAGTAAGGTAACCGGCCCGTCATTGCAAAGGGAGACCTGCATATGGGTTTGGAATCTGCCGGTTTCGACGGTCAATCCATGTTCGCGCAAAAGTTGCGCGGTGTATTGATAAAGCTTGTCTGCTTGTTCGGCAGGGGCAGCATTGGAGAAGGACGGACGGCGGCCGCTGCGCGCATCGGCGTAAAGGGTAAACTGAGAAACCAGTAATATCGAGCCACCGACATCTTTGAGCGATAAATTTAATTTGCCGTTTTCGTCTTCAAAGATACGTAGGTTGGCGGTTTTATCCGCAATGTATTTGGCGTCCGCTTCTGTATCGGTGTGGGTAACGCCGAGCAATATCATAAATCCGTTGTTGATTTCGCCACAGGTTTCGCAGGAGTTTTCGGACAAAACGTCAACTTTAGCTTGGGTAACTTTTTGGATAACAGTGCGCATAATGTTTTGTGAATACAAGGATTTGTAAAAAAGGGCGTAAGATACGCCCTCTGGGTTCAAATATAGTTTCAGACGGCCTGAAACCATTGAATTAATTTACGGATTAATGCCGTTTTCTTTCAAGATACGTTCGATCTGATTCTCGACTTTTTGTCGTTTAACAGCTTGGGCAATCTGATTGCGTACCAGTTCGAAAGGTTCGGCATTGGGATCGCGTTCTACTGCACTGAGTTTAAACAGATAAAAACGGCTTTCCATCTGAATCGGCTCATGCGTTACATCGCCTCGGTTCATGTCGGCAAAAGCGGTAGCCAGTTGAGGAGAGAGCTGTTGTGGAGAGATGAAGCCGTCGAACTCTTGTTCGGGGTTGGGATAGCGTTTCATCAGTTCTTCAAATGACAAGCCTTTGAGCAGCAGTTCTTGCGCGGCGCGTACTTCGTCGGCTGAAGCAAAGCTGACTTGTTGCAGCTTGATAATACGTGTTTGATGGTCGTAGAAACGGCGCAACTCAGCATCGTCAACCGCGGTTTGACGTTCTAGATAAGCAGCGTATTGGTTGGCATAAAACTCAGCTTCAACGTTTTTAAGCTGATTCTGCACTTCTGCATCTTTGTCCAAACCAGCCTTGATGGCTTCATTTTTCAAAATTTCCAAAGTCTGCAAACGTGTAACCACATCTTTGCGGATTGCCTGGCCATCGGGTTTGGCAGTCTGGTTGGGATGTTGATCGGCCTGTCTCAATACTTCGGCGACCATGCTGTCGATACGGGCGGGATCGATTTCAGGCACTTTGGCGGTTGCTAAGCTCACGGTTGACAAGGCGAGGATAGCCAAAACGGCAGTTTTGGGCTTGATGTTCATGTGAGTTCCTTATTGCCCGCCGCTATCACGGCGGGCACCTTATATTATTTGTTGACTTTGATGCTGGCTTTTTTCAGTAATGATTGAATGGCCGCATCAACACGGGCTGCCTGTAAGTCGCTGCCAATCTCGTTTTTAGCGACTTCGTAAGAAGGTACGGTAACGTTACGGCGGTCATTGACGTAGAAAACGGCGTACAGATTACCGTTTTGCAGTGGAGTTTTAGTGTACGCACCTTTTTTCAGGTCTTTGACTGCAGCGTAAAGCGGAGGCGCTGATTCTTGCAAATCTTTAAGCGGAACATAAGCTTTAGGGATGCCGCCGGCTTTTTTGGCCGCTTCGTCAATTGAGTATTGGTTCAATACCGAAACAAAGCTTTTTTTCGCATCCAAATCGGCAATGGCTTTTTGGGCATTGCTGTTGCTGTCGGTTAAGATTTCGCCCAGTTGGACTTCCTGAGTACCTTTATAGAAGTTGCTGAAATCGTTGTAAGCGGCTTTGACATCTTTTTCTTGAACAGGATTTTGACGGACGATATGTGCTGCAAAAGCTTGGCCCAATAAATCTTTTTCGAAAACTGCCCATTCGGTTTTGAATGTGGCTTTTTTATCTGCGCCTTGTTTGGCGGCATCAGCACGCGCTTGTTCCAATGCTGTTTTGAATTCAGCGCTTTGATCCAGTTTTAATTTTTTGGCTTCTTGGGTAACAACAGTGCTGATAACTTGGCGTTCAGTCAGCATTTGACGCAATTCAGGAGTGTCTTGAACGTTCGGGTTGCTGGCGCGTACGGAAGCAACTTGGTCATCGATAACGCTGCTGTCGATGGCTTGACCGTTGACGGTAACCAAAGTTTGGGCAAACAGGGTGCCGGAAGTCAGAGCAAGCATCAAGGCTGAAGCAAAGTAGGTTTTTTTCATTGTATTTCTCTTTTAAATTAATGATTGGAAATAAATTAATGATTAGAAATCAAAGTTTAAGTAGTAATCTTAATGGAAGTATTCGTTCGGCGTGGCCGCTTTGATACTGAGTGCATGAATCAGGCCGTCTGAAAACAAGTCTTGTAAAAGCTGCTTAATCATACGTTGCCGCTGAAGGCGGCCAATGTTTTCAAATGCGTTGCTGACCACCACTATAGCGTAATGCCCACCGCCTTTATTGCCGGCATGGCCGGCGTGCAGATGGCTTTCATCTTTAAAATCGAAGAACTCAGGCTCAAGCGCCTGCAGGCGTTCCTCAATAATTTGACGCATATTGCTCATTTGAACACGGCTTTAAAGGGTTTGATCAAGACTTCGGCGTATACGCCGGCATCGACGTAAGGGTCTTGTTCGGCCCATTCTTGTGCGGCGTCTAAAGACTCAAATTGAGCCACAATCAGGCTTCCGGAAACGCGTTCCGGATTATCTGGTAGAGGATTGGGGCCGGCAGTCAGCAGACGGCCTTGCGCTTTCAATTCTTCTAAGCGTGCTAAATGAGCAGGGCGTGCTGCCATGCGTGCTTCGTGGACATCTTCGGCATCAGTAGCCAAAAGCATGAAATATTCCATTATTGATCCTCCTTAGGCTGAAAACGCATCAGATACATACCCTGTGCGATGGAAAAAATGATTGTGAAACCCAATGTGCCGAACAGTTTGTAATTGACCCATTGGTCTGGAAAATATGTAAAGACAAAGAGGTTGGCCGCACCCATAAAAATCAGGAAGCCAATCCATGCATAAGTCAGGCGCGTCCATACAAAATCAGGTAGCTGCATTTCTTTGCCCATGACGGCTTTAAGCCCGTTTTTACCGGCAAGGTGGCTGAACAGCATGACGATGGCGCCGATCCAAAACAGAACGGTCGGTTTCCACATGATAAAGCGGTTGTCTTTCAGCAGAATCGTTGCGCCGCCAAAAAAGACAATCAAAATCAGGCTGACCCATTGCATGGTATCCAGTTTACGGTGTTTCCAAAAGGTCAGCGCAGCTTGGGCAATGCCGACTATAACCGCAACAGCCGTTGCGGCAATCATGTCTTTGGTGATGATGTATGTAATGAAAAATAAGAATACGGCGAATAAGTCGCTCAAAATCTTCATATGTTAATGATGAAACTAATTGAGTAAATGCTAATCATACAGGGAGATGTGTTTTTTTGCACCTTCCCCCATAACTTCAATACCACATATATTTATATAAAATATTTATTTTGGGTTGGCGAAATTTGTAAAAAAGAAACACAAGCATGCAAAAGTAATAGATTTGCTAAGGAATTTTAGGCTGAATAGCCTCTATTGCTTGGCAGGGATGGGTTAAAAATATATCATGACGTAATATCTAGTAAATATATGGTTAAATGCGCGCACATTGGTTAGTACCATAATTTTCGAATAGGGGATCCGTTTTGAAAAAACATCACAATATTAAATTAATTACAGCTTCTATCGCTTTAATGACATCGCTCAGTGCCTCTGCGGGTTTGGGGGGCTTGAATGTTCAATCTCATTTGGGTGAGCCTTTTACAGGCAGTATCACTGTGACTGGTGAGGAAGCTCAGGCTCTGCTCAATGGCGGTAAGGCCACTATTTCAAATGGCAATTTGCGCGCGGCGGTACGCAAATCAGGCGATAAGGCAGTCGTTACTATCCGCTCTTCTCAAGCCATCAAAGATCCTGTTTTGGTTTTCCAAGTAGGTGTCGGCGCGCAATCGCGTGAATACACCGCCATTATCGATCCGGCCGGATATGATTCTAAAGATGCTGCATCTGTTCGTACCCGCCCGGCCACTGAATCTCAATCCTCCGAGCCGACACGCAATGCCCAACAGCCTGTAACTAAAAACAATAAAGCAGCAGGTAATCAGGCAGCTCAAGCGCGTAAGGATGTGCAGCGTAAGGCTGAGAAAAAACAAGTTCAGACGGCCCCTACTAAAAACGACACAGCTGCACGTTCAGGCAGGCAGCATTTGGTACGTACGGGTGAAACCCTGATTGCCATCGCGTCCAGCATCCGTCCTCAGGGTATGACCTTGGATCAAACCATCCAGGCTTTGGTAAATGCCAATCCGGATGTATTTATCGATAATAATGCCAACCGTATGTTGGCAGGTAAAGTACTGAATATTCCAAACCGTAGCGAATTGCAACGCTTGGCTGCTTCTGCTCCTGTTAAAACCAATACGGCGACAGAGAAAGGCAATGAAACCGTCAATGCAACAGAAGCTAAAACAGAAAAACCTGTTGTTCAGCCTGAGACTCAAACTGAAGCCCAGGTTAAAGATGCTGGCGTAAATACACAGCAACAGGAAGAAGTGAAACAAGCTTCAGCTGAACAAACAGAACAAGCGGCATCTACAGCTGTTAATGAAAATGCCGCATCGACTGTTCCTGCGTCCGATGTTCAAGAAGCTATGGCTTCTGATGCCCAAGAGAATGTAGTGGCTTCTGAGCCTGTTACAACCACGGATTCTGTCGCGGAGCAAACAGAAAGCGAATCAGACGGCAATTTATGGAAATGGTTGTTGGCAGGTGGTGCAGCCCTTATTGCTGCTTGGTTGTTGCTGAAAGCTGCCGGTAAACGTAAAGATGAGCCGGAAGAAGCACCTGTAAGCCGTAAGGATGAAGAGAAGGCCGTACGGAAAAATGTTGCTGCTTCAGCTGCTGCGGTTGCTGCAACTAAAGTAACGCCGTCTGAAAAAATTCAAGACGGTCTGTTTATCGAAGATGATTTCGAAGATGATGTGGTTATCAATGAAGTAGAAGAATCTTCCACTATTAATGATGTCAAACTTGATTTGGGTAAGATTGACAATAGTCAGACAGGTATTCTTTCAGGTGCAGTAACGCATGATGCAGAGACAGAGCAACGTCGCTATGCTGATTGGGATAGTATCGAATCAACAGAAAGCGTGTACGAGCCTGAACCGGAAAATCCATATCAGCCGGTATCCGTTGTTATGCCTGAACGTAAAGAAGAGCAGGCAAATACATTTGCTGAGTTTGATTTTGCGACAGAGACAAAAGTCTTCGAGTCGCGAAATGAAGAGCCACTCGAGTTTACGGTAGATACCCCTGAAGATTCAGACGGCCATGTGCTGCCATTCGATATCAAGCAAGATCAAGACTTGCAAATTCAAGAAACCAAAGAAGAAGTAGAGAAAGAAGAAGCTGCTTCTGAGTTTGTGATTGAAGAAGGTGCATTGGAATGGGGAGCTGAAGATGTTTCAGTGGCTGCCGATAAAAGCAATAGTGAAAGAGGCTTTGTTTCAGAATCAGTCGGTATGACTGCACCGCTTGAAGCCAAATATGATTTGGCTAAGATGTATATCGAAATCGGTGATCCTGAAGCGGCTCGAGAAACATTGCAAGCGCTGATTGAAGAGGCTGAAGGCGATATTCTGCATAAAGCCCAAAAACTGATGAAAGAACTTGGCGCATAAGTGCCAGTAAAATGAAGATGCCGTTTCAGACGGCATCTTTTTTATGGTAAATTAAAAAGCAAGATTTTGGCTGAGTCTATTATCAGTTGGGTAAGATTTCAGCTTTATGTGATGGTTGAAGATGAAGGCCGTCTGAAATACATAATGGAGGCGTGTGTTGATCACGCCTTTTTAATATTTGTTGCTTAAGCGTAGGCAACAATATCAATTTACAAGAAGTATAAGAAATGACTGAACAAGCAAATACAACAGGGCATCTGATGCAGCGTTGGGCTTTGACCCTTTCTTATGACGGTAGCCGTTTTTATGGTTGGCAAAAACAGGCTGGAAATTTGCCGACTGTTCAGACGGCCTTAGAGCAGGCGTTATCTTCAATAGCAGGGGAGCGAATTAATACCATTGTTGCGGGAAGGACGGATACGGGTGTGCATGCAACTGCCCAGGTAGTGCATTTTGATACATCAGTAAGTCGTCCGGAGCAAGCATGGGTGCGTGGTGTCAATGCACATTTGCCTGATGGTGTTGCTGTGTTGGTGGCGCAAAAAGTTGCACCTCATTTTCATGCCCGATTTGATGCTTATGGCCGCCATTATCGCTATTTATTGGAATCCTCACCGGTTCGTTCCCCATTATTGGTTGGTAGAGTAGGGTGGACGCATTTGAAATTAGATTTAAATCTGATGAGGCAGGCTGCTGTCTTGTTGGAGGGTGAACATGACTTTTCCAGTTTTCGAGCGGCCGAATGTCAGGCGAAGTCCCCTATAAAGACACTATATAGTACAAAGATTAGTGGAACTTCTCGCTATCTGTGCCTTGATTTGCATGGAAATGCATTCTTGCATCATATGGTACGCAATATTATGGGGGCATTGGTGTACGTAGGTAGTGGCAGAATCAGTGTGGATGAGTTTGAGTCGGTCTTTCATGCAAAAAGCAGATTGAAGGCTCCGCCAACTTTTATGTCTGATGGTCTGTATTTAACAGGCGTTGACTATCCTGATGAGTTTGGGGTAACACAACTATCTTTGCCCGAGTGGATGAGCGTTCTAGGTAATGATTTTCAGACGGCCTAACTGTGGATTGTTGGTATAAAAGCAACAAAATAGCGTGATTGATGTGTAAACTGATAAAGTGTTGTAAAAATGCAAATTTGGGTTTTGAAGAAATTTATCATTGATTTTAAATAATAAATTTCCATTTTTTGGGTTGTCTCTACCTTTGTTTGGTTCCTGCGGTAGTGGGGGGGAATTGAATAAAGTTTGTTTTTTTAGAAAGGAACAATTATAGTGACAGTCATGGAATCGCTGATTCCAGCGATAAAGTAAGCCTAAGCGGATTGTCCGGTCTGCTTAAGTTATTTCTTCACAATAGAAAAGGAATACAGCAATGAAAAAATCTCTGATTGCTCTGACTTTGGCAGCTCTGCCTGTTGCAGCTATGGCTGATGTGACTCTGTACGGTCAAATCAAAGCTGGCGTAGATATTTCTAAAGTAAAAGAGGGTAAGACTTCTTCTAAAACTGCTACTGAGATTGCTGACTACGGCTCTCGCATCGGTTTCAAAGGCCATGAACACTTGGGTAGCAACCTGAATGCTATCTGGCAAGTTGAACAAAAAACTTCTATCGCCGGTGGTGACTCTGGTTTCGCTAACCGTGAATCTTTCTTGGGCTTGGAAGGCGGTTTCGGTAAAATTC